>JBBKWB010000119.1:0-5840 GCA_037968755.1 Woeseia sp.
CAGTCAAACTACCCATTACGAATCGACATCTCTGGCGGTACCGACCTGGTTACTTCCACAACGCCGGATTTTGTCTTGCGCAGCGCAGTGCTGCGGCCGGGCAGTCGGGTTGTCGCCAATATTAATCCGTTTACTACGTTCGCAATGGAGCTCGCCAGCGACCTGTCTGGTGGCAGGTCTGAAGAGAACATTCTTTCTGCGCTTTCCATTGTCAGTGCTGAACTCAACAGCGGCCTCAGCACACTAAGCGGCAGTGCTGCGATGACCACCGAGGTCGGTGCCAGCAACATCGCCGAACTGGTGCGGGCATCGGAAGCGCTGGGTGAGGCAGTTCGTCGTACTCGCGATAGCCTGAATGCTGTCGGCCGCACGACTTCGGGCGACAATGTGGTAGCCGCAATCGGCTCCGATCTGAGTGACGGTGTTATCGACGGCCGTGGTGGCTTTGGCGCGGATGCGCGGATTTCTGTGGTGTTCGGTCTGGCACTGGCGCAAGTCACGCTTGAGACAATGCAAAATCAATTGCGGGTTCAGGGTTCGGATGCAACAGCGCGCATCGAAGCGGCTATTTCCCAGGTTTTCATTGGTACCCCCAGCCCGGCATTGGCAGAGTTGCAGGTAACGACCGAAATGCTGGCCAGCCTGCAGATCGGCCTTGTGGCGGCCGAATGGCTGCAGCCCACGCCGGCGGTGGCGACATTGCGTGCCGAGATCGCGGGCATTGCAGCGGGAATGACGGCGAATGATGTCCGGCAGGCACTGAGCGGCAATGCTGTCGCCGATCTGGATGCGAGCATGCTCGGTGCGGCGAACGCGTCTGCAACAGATATCGATCTCCTGAATACTGTCTTGCGGACAGGCGTTGTTCCGTCGGGCAATACGGCGCCGATTATCAGTGGTGTACCTCCGCTTACGATAGTCGCCGGTGCAAATTACCAATTCAAGCCAACCGCAAGTGATGCGGACAATGACCAATTAGCGTTCGCAATCACGGGTCTTCCCGGCTGGGCGCAGTTCGATACTGCAACCGGTGCGCTGCAAGGTGTACCGAATGCCGCAGACGCGGGCGTATATCCGGGAATCGGCATAAGCGTTTCCGACGGCGAAGATACAGCCAGCTTGCCAGCGTTCACCATTGCGGTTACCAACATTGATCAGAATACGCCGCCCACTATTATCGGTTCACCACTAACGACTGTGGTCGCCAACAGCGCATACAGTTTTACACCAGCCGCGACTGATGCAGATGGTGACGCATTGACATTTAGTGTCAGCAACCTGCCTGCGTGGGCCAGCTTCAACAACCAGAGCGGCGCGCTGACTGGCACGCCGGATGACAACGATGTTGGCGTCTGGAGCAATATCGGTGTCAGTGTGTCGGATGGCGAAGCGACGGCAACGTTGCCGCTGTTTTCGATCGTGGTTCAGCCTGTTGTAGTGGGCAATACTGCGCCGCAGATATCCGGTGTTCCTGCAACGACTGTTGAGGCAGGCAGCCTCTACTCGTTCCAGCCGGTAGCGACAGATGCAGACGGTGATACGCTGACGTTCAGCATCAGCAACCGTCCGTCCTGGGCGACGTTTAATACAACTACCGGTCGTCTGCGTGGCACACCAGGTGCGTCGGTTAGCGGCGACTTTTCAGGCATAACGATCAGTGTCAGCGACGGCTTAAATTCAGCCAGTCTTCCCGCATTTACGATCACAGTGACTGCGCTGCCCGTAAATACCCCACCCGTTATCAGTGGATCACCCTTGACGACAATCGTGGCTGGCAATCTCTATAGCTTCCAGCCAGTCGCGACCGATGCGGATGGTGATGCGCTGACATTCAGCATAGTCAACCGTCCTTCCTGGGCGACGTTCAATGCAACTACCGGTCGTCTACGTGGCACCCCCGGTGCGTCAGTAAGCGGCGACTTTTCAGGCATAGCGATCAGTGTCAGCGACGGCACTGATTCAACAGACCTTGCGGCATTTACGATCACAGTAACCGCGCCGCCGGTCAACACGCCGCCCGTGATCAGCGGATCGCCGTTGGCGACGATCGTCGTTGGTAATCTCTATAGCTTCCAGCCAGTAGCGACCGATGCCGACGGCGATACACTAACCTTCAGTGTTAGCGGTCTGCCGGGTTGGGCCAATTTCAACACAGCTAACGGCCGAGTGTCCGGTACGCCAGGCGCAGGCGACGTCGGTGTGTACTCGAATATCACCATCTCAGTGGACGACGGCGAGGACAGTGCCAGCCTGACGGCATTCGCGATTACGGTCGCCGATATTACACTTGGCTCGGCCACCCTGAGCTGGACGCCGCCTACTCAGAATACTGACGGGACCCCGCTCACCAACCTCAGCGGCTATCGAATTTACTGGGGCACTTCATCGGGCAATTACCCGAACTCGGCAACGATCAACAATCCGGGCATCACAACCTACGTTGTTGAGAACCTGGCGCCGGGAACCTGGGAATTCGTTAGCACAGCACTGAACTCGGATGGTGTAGAAAGCGCTTACTCCAATCCCGCCAGCAAATCGATCCCCTGATCGATGGTGCCGGGCAGGCATGAGCCTGCCCGGCACCGGTGGTACTATCTCGCCACGATAGTGCGAACGCGGACCCGGGTCCGCGTCTTTAGTTTGCGGAGTGGCGAGTGATCAGTACGGACGTTGTTATTGTTGGCGCCGGGCCTTGCGGCCTGTTCCAGGTATTCGAGCTGGGCTTGTTGGGGCTCAAAGCCGAGATAATCGATTCCATTCCACGCCCGGGCGGGCAGTGCAGTGAGCTGTATCCGGACAAGCCTATCTACGATATTCCGGCTATTCCCGTGTGCACCGGCGACGAACTGACTCAAAGCCTCTTGAAGCAGATCGAGCCGTTCGACTGCGGTATGCACTTTGGTGAGGAAGTCAGTGAAGTTGCGGCCCAGGAAGATGGCACGTTCATCGTTGCTACAAGCAAAGGCAAAACATTCAGCGCCAAAGCAGTGGTTATCGCGGGTGGCGTCGGCTCCTTCCAGCCACGCGCACTGCGTGCCGACGGCGTCGAAGAGTGCACCGGCAAGTCGCTGCACTACAGCGTCAGAGATCCACAGAAATTTTCCGGTCAGGAAATTGCGATCCTTGGTGGCGGTGATTCCGCTCTTGATTGGGTACTCGCGCTTGCCAATATAACCAAGCGAATTACGCTCGTACATCGGCGCGACGAGTACCGTGCAGTGCCGGCGACGGTCGCACAAATGCGCGCATTGCAGGCGGCGGGCAAGATCGACGTCATTGAAAGTGCGAAAGCAACTGCCTTAGAACATGTTGATGGCATGATGAATGCGCTGCGCATACAACCCAAAGGTGGCGACCTGCAAACGGTTTCAGTTCGGCATGTGCTGGTGTTTTTTGGCCTTGCGCCGAAACTCGGACCGATAGCCGAGTGGGGCCTCGACATCAATCGAAAAACCATCAACGTTGATACTGAAAAATTTGAAACGTCGACACCGGGCATTTATGCGGTCGGCGACATCAATCACTATCCGGGTAAGAAGAAACTGATTCTGTGCGGTTTCCATGAAGCCGCGCTGGCGGCATTCGCAATCAAGCAACGACTTGAGCCCGACCGCAAGGTGCATGTGCAGTACACGACTACCAGCCCCGTCATGCATGAACGCCTCGGCGTAGAAGACTGAACGATGCGCTTGCGCGTCTTGATCTTTGCCATTGCCTGCGGCTTGTGGGTGCCCGGCCGCGCCGAACCGGCGCCAGATATTATTGCAAGTAACGCGTTCTATTATTATGAGGATGTCGAGGTCGCCTGGCGCTTCTATCGCGATACCCTCGGCTTCGAGACCGTCGTTGATTATGGCTTTGCCAAGATCATGCGCCTCGCCGAGTCTTCGTATGTGACCCTCGTACGTGCGAGCGAAGGTATGCACAGCGCGGACGAGCCGAAAACGGTATTGCTGACGTTGCAAAGCACGAGCCTGTCGCCGTGGCTTGATCTGCTGGAAGAAACCGGCGTGCCGTTGATGGACGATCCGGTGGATAGCCATGCAGTGTTGTTTGAGGATCCGGGCGGCTATTTGTTGCGAATCGAAGCACACGAAGAGGGTCCTTCGGCAGCCGGGCCACAGTCTGCAGCGGCCACTGTAAGGGCTACGGTCTATACCTTGTATGTCTCGTCCCTCGAGGACGTCAGCGCCTTCTACGGCGGCCTGCTGGACAGGCAGCCGCAGCACATTGGCAACAATACGGTCCAGTATGCTGTGTCGGCCAGCGGCTACATTGCCCTGCAACAGGGTTTCGATGGCCGTCTGCGGCCGACTGCTACGAGTGCTGTGACTCTGTCATTCCTGACGACAGATGTAGATGCCTGGTTCGCACGCGCCAAGGCCTGGCCAGGGTTTGAATTGCGCACGCCAGAAGTGCTCGATGAAGGCGGGCTGGTGCGCGTGTTTGTGGGCTACGATCCGGCTGGATCGTTTCTCGAGTGGGATACGTTCCTGCCGGTTGCGGAAAACGCGCGGCTACTGCACTACCTGCCGCGCTGATTAGCCGCCGCAGGTTGTCTTGAGGTCGGCCAGCTTGCCGTCAAATCCGTCCAGCTCGTATTGCACGCTTACCGGCACCTCGGAGTAGGGCGTTACGGTGACATCCAGAACCGAGTGCCCGGACAAGTAATCGATCAGGACGGTATTGTCCTCAGCGCTGTTCGTTGCGGTAATCTTGTTGGAGCGATCGACACCCAGCTTGACGGTAATCGCGCTTTTGTCATCCGCCGCGAACTGTACCTCCGTGTTAAACGAAGAAATGAACCTGCGCCAGTCAATGCGTACGTTGATCGCGCCGTCGCCATTGGGGACACAGCGAAACTCGAGCCGCGGGTGTACTTCCTTCATGCCGTATTCATCGCTGATGGTGGCTGCTGAATCCTGGTGAAGCACGGCAACGGTCTGGTAGCTCGCTTTGTCCTGAACGGTTTCCAGTGTCCAGTCCGCTGCATAGCCAGGGGCACCCGCGAGCGCAAGTGCTGGTACGGCGAGAGCTGCTGTAATCGTTCGTTTCATTCATTCATTCCTAAGGCTTGCTATGTATTATCGGGACTGGACGCCTTTGATGGCGCCTTCGATCAGGTTCAGAGCCGCCTGGCGACTTACGCCGTGCGGGTCCAGCGGTCCGGCCGGCGTCGACGCAATGCCGAGTGCCACGGATTTCGGGTTTTCGAACATCAGGGTCATGGCAGCGCCGAGCTCTTTACTTGTGGGCCCATCCGCAACGCGTAATCCGTGTCCTGGTACTTCGTCCGGATCCAGCACGTCCATGTCTATGTGTACATAAATGACATCGACGGCGGCTGAGAGTTCATCCATGCGCCGACGCAGGTTCGAAGACAGCTTACGTACATCGTCGACCGAGAATTGGGCGACTTCGAATTCCCGAAAACGTTCGGCCTCCAGCGGATCAAGATCACGCACGCCGCCCCAGAGGATGTGACTCATGGGCAGACCTTCGGTGAGACCTGATGTCGTGCGCACATTATGCAAAGCGTGACCGGCAGCAATCGCGACCGGCATGCCACCGAGCATGCCGGACAAGGTCGTTTCCGGCACGTTGAAATCACCGTGCGCGTCAATGAAGACCAGGCCGACACGTTGCTCGTTACCGTCGCCGTCGTACTTGAGTCCGGCGAGCATGCCAAGTAGACCATTGCAGTTCGCTTCAAGGCCGACAGTCAGTACATCGTCCGCGCGAGTTTCGCGCACGCGTTCCGCAAAATTCGAGTTGGCCAGGGCCAGTCGATTCCATTCTCCGTACTGGCGATCCTGCGCAGGCGTCAGGCGGATATCCTG
>JBBKWB010000120.1:0-13261 GCA_037968755.1 Woeseia sp.
CCGATGTTCGAGAAAGACAAGAACACCGGCCGCTGGACCTCGCTGCATCATCCTTTCACCGCGCCGTCCACTAGCGACCCGGAAGAATTGAAGGCTAACCCAGGCAAGATTCTGTCCCGCGCGTACGACATGGTGCTGAACGGCTCAGAAGTAGGCGGCGGTTCGATTCGTATTCACGACCAGAAGATGCAAGCGGCGGTTTTCGAGTTGCTGTCGATCAGCGACGAAGAAGCAGAAGAAAAATTCGGCTTCTTGCTACGCGCACTGGAATACGGTTGCCCCCCACACGGCGGCATCGCCTTCGGCCTTGATCGCCTGGTAATGCTAATGGCCGGCGCCGACAGCATCCGCGACGTAATCGCCTTCCCAAAAACCCAATCTGCCCACTGCCCACTAACCAACGCCCCAGGCGAAGTCTCGGCGGAGCAGTTGAAAGAAACCGGCATCCGCCTGCGGAAAGCACGCACCGAATAAGTGCCGGTTTGCGGGAAGATAAGGGTCTGACCAATTTTTCTTAAGTAAAAATAGGTCTGACCCTTATCTTCGTGCAGGACGGTAGGTAATTGGCATCGTGAGACCCTCCAAGTTGAAAATCTGGGCCGCAGCCTTGCGCGAACAATCGCTAACGGTGTATTTCGCGGCTCGCGATCCACGCACTCCTATGTTGGTGCGGGTCCTTGCGCTATTTATTGCAGCCTATGCTCTAAGTCCGATTGATTTAATTCCAGATTTCATTCCCGTCATCGGTTACCTGGATGACATTGTATTGATTCCGTTAGGAGTGGCCCTGGTCGTACGCTTCACACCGCAAGCAGTGATTGATGCCGCGCGCGCTCGGGCGGTACAGGCAGCGGCGCTTCCGGTCAGCTACTTCGGCGCAGTTGTCATCTTGCTGGTTTGGCTGACTTTGGCGTGGCTTGTTGTTCGATGGGCCCTTGGACATGAATAGCTAATCAGTAGCTAATCAAGCTAATCAGGACAAGCTAATCAGAGCAGCTCTAATCAGGACACCCACAATTATTCTGAGAGCTCTAATCAGGACACCCACAATTATTCTGAGCAATTTTAATCGAGCTATCAGCAGCTATCAGGACACCCACAATAGTTCTAGTAGGACACCCACAGTTATTCTGAGCAATGACGAGAAACATCGCTAGCTCGATCTCACAAGCAACGCTACCGTGGCCACATGACTCTGCCACGATCAAGACTCATAAACCCCGAATTCACCCCGTACTACCATTGCGTGAGTCGTTGTGTCCGTCGCGCGTTCCTGTGCGGTAAGGACGCCACAACCGGGTACGATTTTGAGCATCGTCGCGGCTGGATCGAAGCCCGGCTCCTAAAGCTGGCAAATCTTTTTGCGATTGATGTTTGTGCTTATGCGGTTATGAGCAATCACTATCACGTCGTGCTACACATCGACTCCGCTGATCTTCGTATTTGGTCAGGTACCGAAGTAATTGCTCGCTGGAAACAATTGCATCGTCTTCCGGAGGGTTTTGAGTCATTCGCTGTTGAGACAATTGCTCGCCTGGTATCAGTGTGGCGTGAGCGACTCGGTAGCATCAGTTGGTTCATGAAGTGCCTCAATGAACCGCTGGCCAGGCTCGCAAACGGCGAAGATGGTTGTAAAGGTCGGTTTTGGGAGGGGCGGTTCAAGTCGCAGGCTCTTCTGGATGAGGAGTCTCTGCTGAAGTGTATGGCGTATGTGGATCTAAACCCCATTCGAGCGGGCGTCGCCACAACGCCAGAGGACTCCACGCATACGTCGATTCAGGCGCGCATCGAAGCTCGAGACATGGCGCTTATGCCGATGTCCGATGAGCGCGTTAATGGCGTGACACTGCCAATTCGCAAGCAAGAATATCTGCAGCTCGTTGACTGGACGGGGCGACAATTGCGGATCGGGAAGCGTGGCAAGATCGACGAGTCTCTGCCGTCAATCGTACAGCGACTGCAACGAACCAGCGTTCGTCCTTGGGTCGATGAAATGTGTCATCTAACTCGACAGTACTGCCGAGGAATCGGTCATTCCGCGGCACTCGAGCTGTACAAAAATCAGTTGGGGCAGCAGCGGTTAAACGGATTGAATGCCTAATGCGAACTCCGGTGCGGCGGCGCTATTCGTCATCCAGTGATTTCAAGCGGTAGATTAGTTCCAACGCTTCGCGCGGCGACAACGTGTCGGGATCAATCTCAAACAGCGCGTCTCGAAGTGCACTCGGCTCGCCGGCAGCTGAAGGCATCGCCAGCGGCAATTGCGTTTGCGGACTATCGTTGTTGCTGAACTGTTGCGACTCAAGTGTCGCGAGATAGCCGCGTGCCCGCTTGATCACAGCAGGCGGAACACCGGCAAGTGACGCTACTTGCAAGCCATAGCTCTGATTCGCTGGGCCGTCCTTAACAGTATGCAGAAATACAAGCTGGCCTTTGTGCTCGGTCGCGTCGAGATGCACGTTGACGCAACCGTGTATTTCGGCAGCTAGCGCGGTCAGTTCGAAGTAGTGCGTCGCGAACAAGGTGAACGCGCGAACTTTCTCACCCATAAAATGCGCGGCTGCCCAAGCTAGAGACAGGCCGTCGAAGGTGCTGGTGCCGCGACCAATTTCATCCATCAGCACCAAGCTTTGTTCGGTGGCATTGTTCAGGATTGTTGCCGTCTCGGTCATCTCCACCATAAACGTTGAGCGGCCGCCAGCGAGGTCATCCGACGCGCCAATGCGAGTGAAGATGCGATCCACCGGGCCAATGCGCAGAGCATCGGCAGGGACGAAGCTTCCAACGTGCGCAAGAATGGTGATCAGCGCAGCCTGGCGCATGTAAGTCGATTTACCGCCCATGTTGGGGCCAGTGATGACCTGCAAGCGGGTACGATCGGACAGTTGCAGGTCGTTGGCTACAAACAGTGTGTCAATGACCTGTTCGACAACAAGGTGCCGGCCACCGCGAATGTCGATACACGGCTCGCCGACAATTTCCGGTTGCGCGAGATTAAGTGCAGAAGCACGTTCAGCAAAGCAGGTCAGAACATCGAGCTCGGCTAACGCTGCAGCTGTGCTTTGCAGGCTTCCAATAACTTCGATTAGTGTATCGATGAGCTCTTCGTAAATGATTTTCTCGCGGTTCAGCGCGCGCTCACGCGCACTCAGCACTTTGTCTTCGAACTCTTTCAGTTCTGGCGTGATGTAGCGTTCCGCACCTTTGAGTGTTTGCCGCCGCGTATAATCATCCGGTGCCTTTGCCGACTGGCCTTTTGAGATCTCAATGTAGTAGCCGTGCACGCGGTTGTAACCGAGTTTCAGAGTGCTGATGCCGCTGCGCTCGCGTTCGCGGATTTCGAGATCGATCAGGTACTGGTCGGCGTTGCTTGCGATGTTACGAAGGTCATCAAGTTCTTCGTCGAATCCATCAGCGATGACGCCGCCGTCACGGATTAGAATTGGTGGATTGTCGATTAACGCACGCTGTAGCAGATCGCGTTGCCGCGCGTGTTCGTTGATTTGCTCGCGCGATTGATGCAGCAAGGGTGCGTCAAGGGGCTGTAACGTTTGCCGCAACGCAGGCAAACGCGCGAGCGTGCCGCCCAACTGCGAAAGATCGCGCGGCCGGGCGGAGCGCAGTGCGACACGCGACAAAATGCGTTCGACGTCGCCGATGCCATCCAGTTGTTCGCTGAGCGTCTCAACGAGGTCCTGTTCGATCAGCGTTGAGACGGCTTGATACCGCGCTCGCAACACATCCACTTTGCGCAACGGACGCTGAATCCAGCGTCGCAACAAACGGCTGCCCATAGGGCTCTGGCAGCGGTCCATGACGCCGGCGAGCGTGTGCTGGTGGTGGCCGGTTAAAGATTGCTCCAGTTCAAGGTTGCGTCGCGTTGGGCCGTCCATGATCAGAGCATCGCCACTGCGCTCAACGGTGAGTGAATTCAAGTGCGGCAGCGATGTCTTCTGCATGTCGCTGACGTACTGCAGCAGAGCACCAGCTGCGGCCACGCCCATGGGCACGTCACTAGCGTCAAAGCCGGAGAGATCCTTGGTGCCGAACTGTTCGCAGAGGAGTCGCGTCGCGCTGTCCTGATCGAAATGCCAGGTAGGGCGAGCGGTGATTCGGAGGCCGTCGCGGATGACGCCCTTCAAGCTGTGGTTTTCGCTGGCGATCAGCTCGGCGGGCCGCAGGCGTTCCAGCTCGGCCGCTAGCGCGCTGCGATCAGCGAGCTCTGTCAGGCGGAAGCGGCCGCCCGAGAGGTCCAGCCAGGCAAGCCCTATTTTAGGGGGCGATTGGCTGGCACGTTTTTGAGTGTCCTTTTTGTCTCCACCAGCCCAATTTTGGGTGTCCTTATTAGCAGCTGGACTATTGTGGGTGTCCTCATAAACTGCGGCGACCAGGTTGTCGCGGTTGGCGGAAAGCAGAGCCTCGTCGGTGAGGGTGCCGGGAGTGACGACGCGCACAACTTGGCGCTCCACCGGGCCCTTGCTGGTCGCGGGGTCGCCAATTTGCTCGCAGATGGCGACCGATTCGCCTTTCTTGACGAGTTTGGCGAGGTAGCCCTCGGCAGCGTGATAGGGCACGCCGGCCATCGGGATCGGGCTGCCACCGGACTTGCCGCGCGCCGTCAGCGTGATGTCCAGTAATCGCGCGGCTCGTTTGGCGTCGTCAAAGAACAACTCATAGAAGTCACCCATCCGGTAGAACACCAGCATGTCCGGGTAGTCGCGCTTGATGCCGAGGTATTGCTGCATCATTGGCGTGTGGGCGTGGCTGATCTTTGCGCTCATATTTGTGTTTGGCGGCGTCGGAAAGGCGGTCTGCAAGGGGTGAACATGCTAACGACTGGGGCGGGTCAAGTCGATGGCAGGGCTGGGCGCTCCTGCACGCGGCCTGCAGCCGGCACACGTGCTAGCCTTTCGCTACCAGATCGCAGGGGGCACTGCCGGACATCATGAAGATTGTGCACGTCGAAACCGGTCGCCACTTATACGGCGGCGGACAGCAGGTGCTGTGGCTGCTAGACGGCCTCAACCGTCACGACATACACAATGTGCTCATTTGTGCCGAAGACTCTGCGCTGGCTGATGCCGCTGACGATTTAGGTATCGAGGTCATGAGCGTGAGCTGCCGCGGCGACCTGGACTTGCGTTTTGCGCGCCGCTTGCAAACTTTGCTTGCCGATCGGCAGCCGGATCTCGTGCACTGCCATAGCCGTCGCGGTGCCGATACGCTGGGTGGCCGCGCCGCTCGGCGCGCCGGAATTCCCGCCGTAGTGTCACGCCGCGTCGACAACCGCGAGCCTGGCTGGCTCGCGCGCTGGCGCTTCAAGCCGTACCGCAAAATAATCGCTATTTCTGAAACCATCGCTGGCGTCCTGCGCGACGCTGGGATAAATGCTGAGCGACTCCAGGTTATCCGAAGTGCTGTCGATGCCAGCTACTACGCCGAGCCGCCCGATGCCGACGCTTTTCGCCGCGATTTCAATTTGACGGCAGGACAGCCCGTCCTGTTTTGCGTCGCTCAGTTTATCGAGCGCAAAGGCCATCGCTACTTGCTTGAGGCGGCGGCCGAACTCAAGCCGCAGTTCCCTGAAATGCGTGTCATCCTTTTTGGCCGTGGCCCACTCGAGGCCGAGCTGCGTGCGCTTGTGAGCAAACTCGACCTTGACGGCGTAGTGCAGATAGCCGGCTTTCGCGAAGACCTTGACGATTACCTCGGCTGCGCCGATCTGCTTGTGCATCCGGCACTGGAAGAGGGTCTGGGGGTGGCAGCTCTGAAGGCCGCTGCAGCCGGCGTGCCGGTCGTTGCGTTCGCTGCTGGCGGCCTACGAGAGGCCGTTGTACATGATGAGACCGGCCTGCTCGTGCCACCGCGCGACATCAATTCGCTGGCACGCGGAATCACAGCGTTGCTTGACGATGCGCCTCGTAGGCGGCAACTTGGAGCAAACGGGCGAACTCGAATGCAAACAGAGTTTACAGTGGCCAGGATGGTGGAGCAGCACCTTGAGCTGTATCGGCAAGTATTGGATGTCTGACGAAAAGACTCAATGCCCAGAACGCGTGGCAGTTGAACGACCCGGCTACCGCATGCTGAGTCGTAAGCGACGCAGCGCCGCTCGCTGCACAGTGGCTTGCCAATGACGGATGCTGAAATTCATGAACTTGCCGAAAGCCTCGTCACCGAATTGGCCGCAGCTGACAAGAGCGTAGCAACCGCCGAATCCTGCACAGGCGGCTGGGTAGCCAAGGCATTGACCGACATCCCCGGCAGCTCCCGAGCCTTCGCCTACGGCATCGTCAGTTATTCGAACGGCGCGAAAGAATCCATCCTCGGCGTGCACACCGCTACCTTGATTGAGCATGGCGCGGTCAGCGAGCCCGTCGTAAGGGAAATGGCCGAAGGTGTCCTGCAGCTTAGCGGCTCGGATTTTGGCGTCGCCGTCAGCGGTGTAGCGGGCCCCGGCGGCGGCAGCGAAGAAAAGCCAGTCGGAACCGTGTGGTTCGCCTGGGCGAGGCGCAACAAAGCGACCTGCGACGTGTTCGCAGAGTGTCGGCAGCTAGATGGCGATCGCGATGCAGTCCGCCGGCAGAGCGTGACGGTGGCGCTTGAAGGTGTCCGCGATCGACTACGCCAATATGGATGACAAGCGCCTGTTTTTCGCGTTGTGGCCGTCGGAACGGCAGCGCGAGGCATTGCGAGATCCTGTTAAGTCCGCTGTAAGCAATGTAGAGGGCCAGGCCGTGCATCGCGGCAACTGGCATGTAACCCTGGTATTCGTCGGTCAATTTCCCGAGCAAAAAATTCCTGCCCTGCAGGAGGCCACAGCTGCAATCGAGGTGGAGCCGTTTCGACTTCGCTTCGATCGGCTGGATTACTGGGCGCGACCCAAGATTGCCTGCCTGCTGTCTGCGACCGTGCCGCCGGAGCTCGCCGCGCTCGCGAGCAGGCTGCAGGCCGCGACTGCAGAGTTCGGTGTACCTCCCGAAGAGCACGTTTACCGGCCACATATCACCGTGGCTCGCCACGCCCGCAGCTTCCTGGCAGAGCCGCTTGCGCAGCCCGTCATGCTCGAGTGGGCTGGCTTTGAATTGATGGAGTCGGTGTCGTCGAGCAATGGCGTGCAGTACTACCCACTGAAACAATGAGTTCGACGCATTTCCTGATAAATAGCCCCGAAATGCCGCGCGTTGGCGGCTGTGAGCGTCGTCAATCTGTGAAATAATTGCAGGCCTCACTCACACCGGCATGGCAATCGATACTATGGATGACAATCGCAAAAAGGCACTCGCAGCGGCTCTTGGCCAGATTGAGAAACAATTCGGAAAAGGCTCGGTCATGCGCCTCGGCGACGGTGGTCCGTCGAAAGATATTGAATCGATCTCAACGGGCTCCATTGGCCTGGATACCGCACTCGGTATAGGCGGTCTGCCAAAGGGCCGTGTAGTTGAAATCTACGGTCCGGAGTCCTCGGGTAAGACAACCCTTACCCTGCAGGTCATTGCTGAAGCACAGAAAATCGGCGGCACGGCAGCATTCGTTGATGCCGAGCATGCACTCGACCCTTCTTACGCTGAGAAGCTCGGCGTCGATGTCGACAACCTGCTGGTTTCGCAGCCCGATACGGGCGAACAAGCCCTCGAAATTACCGACATGCTGGTGCGTTCAGGCGCTATCGATGTCATCGTGATCGACTCGGTTGCCGCACTGACACCAAAAGCGGAAATTGAAGGCGAAATGGGTGATTCGCACATGGGTCTGCAGGCACGGCTCATGTCGCAGGCACTCAGAAAGCTGACCGGTAACATCAAGCGCTCCAACGCGATGGTGATCTTCATTAACCAGATCCGCATGAAGATCGGCGTGATGTTCGGCAGTCCGGAAACAACGACTGGTGGCAACGCGCTGAAGTTCTACGCCTCAGTTCGGCTCGATATTCGCCGCATCGGCGCAATCAAGAAGGGTGACGAGGTCATCGGTAACCAGACCCGCGTGAAAGTGGTCAAGAACAAAGTATCGCCGCCATTCAAACAGGCGGAGTTCGAGATTCTGTACGGCGAGGGCATTTCCAAGGAAGGCGAGATCATCGACCACGGTGTGGCACAGAATATCGTGGATAAAGCCGGCTCCTGGTACAGCTACGGTAAAGACCGCATTGGTCAGGGTAAAGAAAACGCTCGCGAGTATCTTAAAGCGAACCCCGAAATCTCGGCCGAGATTGAACAGAAAATTCGCCTGGCTCTGATGCCCCCGAAAGTAGTAGCCGCCGAAGCCGCCGAAGCCACAGATGCTGGCGACGACGAGCCGGTTGCGAAAAAAGCGTAACCAGCAAGCAGCAAGACACGAGGGGCAGTTGCCGCAGGTAGCTGCCCCTTTTTAATTTTGATGCCAGAAGAACCCACACTCAACGACGAAATTCGCAAGCTAAAGGCAGATGCCGACGAGCTGCGTTTCGCGAGCCCACAAGAAGCGCGCAAGAAAGCCATGGATTACCTGGCACGCCGCGAATACGGTCAGGCCGAACTCAGGAAGAAGCTGCAGGGCGCCGGTTTCACTCGAGATGCCAGCGAGCGCGCTGTCGATCAGCTAACCGCCGATGGCTTGCAGGACGACACTCGATTTGCCGAAAGCTTTCTGCAATCAAGGGTCAGCAAGGGCAAAGGTCCGCTGCGGGTACAGCAGGAACTGAGTCAAAAGGGAATCGACGCGGGTCTCGTTAACGACATTCTCGAGGGATCCGCTATCGACTGGAGGGAATTGGCCCGGAGGGTGCGGCAAAAGAGATTCGGCGCGCCCCTACCGAGCGACTTCAAAGAAAAAGCACGGCAGATGCGATTCCTCCAGTATCGCGGCTTTGCACAAGACCATATCCAGGCGGCGGTTGGTAGCGACGACGACTGAGCCTCTGCGGCTCTCCCGGTAGCTCCCGCCATTTCGAATACCCGGCTGCACGCAGCCTTTCCCTTACTGTTCTGGTAGCTGTCTTCTGTGCAGCCCCGTGAATTGCATTTCCTCGCTAGTGTCTGGCCGAGGCAATTGTGGGTGTCCTTAATGCGCCTTAATGCGCCAAATGAGCATCCGGCCTCAATATTTATGGGTGTCCATAATGAAGTCCGGTCGAATTAATTGTGGGTGTCCTTATTAAAAGCCCGGATTCAGGCTTGATTCAGGAAAATTTCAGGCAGCGTTAATATGGGGGGGACTAATCTGCAGGCGAGCGTGAGGCCCTGATCTGGGACAGGAGTCCGGGAAGGGCAGACAAGGAGTCGATCATGGATATCGTATACGCCGCAGAAAAACCAAGTATCGCCGGATTGCTGAGTGAGCATGTGCAGCAGCCGGTGGAGGCCGCCGACATCTCGGTGGCTGCAAATCCGAATGAGACCGGCAGTTTCCTCGTCCGCTGGCATCTGGAACGCTACCAGCTGTCACCCGCCGGTGAGCTGATTCCGCTGGTGACACACCGGAAGCTGTTTCGCTCAGCGTCCTGAACGACGGGGTTTCTGAAAATCGACGCGGGTAGCGCTAGTGCGTTGCCCGCGTCATCGCGATCCCGGTCGGTGTCTGGCCTCTGTATTTATGGAATAATCGCGCCCTTACCTGATTCGGGCCTGCTTGCATTGATGCCGGCCAGCCCCATACTCGACCGATGGCATCCATGAACAGTAAACAACTCCGCCAGGCCTTTCTGGAATTCTTTCGCGAGCGAGATCACGAGGTGGTCGCGAGTTCGCCGCTCGTACCGGGCAATGATCCGACCTTGTTGTTCACCAATGCTGGCATGGTCCAGTTCAAGGACGTGTTCCTCGGCGATGACAAGCGCAGTTATCAACGCGCCGTCACGTCACAGCGTTGCGTCCGCGCTGGCGGCAAGCACAACGATCTCGAGAATGTCGGTTATACAGCCCGCCATCACACCTTCTTTGAAATGCTTGGCAACTTCAGTTTCGGCGACTACTTCAAAGAAAAAGCGATTGAACTGGCATGGGAATTCCTGACGGAAACCATGGGCCTGCCCGCTGAGAAACTGTGGGTTACAGTTTTTGAAGACGATGATGAAGCCGCGGACATCTGGCTGAACAAAATCGGTGTTGACAAGAACCGCTTCTCCCGCCTCGGCGCAAAAGATAATTTCTGGGCCATGGGCGACACCGGACCTTGCGGTCCCTGCAGCGAAATCTTTTACGACCACGGCAGTGACGTACCGGGCGGCCCGCCGGGTTCGCCAGATGAAGATGGTGACCGCTACGTCGAGATCTGGAACCTGGTATTCATGCAGTTCGAACGCTCCGCGGAAGGCGAGTTAACGCCGCTTCCCAAGCCGTCCGTTGATACGGGCATGGGCCTCGAACGCATTGCAGCTGTAATGCAGGGCGTGCACAGCAACTATCAGATCGACCTGTTTGCAAACCTGATTAATGCAGCGGCGAAAATCCTGGGCGTAAAGAACGACGGTTCGAGTTCCCTGAATGTAATCGCCGATCACATTCGTGCCTGTTCTTTCCTGATCGTGGATGGCGTTTTGCCAGGCAACGAAGGTCGCGGCTATGTCTTGCGCCGCATCATTCGACGCGCGATTCGCCATGGCAAAAAGCTGGGCGTAGACGGCACGTTTTTCTGGAAGCTGACGCGACCGCTCGTCGCTGAGATGGGCGAAGCGTATCCGGAACTCGCGAAAGCCCAGGCGCATGTAGAAAAAGTTCTGAAGAAAGAGGAAGAGCGTTTCGCCGAGACGCTGGATCAGGGCATGGAGATTCTTGAGACTGCGATTGCCGGGCTAAAAGGTAAGGACATTCCGGGCGATGTAGTTTTCAAGCTCTACGATACCTACGGTTTCCCCTTAGACCTGACGGCCGATATCGCGCGTGAGCGAAATCTGACTGTGGATACCACGGGATTCGAAGCGGAGATGGACGCGCAACGTGATCGCGCCCGAGCGGCAAGCAAGTTCGCCGCCGGCGACAGCGGCAACATACGCAGCGATGCGCACAGCGAATTTAACGGTTATGACGGCGTTCGCGGTGATGGCGAAGTGCTTGCGTTGTATCGCGATTCGAAACCGGTTGACGAGTTAAAGGAAGGCGACAAGGGTGTCGTCGTGTTAGATAGCACACCGTTTTATGCAGAGTCCGGTGGTCAGGTAGGCGACACAGGAACGTTGCGTACCAGCGGCGCGGAATTTACCGTGGGTGACACCCAAAAAAGCGGCAAAGCAAACCTGCATTTGGGTGTGGTTACGAAGGGCCGAATCAAACAAGGCGATACCGTCAACGCGGATGTTGATGATGCAAGGCGCCGCGCCATTGTGCTGAATCACTCCGCTACTCATTTGATGCATGCGGCATTGCGGCAGGTACTTGGCGACCACGTAACCCAGAAGGGTTCGCTTGTCGCACCCGATAAGCTGCGTTTCGATTTCTCGCACTATGAACCCGTTACCAGGGAACAGCTGGAAACGATCGAGAAGCTGGTCAATGACGAGATTCGTAATAATACAGCGGCGGATGTGCAACATATGGGCTACGACGAAGCAGTCGCATCTGGTGCAATGGCCTTGTTCGGCGAGAAATACGATGACGTCGTGCGTGTTCTGCGACTCGGCGATTTCTCGGTGGAGTTATGCGGCGGTACTCATGTATCGCGCTCGGGTGATATCGGCGTATTCAAGATCACATCGGAAGGCGGTGTTGCATCCGGAGTCAGGCGTATCGAAGCCGTTACCGGGCAGGGCGCCCTCGACTGGATCGATTGCAATCAACATTCGCTCGAAGAGGTGGCAAGCCTAGTCAAGAGCACACGCGAACAGGTTGCTGCAAAGGTAGAGCAACTAGTGAGGCGCACTCGTGAACTGGAGAAGCAACTTGCGGATGCGAAGCAGCAATTGCTGTCTGGCGGCGCTGCGAACATGGATGACAGTGTTGTAGAAGTCGGCGATATCAAGGTGCTGGCGAAACGCATGGATGGTGCCGATGCCAAGACCTTGCGCGATGCGGTGGATCATCTCAAAGATAAGCTGCAAAGCGCAGTCGTTGTTCTGGGTTCGGTGGATGATGGCAAGGTTAGGCTTGCTGCGGGCGTTACCAAGAATAATATCGGTCGTGTAAAAGCCGGTGACGTGATCAAGCCCGTGGCAGAAATGATCGGTGGCCGCGGCGGCGGCCGTCCGGATTTTGCCCAGGCAGGCGGCACCAATGCGAATGAACTGGACGCCGCCCTGGCCTCGGTGCCGGGCTGGGTTGCGGCACAGCTGGGATAGGTTCCGGCAGGCCAATGCTGCACCTTCCGGGTACAGCGCAACATTGGCCGCGCAGCGTTCGGCAATTTCGTCTATTATTCCGCTAATTCAAGCGTTTATGCAGGCGTAGTCAAAGGGCAGGAGCCCATCGGGCAGGAGTAGGAAGTCATGCTGATACTTACGCGGCGCGCTGGCGAGACGGTGATGATCGGGGACGATGTCACGATCACCGTCCTTGGCGTAAAAGGGAATCAGGTCCGCATCGGCATTAATGCCCCACGGGACGTTGCTGTACATAGGGAAGAAATCTTTGAGCGCATCAAGAACGAGCAAAGCGCGAAAGATGCCGCGGGCGCCGAATCAGGCGATGCCCCCCAGACAGACGACATTTAGCCCAGGATCGCCTTTACCTCCCGCAACCGGATCAGTAAGATGCGGGTCCGCCGAGGGCGGGCAGAACAAGTTCGGAGAGATGGCTGAGTGGTCGACAAAATCGCACAGCGATTTTGAGCGGCGAGCGTAGCGAGCGGGCCCGAAGGGCCGAGGGCTGAAAACCCGAGCTCACGCGCTCTCCCAGTCCGCAGGCAATTTCAGGATTAGCAATCCTGACAGGCGCGGACTGACCTTTAGTAAGATCCAGACCAGTGCGGCGGCGCCAGTACCAGCGCGGCCAAACGGAGCAGTGTCAGAAGTGGAATGGTGATAATTCGGAGAGATGGCTGAGTGGTCGACAAAATCGCACAGCGATTTTGAGCGGCGAGCGTAGCGAGCGGGCCCGAAGGGCCGAGGGCTGAAAGCCCGAGCTAACGCGCTCTCCCAGTCCGCAGGTGATTTCAGGGTTAGCGATCTTGACAGGTGCGGACTGACCTTTAGTAAGATCCAGACCAGTTCGGCGGCGCCACTACCAGTGCGGCCAAACGAAGCAGTGTTAGAAGTGAGGCGGTGATAGATCGGAGAGATGGCTGAGTGGTCGAAAGCGCTCCCCTGCTAAGGGAGTAAGGGTTAAAAGCCCTTCGAGGGTTCGAATCCCTC
>JBBKWB010000121.1:0-27704 GCA_037968755.1 Woeseia sp.
GGTGGCCTCAAGGGCTTCATGGATGGCTCGTTGGGGTCACACACTGCCGCCATGCTCGAAGCATTTACCGACGCACCGGATGACAAGGGCTTTCTCATTAACACCTTGCCGGATCTGAAACGCTGGATTTCAGGTGCCGATGCCGCGGGGCTGCAGGTGATGGTTCACGCCATCGGCGACAGCGCTATCCGTGACCTGCTCGACATCTATCTTGACGTTGCCGACGCGCACGGCTCGAAGGATCGCCGCTTTCGCATTGAGCATGCGCAGCATATACACCCGGATGACCTGCCACGGATTGCTGCACAGGACATCATCGCCAGCATGCAGCCCTACCACGCCATTGATGATGGCCGCTGGGCAGACAAGGTCATCGGCAAAGAACGCGCGGAAACCACGTACGCGTTTCGTTCGCTGATCGATTCCGGTGCACATGTCACCTTCGGCAGCGACTGGTTTGTTGCACCCGCCATGCCATTGCTCGGCATATACGCGGCGGTCACTCGCCAAACCCTGGATGACGCCAACCCCGAGGGCTGGGTACCTGCGCAGAAAACCACGGTAGAACAGGCATTGCGTGCCTACACCAGTGTAGCGGCATACAGTTCGTTCGAAGAGAAGGTGAAGGGCACGCTCGCACCGGGCATGCTTGCGGATTTCGTGCTACTGGACAGGAACCTGACGAGTATTCCGCCGGAAGACATTCGCAATGCGAAAGTCCTGCGCACTGTCATTGGCGGCAAGACGGTTTATCGCAGCGAATAACCCAGACGAACAGCTGCGCTGCGGTCAATGCAGGAAACCGGGATCGCAGTTGGCGAAGTAATCAATAGTGTTCGCGACGTTGGCAATAGCTGCATCTTCGACTCGTGCCGCTTGGTCTATTTTCTGCGCAACGTATACGCCAGCAGGAAGGCAACAATGAACGGAAGCAGGCGTTCTGCTGCATCCCCGGGCGCATTCGGGAGCCATGACAGGGCAACCGTCAGGCCGAAGCCACTTAGCATTGCAGCCAGTGTTCCGGCAGCCGTGATTTCCCGGCCCGCAAGGCGCAGCAGCAATATGGGCCCGAATGCAGAACCCAGCGCCGCGAAAGCAAACAACACCCGTGAGAAAATATCGGCGCGCCAGACCAGCGCCAGTGCGGTGGCCATTAGTAATACAACAACTACCGTAATGCGCGAGCGCGTCAGGCTTTGGTCTCGCGGCGCATTGAAACGCCAATCGCAGGAGATTGCAGATGACGCGACCAGCAACTGACTGTCCGCGGTCGACATGATCGCCGACAAGACGGCCGCCAGCATCACACCGGCGACCACCGCGGGTAACAGCTGCTCCGCAGCGTGAAACAACACCTGCTCCGCATCACCGAGCTCGCCATACAACACGCGCGCAGCAAGTCCCAGCAGCAGCATTCCGGCGTAAACGACTACGGCCCAGGATATCGCGATGATTCGGCCCTGGCGCAAACTGCGGCTGTCGCGCAGGGCCATGTAGCGATTCACTACATGCGGCTGGCCGGGATAGCCTATGCCGATGCCGAGCGTACCCAGCACAAACAGGACGCTGCCTGCCAGAGACAGACCTGCCAGCGGTGAGCCCACAGCCGATTTTGCGGAAAGGCCTGTTACCAGGGCCTCGAAACCGCCAACAGCATGCAGTGCCGCAACCGGTAACAAGACCGCCGCAATACACATCAGCAGGCCCTGGATAGTGTCCGTAATACTGACGGCCCAGAAACCGCCGAGCAGCGTGTAGATCAACACTATTGCGGCGCCTATCACGATACTCGTGTGCTTCGACAACCCGAACACCGACTCGAACGCTTTGCCCGCCGCCTCGAACTGCGAAGCAACATAGAACACGAAACAGAAAACAATAATGGCTGCCGCGACGCGCAGGACCAGTGCACGTTGCGCACCCAAGCCGACAGGCGCCAGTACCGCAGACAAGGTTATCGCGCCCTCCCTGCCATTAAGTGCCTGCAGACGCGGCGCTACCCACACCCAGTTCAACAGGAAGCCACCAACGGTTGCCGGAAACAGCCAAAGTGCGGGCAGGCCCCATGCGTAGGCGGCGCCGCTGACGCCGAGCAGTGTCCATGCCGAGGATGAACTTGCCGACGCGCTGATTGCTGCAACCCAGGGCCCCAGGCCGCGCCCCGCCAGGTAGAAATCCTCTACGCTGCTGTTGCGCCGACTCACCCACACGCCGACGCCTATCAACAACAGGTTGTAGGCGACGAGCGTTGCCACTACGACCGTCGTGTCATCCATGCACCGGCACCCGTACAACATCGTCAGGCGGCGGCGCATTTGTCGCGGACGATGAGCTCGTTGAGCGCAAGTCGACGATCGATACCGCTGCGGGCTTCATGATCGAATCATGCATACAGAATCTTGCATACGCTGACCCGAGCGAGCGCACGGCCTTCATCGTCACCAATCTGGCTGGCAACATGTCGGGCCGCGGGGACACACTCAGTTTGCAGCAGGCAACAAGCGATTGTGTTCCGCCAATACGCGCTGCAAATCCTTGTGATCAATCGAGTGCACGACATGGCCATCGTTACCGGTCATGGTTCGGCCTGCCACCAGTGCATTGATGATCGCTTCTTCCGTTGCTTCGACCGTGGCCTGGAAGAACGGGCTGATGTTGTCGTTCGCCAGCATCTCGACAGAAGTGACGGCTCCCGACTGGCTCGCCACCGCGTTCGCCGTTGAGAACGCGATGAATATATCGCCGGAACCGTTGCTGGCAATACCGCCATCGCGTGCCAGGCCAAGTGCTGCGCGTTTGACGATGCGCTTGAGCTGATGCGGCAATAGCGGTGCATCGGTCGCGACCACGATAATGATTGAACCCATCGCGCGCGGGCCGCCCGGCAGCGCGGAGTACGCCCGGTTTTCCGTTAACAACTGGCCAACCGGCACACCCGCCACGCGCAACGTGTCACGCAGCCCGTAGTTCGCCTGGACAAGTACGCCCATCGTAAAATCGCCGTCAGCAACCCGAACCCGTCTTGATGCCGTGCCGATACCGCACTTGAATTCATGACAGATCATCCCGGTACCGCCGCCCACATTGCCTTCCGCTACTGGACCGCCTTTGGCTGCGCGCAATGCGCTGAATACATGCTCGGAACGCACATGGAAACCATTGATATCATTGAGATATCCATCCCATGTTTCAGCGACAACGGGAAGCGACCACCAATAGCCGCTGTCGTCCGCAGCACCCTGTTCCACGCGCCAGCGGATCGCCCCTTCGTGGGCCGCGCCAACACTGTGCGTGTTGGTGATGAGTACCGGTCCTTCGAGAAACCCGGATTCTTCAACCCAGGTAGTGCCGGTCATTTCTCCGTTACCATTCAGGGCGAACCAACCGGCGAAAACGGGCTTCTGGTTGGTCGTTGAGCCACGCGGCAGTATTGCCGTGACACCCGTGCGTACCGCCACACCGTCGTCGAGATCCTTGATGATCGTGTGGTGTCCTACCTGCACGCCGGCGACGTCCGTGATCGCATTTAACGCTCCTGGCTCGCCGTCGAATGGAATGCCGAGATCACGAGCACGAGTCGGTACATCTGCGGAGTTTGCTGGTACAGCGAACGACAACGACAGTGCAACTAGGATAGAGCCGCACGATGCGGCAAGATTTCTGAAAGGCATATTCCCCCCGGAATTGGCTCAGGATGTAAGACAAGTTGTCATGATACCGGCAAAACGTGTTCTCGCGCGCTGATTCCGCTACCGTTCACCTGTGAACAGCAACGACTGGCAATTCTGGATAGATCGCGGTGGCACCTTCACCGACATTGTTGCACTGCGCCCGGACGGTGCTTTGCAGACGGCCAAATTGTTGTCAGACAAGCCGGAGCAATACAGCGATGCCGCAGCCGAAGGTGTGCGCCGCCTGCTCGCCGCGTGGCAAGCTGACGGACAGCCAACAGCACGGATCGCTGCCATCAAGATGGGCACGACCGTTGCCACCAACGCCTTGCTTGAGCGTCGCGGCGCACGTTCTGCGCTACTGGTAACCGCCGGTTTCGAGGACGCGCTGGAGATCGGCTACCAGAATCGTCCCGATATTTTTGCTCTGGAAATAGTTAAGCCCGCACCACTCTACGAACAGGTAGCGGGTGTTCACGAACGACTCGCGGCCGATGGCACTGTCGTTTTGCAACTGGACGAAGGGCACGCAAAGGAACAGCTGCGGCAAATTTACGCGAGCGGCGTTCGCTCGCTCGCCATCTGTCTGCTGCACGGCTACCGCTACCCGCAGCACGAGCGACGGCTTGCTGAGCTGGCAGCGGCGGCCGGCTTCAAACAGGTCTCTGTTTCCAGCGAAGTTGAGCCACTGATTCGTTTCGTGAGTCGTGCACAGACGACGCTTGCCGACGCGTACCTCACGCCAGTACTGCAAAGCTACATTGAGAATTTGCAGTCTGAACTCCGCGCCGTCGGTGAACCCGACCGATTGTTATTCATGCAGTCGAGTGGCGGCCTGGCCGATGCGGCGCACTTTCGCGGCAAGGACAGCGTCCTGTCAGGCCCCGCCGGTGGCGTAGTCGGCATGGCAGAATCCGCCCGCGCTGCCGGACTGCAACGGCTCGTGGGCTTCGACATGGGTGGCACGTCGACAGATGTTTCTGCGTGGAGCGGCGAGTACGAACGCAGCAATGACTCGGAGATTGCGGGTATTCGCCTACGCGCACCGATGTTGAAGATTCACACCATTGCCGCCGGTGGTGGTTCGCTGCTGCGCTACCGTGACGGGCGCTTCCAGGTTGGTCCGGAATCCGCGGGTGCGACACCGGGGCCGCTTAGTTATCGCAATGACGGCCCACTCACGATAACAGATGCGAACGTCGTGCTCGGTCGCATCCCTGTTACGCACTTTCCCAAAGTGTTTGGCCCGGCCGGAGATCAGCCATTGGATGCCAACGCTGCGATCGATGCGTTTGTAGCACTCGCGCACGACATTTCTCAATCCGCGACGCCCATGTCGACGGAAGAAGTGGCTGCCGGGTTCCTGACGGTTGCAATCGAGAGTATGGCCAACGCCATTCGCAAGATCACGATTGAACGCGGCGAGGACGTGCGCGACTTTACGCTCTGTTGCTTTGGCGGCGCCGGTGGCCAACACGCCTGTGGCATTGCAGAAGTGCTGGGTATGCAACGCATTTGGTTGCATCCGCTGGCTGGCGTCCTGTCAGCCTATGGGATGGGTCTCGCTGACCTGCGCGCCGAGCGGCAGCTTTCGATCGACGCGCCGCTTACTGAACACACTTTGGAAAACACTCGAACTACGGCAGAAGTGCTGCAACGCGAATGTGCGGCCGAGTTGGCCGAACAACAGGTCACCGCCGAACGCTGCCATTTCACGCTGCAATGTGGATTGCGTATCGCGGGTTCGGATAGCGTGTTGATAGTGCCACTCGGTAGTTCGGCATCCATGAGCAACGCGTTCGATACCGCATACCGTGCACGTTTCGGCAGCGAACGCGGTGCTGGCGAGCTGCTCATCGCGACGTTGCAGGTAGCGGCAACCGGCCGCGAGCAGAGCCCTCCATCAGAAGCACCATCGGCCAGGTCAGGTTCGGGCGCAGCGAGGCAAACAGCGCTTTGGACGAACGGCGCGTGGCGCAACGTTGACGTTTTCCAGCGCGACGACCTGTCGAGCTCCAGCATCATTACTGGCCCTGCGATCGTCGTCGATGACCATGGCACTACGGTTATTGACCTTGGCTGGCAGGGCCAATTGAACGAGCACGGACACTTGCTGCTGGAACGGCTGGCGGCGACAAGTGAACGTTTGCCGGTGGCAGGCGATGACAGCCACCCCGATCCGATCCGCCTCGAAGTATTCAATCGCCTGTTCATGAATATTGCCGAGCAGATGGGCAGCGTGCTGCAGAACACAGCGCTGTCAGTCAACATTCGCGAGCGCCTGGACTTCTCCTGTGCGTTGTTTGATGGCGACGGGCGTCTTGTTTCGAATGCGCCGCACATGCCCGTGCATCTGGGCTCGATGGGTGAATCCGTCCGTAGCGTCATTGCAGCACGTGGCGACAACATCAAGGAAGGTGATGCCGTCATGCTGAACTCACCGTATAGCGGCGGCACTCACCTGCCGGACATCACTGTCGTTAGCCCGTGGTTCGGCGGCAGCGATCGGCCACGCTTTTTCGTTGCCTCGCGAGCACACCACGCCGATATCGGCGGCATCACACCCGGCTCCATGCCGGCCGGGAGCCAGCATATCGACGAGGAAGGTGTACTGCTCGACAACGTCACGCTGGTCGCAGATGGCCAGTTCCAGGAGGCACAGGTTCGCACACTGTTTGGCGCCGGGCGCTGGCCGGCGCGCAACGTCGAACAGAACCTGGCCGACTTGCGAGCGCAACTGGCTGCGAACCAGCAAGGCATGCGTCAGCTCGATAAAACCGTCGCCCGCTATGGCTTGGCAACGGTTCTGCAGTACCTCAGGCACGTGCGCGACAATGCCGCGGCCAGCGTTCGCCGTTTGCTGGATACACTGCACGACGGCGCCTTTGACTACGAACTGGATTCCGGCGAGCACATTTGTGTCAGCATCAAAGTCGATGCGAAGGCTGGTAGTGCGCTAGTTGACTTCACTGGCAGCTCGGCGCAGTCACCAAGCAACTTCAACGCTCCGCAGGCCGTTACCCGCGCAGCCGTGCTGTACGTGTTTCGCAGCCTGATCAGTGACGCGATACCGATGAATGAAGGTTGCCTTGAACCTTTGCATATTCGAATTCCGGAGGGTTCTCTGCTCAGTCCGCAATTCCCGGCAGCCGTTGTCGCGGGCAATGTCGAAACATCTCAATGCGTCACTGATGCGCTTTACGGCGCGCTCAACGCACTGGCCGCGTCGCAAGGCACAATGAACAACTTAAGTTTCGGTAATTCTGAGTACCAGTACTACGAAACAATTGCAGGCGGTGCTGGTGCGGGTCCGCACTGGCACGGTGCCAGCGCCGTACAGACGCACATGACGAATTCGCGACTGACCGATACAGAAGTCATGGAGCAAACTTTTCCGGTACGCATCGAACGCTTTGCGGTGCGTCGTGGCTCGGGCGGCAAGGGCCGTTGGCACGGCGGTGACGGCATCGTCCGTGAGATACAGTTTCTGAGCCATGCCGAGGTCACCGTGTTATCCAATCACCGGCGGATTGCGCCGTTCGGGATTGCCGGTGGCGAGAGTGGCACTACGGGCATCAATACGTTGTTGCGAATCGCCGGGGGCAGCGAGCAGATGCCGGCGACGACCACCGTAACGGTACAGCCGGGCGACAGGATCTGTATAGAGACTCCGGGCGGTGGCGGATTCGGCCCGGCCGACGGTCGAAAGCAGTCCTGACCGGCCATTCCGGGCACGCCGTCGGTCTCTGTACCGATCGGTCCAACAGACCACCCGGCACGCGCCGCAACTCCTGAATAAGGTAATCAGCGCACTGTGGTCGCAAAAAGCCAAGCAAATCATGACGAAAGTCTCAATCCGGAGACGTGCCAGTGGCGCCCGCTTTTGGCGGACGCCTATTATTACCGACGCAACCAGCCACTCGTTGATCGCAGCAATGACTACTGCGCGTGGACTGGACCAATCTGAAATAGCCGGGAACTGAACCAGCCTAGTGAGCGCCAGCAATCGACAATCTGCTGCGAGTAACAATGTTCGCCCTGACCGCGAGAAGTCGCCGGTAGCCATGGCGGGCGATGCTGCGTTGGTGGTTGCCGCTGACGGCAAGATTTGCAGCGTTCAGCAGGCGCCGCAGCTCGCCGACGACGCGCTGGCTGCGCTGCCCGGCGCGGCACTTGATACTGTCTGGTCCGAGAACGTTGCTGCAAAAATTCGCGAGAATGTGCGCGGCTGCATTCGCAGCAGGCAGTTCCAGTACACCGAAATAGACTGCGACGGTCGACAGTTCGAGTTTACGTTTGTTGCCCAGGGACGCGACCGTGCGCTGGTGTTGATACGCGATATCGCCGACAAGAAGCTAGCGCTGGAGCAGATCGAGAAACTGGCGTACTTCGATGAAGAAACCCTGCTGCCCAACCGGAAATTTCTGCACAAGGAACTGAGCGGCATCATCGGAAACCTGCGCCTGGCTGAAGGTCGCGCAGCACTAATTACTTTTGATGTCGAAAAAATCATGTCGCATGGCATGTCTTACAATCCAAGACGGCAGAAACGGATACTGAAAGAAATCGCCAAGCGCTTCAAAAACGCGTTGCGCGGCGCGAACGAACAGCGACCATTTGATGAGCAGCGTTACTCCACCGCAGCGCGAATTGATTTTCGGCGCTTCGCTGTCATTCTGCCGACCATAAACAGTGGCGATGATGCCGAAGCGGTAGCCTGCCGCCTGATCGAATCCCTGCAGCAACCCATCGCACTCGATAACCACGAAATTCGCGTCACGGTACGGGCCGGTATTGCCCTGTTTCCGCAGGACGGCCAGAACGCCGATGCACTCCTCGAAAATGCCACCGCGGCGCTGGAAAGTGCTCGCAGCAGCTCGAGCCCGTACAAGTTTCACAGCGGCACGGCCAGCTTGCCCGCACTGCAACGCAAGGATATCGAATTGGAGTTGCGCGCGGCACTGGACCGGGAAGAACTGGCTCTCAACTACCTGCCTATCATGGATGCGAGCAGCGGCCGACCGGTCGCTATCGAAGTCCTGCTTCGTTGGCCACAGTCGCTGTCGGCGAATCGTTCAATAGCCAAAGTAGTGGCAATGGCCGAACACACCGGCCTGATGCTGCCCATCGGCGAATGGATTCTGCGTAATAGTTGCGAACAATTACGTCGCTGGCAGCTCGCGGGCCACAGCAAGCTGCGGCTCGCCATCAACCTGTCAGTGCAGGAAATGGGGCGCCGGAATCTCGTCGACTTCATTGCCACGACAATTGCCGAAAGCGAAGTCGATGCGGCAATGATCGATTTCGAGATTACGGAGCAGATGCTGCAGTGCGACGCGCTGAACAACTACAGTATTTGTAACGCAATCCAGACACTCGGGGCCCGCCTGACGATCGATGACTTCGGTACCGGCGCCTGCGCGTTCTCCCATCTAGCTCGCAGTTACGTCGACACTATCAAGATCGATAACAGCTTTATCGAACACTGTATGGACAGCGCGAGTGACCGCGCTGCAATCGGCGCGATTGTAGCGATGGCCAGGGTCCTCGGCACCACCGTAATTGCCGAAGGCGTTGAATCCCGCGAGCAGTCCGAATTGCTGTGCGCTTTAGGCTGCGATATGCAACAGGGCTACTTTTTCTGCAGGCCGGGCACCGCGGACGATATTGCTACCGTGCTCGGCGAACCGGGCGAGGGTGGCTGCTGATGAAGAGCTACCGGCCCGACTTCGACGATGTCGCCACCAGCGATGAAGGCGATCTCACTCAATCCTTGCGTCGGCTGGTTGTCAGCGACGAGGACATGCAGCCGACAGAGGACCTGCAGCCGACCGCAATGACCGCATTGCTGTTCTGTCGTGATGCCTCTGCACGCAAGTGGGGGCCCCGTTGGCTCACCCAGTTTGGCTTCGAAACAATTTTGCGCACCGACGCCAATGATATCGCCAGCCATATTCGTACTTCTGACGCCGACGTAATACTGGTCGAAGCCGGCTTCCGCGATGAGGACGGCACACCACTGTACGGTTCGCTGATCAATGCGGTTGATGTCTCTGCTCCCATCCTGGTGCTGTGCCCGAGCACCAAGGATGTATCCGCCGCACTGGATGCCGGTGCCTTCGACGTTGTACGCAAGCCTTATGAATGGCGGCTAATTGCCGCCCGCACGAAACGTGTTGTGCAGGCGCACCTGGTGAATCGCGAGCTCGACAACGCCAAGGTGGCCGCCTCGCAGGCTATCGACTTGGCCGATTCGGCCCGACAGCGATTGCGTAGCCGGGAATCCTTCGAACCATTGACCGGACTGCCCAACAAGTCCCGCTTCGGCGACCTGATCAAGCGCGGCATGAATGCGGTAACGCGTGATGGCAATGTGCTGGCCGTATTCGTTATCGGTTTCGCTCGCTTTCGTCTGGTTATCGAGGCTATGGGCCAGGAACGCGCCGACCTGCTGCTCACGGAAATCGGCTACAAGCTCAATGCCTGCCTGAAAGGCCCAAGGGACCCCGCAGAGGGTGCCAAAGGACTGTGGACGGCCGCCGCAGCCAGTCTCGATGGCCCGCGCTTTGGTGTCATGCTGACCTGCTCGGGCCAGGGCAACGATTTGGCGGACATGCAACAACGCTTATTGTCGACGCTGTCGCAGCCTGTGCAGGTTGCGTCGCAGATCGTGCACCTGTCAGCCTGTGTTGGCGTGGCACTTTATCCGCAGGACGCGGATGAAGCTGGCCGTCTGCTGCAACGAGCCGAGAACGCAATGCGTGATGCGCAAAGTCACGGCGGCGGCTTTCGTCACTATTGTGAACAATCCGATGCTGCTGCTGCCGGCAAGCTGCGTATGGAACACATGCTCCATGAAGCACTCGACAACGATGAACTGCACATTGCCTACCAACCCATTTCAGACACCGCAACCGGCCGGCTGGTCGGCGCGGAAGCATTGTTGCGCTGGCCACAAGGTGACGGCAGCTTTATATCACCGAGCGAATTTGCACCGGTCGCGGAAGAATCAGGCTTGATGATTCGGCTGGGCAAGTTCGTGCTGGACGGCGCCTGCCGCCAGTTCGACGAATGGCGTCGTGCTGGCACAACCCTGCCGCGAATGTGCGTCAACGTCTCGAAAGTGCAACTCACGAGCAGTGACTTCGTCAAGACGGTCGCAGAGGTGCTCGAGCGTTACGGGATGGACGCTACCAGCCTCGAGCTCGAGATCAGCGAACGCGGCGTATTGTCCGGCGCGCAAGACATCATTGACCGGCTGCACGAGCTGCGCGCGCTGGGAGTCCGCCTGTCAATTGACGACTTCGGAACCGGCGACTCGGCTATCGTCTACCTCAAAGAACTGCCTGTCGATTGCCTGAAGATCGATCGCTCCTACATCGGCGGCATGATCGATGACAAGAAAGATGCGGCGATTGTTTCAGCGATGGTAACGCTCGGTCAGCGCATGGACCTCACCGTTATTGCGGAAGGCGTCGAGACTGAGGAGCAGCTCAGCCTGCTGCGCCAGCTCGATTGCGACCTCTTCCAGGGCTTCATCGTTTCGCGACCGGTCCCTGCCGATAAGTTCATGGTTTTCCTCGAAAATCTCGCTTAAGCAGCCCCTACACAGCGGCATTTAACGCCGCCGTTATGTGACCTGGGTCACACTTTTTGGCCGCTGCCGACGCGCTCAAGTCACCGTTTTAGTTCGCGCTTTGCTTCTTAATCACCCCATCAGAAATATAGGGGCCGGGCGTGAAGAGACATAGCGCAGACAGCACGAATAATCAGGTACGCAAGAAGCCACGAGTGACTGAGTCACGCTTGACTCGCAGTCGCAGCTTTTTCGCGGTGCTGACCGTTTTTGCCGTTACCTTAAGCGGCCCGGTCGCAGCCAGCAGCGACGCCTATCCGCCGATGCGCTTTGATCACGTGTCGCTCGACCAGGGCCTGTCACAAAGTAACGTCTTCACCATTCTGCAAGACTCCAAGGGTCTCATGTGGTTTGGTACGGAAAACGGCCTCAACAGTTATAACGGTTACGACTTCAAACATTACCGGCAAGAGCGCGGTAATCCGGCGGCTCTCGGCAGCGACTTTATCTACGAGCTCGCAGAAGATGCCAAGGGCAATCTCTGGGTCGCAACGAACGGTGGCGGCCTCGCAAAGATGGCGGCCGGCGATCGCAGCATCACCTCCTACCGGCACGATCCCGAAAACAGCAACAGCATTTCGAACGACGTTGTACGTGCGTTATTGCTTAATGCCGACGGCAGCATGTGGCTCGGCACGCGCGGTGGCGGTCTCGACTTGTTCGACCCGGCCAGCGGCACGTTCACGCACCACTCATTTGCCGATTCGGCAGCGGACAGCGGCAGTCCCAACGAAATTTTCGAGCTGTATGCCGATGTCGAAGGATCACTTTGGATAGGCAGCAACCGCGGCCTGGCACGACTTGACGCCAAAAGCGGCGACGTTGTCACCTATCGTCATGACCCGGAAAACTCCGCATCGCTGAGTGACGACCGGGTTCGCGCCATTTTTGAAGACAGCGCCGGGCGCATGTGGATTGGTACGTATGGAGGCGGTCTGAACCGTTTCGATGCCGCAAATGACGGCTTCGTACGCCATCAACACGAAGAGGCCAATACGCGCTCGATCGCCAGCAACCGGGTAACCTCGATCTTCGAAGATGCTTCCAAGCGTCTTTGGGTTGGTACTTCCGGCGGCTTGAATATTGTTGATCACAAGACTGAAAGCTTTATTCACTACGCGCATGACAACACGGACGGTAGCAGCCTCAGTGATGATGACATCACGGCGCTCTACCAGGACCGCGGCGGCATGCTCTGGGTCGGTACCCGCTATCGCGGCCTGAGCAAATGGAATCCGGATACGTGGGCCTATGGCCTCGACACCGCAAAGGAAATTGCGGCAGGCACCGAACGGCAACCGAACGTCACGGCATTCGTAACCGATGAGCGCGGCATGTTGTGGGTTGGTACCTTCGGCGACGGCTTGAATGTTATGCGCGGCGCTGATGGCGAAATCACCCGCTATCGCCACGACCCGGACGCGGCCAACGGCCTGAGCGACAACCGCGTGATGAGCCTGTTGCGCGACAGCTATGGCGATATCTGGGTCGGCACGATGACGGGCGGCGTTAATCGCCTGCATCCAGCCACCGGCGAAGTCGACGTCTATCGATTTGATGCAGAAGACCCGACCAGCCTGAGCGCGGACGGCGTCATGGCCCTGTTTGAAGACAGCCTCGGCAACATCTGGGTTGGCACATTCGGCGGCGGCATCAGCCTGTTTGATCGCCGCAGCGGCACGTTCCAGCGCTTCCAGGCCGATACGGCAGTGGAAGGCTCGCTCAGCAGCAATCGGGTTACGAGTTTTGCGGAAGACGCCAGCGGCCGCATCTGGGTCGGCACCGACGCGGGCGGCCTGAATCTCTATGATCCGAAGAGCAATCGCTTCCACAGCTTCCGTCATGATCCGCGGGACCCCCAGTCGCTCGCGGCGGATACGGTGTATGCCATCAATATCGACAAGACCGGCGGAGTCTGGGTTGGCACCCGCGGTGGCGGCCTCGACCGGGTTCACGGTGATACCAGCGCGCCGTCAAAAATTCTGTTTGAAAACTTCTCGCAGTCGGATGGCATTGCCAATGACGTCATCTATGGCATCGAATTCGACAAAGCCGGTCAGCTTTGGCTGAGCACCAATTACGGTATCAGCCGGCTGAACCCAGAGACCCGCGAAGTGCGCAACCTGCACCGCAAAGATGGCCTGCAGTCGGAAGAATTCAACTTTGGTGCGCATTACCGCAGCGCCAACGGCGAACTGTTCTTCGGCGGTCACAACGGCTTTAACTCTTTCCAACCCGATGCACTGCCAATCAAGAGCCAGGCACCGCCGCTGATGCTGACCGGCGTGTTCAATGGCAATGATCCGCTGCGCGCTGAACCGCCAACCGATGCAGAAGACGGCATCGATATTGGTCACAACGAAGACAGCATCAGCTTTGAGTTTGCGGCACTGGACTACGCTTCGCCTGAGCACAATAGCTATCGCTACAAGCTTGAGGGCTTCGATCGCGAATGGATCGACCTTGGCAACCGCCGTCGCGTTACCTACACCGACCTGAACGATGGTCAGTACGTATTGCGCGTACAGGCAGCCAACAGCGCAGGCGTCTGGAACGAAGCCGGCCTGGCACTGCCGGTACGGGTTCAAGCTGCACCTTGGGACACCTGGTGGGCTTATCTCGGTTACACCGCCATTGCGTTGCAGATTGGTCTTGCCCTGTGGCTCGGTCACCGCCGTCGCATCCGCCGGGAAGAAGAATACAGCCAGCAGCTTGAGTTTGAAGTTCGTCATCGCACCCAGTCGCTGCTGGATCGCAACAAGCAATTGAACGACATGAACCGCTCGCTGCAGCGCAGCAACCTCAGCGATCCGCTGACGGGCTTGCGCAACCGTCGCTTCGTGTTTGAAGAAGTATCACGGGATCTCGAAGTCGCCCGCCGCAAACTGGGCAACGAGCGCATGGGCGTGGATGCACGCGGCATCGCAGATCTCGTGTTTATGATGATCGACCTGGACAACTTCAAGCCGATCAATGACACCTTCGGCCATGCTGCCGGCGACAAAATGTTGCTGCAGGTTCGCGATGTACTTCTCGGCGCCTGCCGCCACTCTGACTTTGTAGTGCGCTGGGGTGGTGACGAGTTCGTCGTCATTGCCAAACAGGCTATGCCGGGCGAGTCCGAGGCGCTGGCTGAACGAATTCGCTCGCAAATTGCTGCCCACAACTTCGCTCTGGATGAGGGCCAGCTGGTACGCACAACCTGCTCAATCGGTTTTGCGCAGTACCCGCTGTTCCGCAACAAGGATGACGACGCCGACCTCGACCGGATCCTCGGCCTGGCTGACGACCTCATGTACGAAGCGAAAAAGCGCCGCAACGCCTGGGCTGGTTTGCTAAGCCCGAACGAAGCAGTAACAAGCTTTGAATACGACCACGATTCAGTGGACCCCAAATCACTACTTTTCCGCGCACGTCGCGCGGGCACGCAGGACAAGCCGTTCAGGGACGAGAATGATTCGCCCCGCCTGGCAGTAGTTCGGTAACGGCCTGGAGTCATGACAATGAAAACGACAATAAGCTCAGACATCCAGAAGCCCAATACTGGCCCTGCAACACTCACTAAGACCACTGAGGCATCGGTCGCCATGAAGAAGTTTGCATACATACTTTCGATCGCCATGCTTGGCGGCGTACTCTCGATAGTCACGGGTGCAGACTCGCAGAATGGCAATGCGATTTCGTCAGCTACTACGGATGCTCGATCCGTAGCCACTACGACGACGCTGAACTCGACTGCGCTTCCGGTCACCTTCTCAGGAGCGGCCACGGAACGAGGCCTGCTCGGACCGCGGGGCATGGTTGATGCAGTCATTGCAGGCATGCCGACACGAAGTGGCCAGGCGCTCGACCCGGTAACGGCAATAGCCGCCGGATCAACCGCAACGGCTACCGCCAGCACAATGGCTATATCAGCCAAGGAGCGTGCGCGCGCCAAGATGTCCGACGAAGTTGCTGCTCTGGCAATGGCTGCAGGCGACGGCATGGTTGACCTTGTTGTGCGCTATGACCGCAACCCCGAGCTTGTCGAGAACGATCGAATCGAGGAGCTGGGCGGCGTAATAGTACGTGACTACCAGGTCTTGAAGATGATGGCGCTGCGTGTACCGGCAACAGCCCTTGAAGAGTTCGCAATCGACGACAACGTTGATCGGCTGTCTCTGGATGGTGTTGTAAAAACCAGTTCGGTCAACTCTCGCAGTGCAGCCAATCTGCCAACCAATACATCGGCCAATACGGCATACAACGGTTCAAACGTTCGCGTAGCTATTCTGGATACGGGCATCGCGATGCATGCTGACTTGCCGGCCGACACACTGCAGTTTGATTTCCTGAACGGCAACTTTCCGATCCCGGAGATTTCTAACGGCCAGATCACGAACTACAATGACAGTGTGCGCGAAGACCTTTACGGCCATGGCACTCACGTTGCCGGCATCGTAACCGGCAACGGTACGAACTCTGGCCAGGCCTTCCGCGGCGCCGCAACGGGGGCATCCTTGTTGTCGCTACGAGTTCTCGATGCGAACGGCAATGGTTCCATGTCTGATGTCATGGCAGCGCTCGACTGGTTGTTGCAGTACGGCCACCATTTCAATGTGCGTGTGGTGAATCTGTCGCTCGGCAAGCGCATCAGCGAGTCAAACGACACGGATCCATTGGTGCATGCAGTCGAGGAGCTCTGGGATAGCGGTGTTGTGATGGTAATTGCCGCGGGTAACATGGGTCGTTCCGGCGCCATGACCGTCAAGAGCCCGGGCAACTCCCGTAAAGCCATTACAGTTGGCTCAGTCACCGACGGCGGCACCGCAGACTTCAGCGACGACTACGTATCCTCGTTCTCATCACGTGGACCGACTGTTTCTGACCACATTCTGAAACCGGACCTGCTGGCACCGGGCAATCGTCTGGTTGCCGCTATTCCGACAGGCTCGCACCTGCAACAATCCATGCAACAAGGCAACGTGGACTGCACCGCCGCAAACTGCAGTGGCGATTACCTGGAAATGTCCGGCACCAGCATGGCAACTCCGATGGTAGCCGCCGCGGTCGCCTTGATGCTGCAAAAGGATCCGTACCTGACGCCATCGACGATCAAAGCACGTCTGATGCGTACAGCGCGCAGGCTCGGTACGGACCCCACCGCAAGTGGCGCTGGTGTACTGGATATCGATGCTGCAATGAACGATGCCGCAGTTGTAAGTGGCCAGGCTCTGTCACCGAAGGTCATTCGGAATGCGTTGACAGGCACCGTTACGCTGGAAGATACAGCTACCCTTTGGGGCGATACCTCCTTCTCGGCCGGATTTCTGTGGGCCGACGGCTTCCAATGGTCACAAGGTGGGTTGTCGGCTTCTGGCTACCTCTGGGCCGACGGCTACATGTGGGCTGATGGATATATGTGGGCTGACGGTTACATGTGGGCCGACGGCTACATGTGGGCTGACTCATTCCAGGGTTCCGATGGCGACAGCGTCGACCTCGGCAACTAACGCACTCTCAAATCACTGACTCCCAGTGGGCCCGCACCGGTTACTGAGGTGCGGGCTTTTTTTTATCACGCTACTCGACATCAAAATCGAAATACGTCTCCGGATACGGTTCATTTTCCAGCGTGTAGTGCCACCACTCAGTGGTAGCGGGCCGAAACCCGTGCCGGATCATAACGCTCCTCAATAATTCCCGATTGGCGGTAGCGGTTGCGTCGACGAGCGGCGAATCGTGGTGCGATATGTCACCAAAGAAATCCCACGGGCTACCCATGTCCAGATCTATGCCCGTGGCCAGATTGATCACCGTAAGGTCCAGAGTGCTGCCTCGCGTATGGCCTGATTTTCGAGAGATGTAGCCCAGGTCAAACAAGCGATCTTTGCGCAGGTCCGGGTAGTACTTTGCTTTCGTCAATGTGTCTGCCGGATCTTCCGCCCAGCGAATGAAGTGGTTTACGGCTTTCTGCGGGCGATAGCCGTCGAAAATTTTGAGGCCCATCCCTTGGCGATTCAGGTCCGACTGCACGCCTGACAACGCAATGGCTGTCGGCCTGGCAACCAGGATGACAGCGTCATGGTAGCCATCAACGCGTGTTCCCATAAAATTATCGTCAGAAAAATAACGTACATCGAGTACGATGCCGGGAATTTCTTCGTGAAGGTAAACGAAGTTCGGGTTGCCGGGTTCGCGGTGTGTACCCGGCTGGCTGCAAGCCGCGAGTAACACTGTTGGTATCAGCAATGCGAAGAGCTGAATGTGGCGACTGGTCATACTTTGAATTCCTATCGGCTGAGAGTGTTAGTAGAGCTGCCTGCCTCAAATTTTCAAGGACAAGTCTTACGAGTAATACGCTTCGGTTGTCAGCCGTTGCGAAATCCACCAGATATTACCGGCAGAATCCGTAACGCCACCCTGGCGATCGCCATAGGACATATCCATGACTTCCATCTCCAGCGCCGCACCACAAGCTAACGCTCGCTGCATTGCAAGGTCGGCGTCGTCCACATACAGATAAAAGGAACTGCGGGTTGGCGGGTATTTCTCCCCCGCTTCACTGACCATCATCGTGGCATTGCCAAATCGAACCTGGCTGTTTGCGATCTTGCCGTCCGGACGTGTGCTTCTGCCCACCTCTACGCAGTCGAATGCTTTGGTCAGAAAGTCGACGTACTCGCTCGCGTCAGTGATGAACAAGTAAGGCGCTACAGTTCCGAAGCCCGGCGGAATATTCATAGTGCACTCCTGATCGTAGATTGCTCAGCGCAGCCGTATCGTCACTGGCGCAGGCTGTGCATATATTGCGCGGCCCGTCGTTACCTAAAACTTCTGTCCAGCCGTTCGCCACCGTGCGCACCGGGCTTTTGCGCATCGCATCCAGGACGGCTTTGTCTGTTGCCACAGGTGAACGTCATAACTAGACCGGGCTACGCATGGTTGCGGAATTGAGCGATAACTGTTCCACCGCATGTGGATCGCTATTGACATAGCGAAGTAACAGGTCGGTAAGCTTGTCTTGTTCTCGAATACGAAAATATGCGGCAAATACTTCGCTTATGGACACGCCAACAGCCACAGCCATGAACAGACCTAGCGTATCTACACGAAAATCGAAATAGTGGACTGCAACAAGCGAAGCTAATGAGACGGCAAGGCTCGTCCATGCGGCCCGCTTTCGCATTTGTCGATTCCTGGGAGCCTTCGATACAAGGTCGAGTTCACGATTACTGAGTTTCATGATGCCTCCTTATCGGTTTCGAAACTTACTCTAGTCGCTGTTCTTATGTTTGGCCATGCCCACCGCCGCACCGATGGCGATGCCGATTGCTATTCCTACGGCAATATTATTCATGGCTACGCCGATCGCTGCACCGATCGCGGTACCGATTGCTATTCCTGCACCGACTGAGTTCACTTCGACTGTCTCCTTCATACTGATTGCCGTTGCTGGCTAGCATACCAGCCAGACGATTATTATTGATCTGGTCGATATTCTGCTTCTGGCCAAAGATCGTTTATTTCATCCGCCTGTTGTTGTGCACTGAAGCGCTCCCAGGTGATTCCATTGATGTCTGTTTCATTGGTGAACTCGCTGGCGGTTTCGTCCTCCCAGCCCAGATGTCGCAATTGCCCTGGTGCGCAAGTGGCGTCCTGGCGAATGGACAGATTCAGCGTATCTGTTCGCCATAGAGCGTACTCTTTCGGGATGAACGAACACGGTGGGGTGCCCAGACGTTGAGTGTAGTCTCGTATGGATTTATCTATCTGGTCTGTAGATATCGCGAGATGAAACTTCTTCATTCATCGTTCTCTGTTTCGCAGGAGGACTAAATGCGTTCGGGCAAGCGATTGCCGGTTCGGCTATTTGTCAAAGCGTACTGTCGAGCCACTGTTTAATACCGAGCGCGTTCATTACAAGCTCAACCGAAAGCGCTGCCAGTACCATACCCATGATTTTGGTCAGAATTGACGCCCCGTTCATTCCGATCACCGCAATTATTCTGCCCGAAAAATACAGAACCAGCAGTGTCACAGCCAGGATCGATACCGTGACGGCCGCCGTGCCAACCTGAACCGCCACCGGGAAAATGTGATTGTCCGTCAATAGAATCACCGCAAGTATTGCCCCGGGCGTCGCTGTTGCCGGTATCGCAAGTGGGAATACCGCGACATCGTGATCCGGCTCCGGACGCATGCCGCTAACCGGGGAGCTGAAGATCATCTGCAAACCGAACAGGAACAAAATAATGCCGCCGGCCAATTGAAATGAAACGAGCCTGATTCCCATTCCTGACAAGATGAGCTGACCGACCAGTATGGCGCCAAGGAGAACAGCCGTAGCATAGGCCACGACTCGAAACGCTACTCTCCGCCGTTCAGCTTCAGGCATATGCGATGTGTGCGCCACAAAGATTGCCAGGGTGCCAATTGGGTCGATCGTCGCCCAGAGAATGAGTGCATCTTGAATGTATTTATCAACCACTAATCGCTACGTCCTTACATGATTTCATCTTGGCAGCTGCCTCAGCAATTTGGCCCGACTGAATTGTAGCGCGAGTTGCGTCGCCCTGGTCGTATCCAACGACGACCGTTAAGTTTCGCCCATCCATCAGCTCGTCCCACAGCATAGTCGCAGTCCGTCCCGCAACAACAAAGCGAGGCCTGGGGTCCGGGTCGACCGGTACATCAAGGACGAGGTCGATAACAGACTCGCCCTTGAGTACGTGCGCTGACCATTCTTTCGTAATGGGATACCACTTCGGGAACGGCGGCAGGATTCGGACCTCGAAGATATCCGGGCGGAAATTGTATTCGTACGATTGCGGCGATTGCACCTCGCCGTGGATCTTTTGAACACGGAACGTGGTATTGATTTCTACGTCGGTCATGTTGCGAAAATCCACACGCCCGAGCGTTCGCGCTACAGAACATTCCTGGCCATCAAACATCACCGCCCACTCCGTGGTCAAAAACACCGGCCACGCTGACGTGTTCAGCAGCAGGATCGCGATAGCGGCACTGAAGCTCAGCATCCGGAGTACCCTACTCCGCCGCTTTGGGAGCGCTGAGACTCTTGCTAAACATGCCCGAACGATCGAAGCAGCACGCGCGTCGCTTGCCGGACGCGAGCATATCGCAGGCAGTGGCGATTCGACGCGTGCGTGTCTCTGCCCGCTTTCCGGAAGAGATCCAGTGTATCCAGTCTCTGCGCGCAACCGGCGTAATGTCGGACCACACCACTTTTGCCTTGGGAGCGGCGGCGAGCGCTTTCCGTAGATCTGCGGGCATGCTGGGTTCCGGTTCTTGCGCAGCTGGCTTGATCTCAAGGGTAACGACCTCGCCAACCTCCGCGACCGCGCCTTCACGTAATTTCTTGCTCACTTTGAGCCAGTGGCTGCCCTGACCGTCTGGCTCAAGTGTGGCCTGAAATGGATGGCCGTTCACAGTGCCTTCAATAGAAGTCATGCTCCGGGTGGGCAGCTTTGCGCTGGCAGTCTTGGGTAGAACGAGAAAAGTCCAGGATGCGGCTTTTACATCCGCAGGCTTCAAGAGTTTCGATTTGAAACGAATTGTTGACACTATCTTAGCCATTCATGCCTGCCTTGTTCGGTCCGGGATTCTGACCCGTTGTTACGTGCTACCGCCACCAATCCTCGTAGCTCGCTGTCACATCATCCCGACAACCTGAAACGGCATTGCCGGCTAGCGAAGAGTTTGGCTGTAGTGCTTTCACACCCGAATTTATCAAAGCTTAAGGGCCATTCCCACCGATGACGGAGCCGTAAACTCGAAACCAAAGCGTTGATAGAGTGCGGGGGCTCCCTCATCGGCGATGAGGCAGACGTACGCGGATGGCGGCGCATTATCACGCAGGTACGTCATTAGTGATTCCATAATTTTGCTACCCAGCCCCTGCCGTTGAAAGTCCGGATGGACTGCGATATCAACGATCTCGAAATTACACCCCCCATCACCGATCACCCGACCCATTCCTACAAGCTTACTTGCGCTTCGAATGCACACGGCGAATAGAGAATTGGGCAAGCCTCGCTCGGCCGCTTCTGCGGTCTTGGGACTCAGGCCCGCCGCGATTCGTAACGCCATATACTCCGTGGCGGACGGGATTTGTGCCGAAAGAGCGTAAGACTCCGTATTCAACCTGACGGCCTCCTATGGTCTAAGCCAATCGGCGCTTTGCGCCGTCTGACTGTAGCGGAAGTGCATGGTGCGTCAAAAGGCCGATTGCGTGCAATGTCTGGCAACATCCAGCGATAATTTCTAGCTATGCGATCTTTACCGCAGTGCCGATTCATTCGTAATGCAATGTACCGCCGTTGCTCTTGATGTCGACCGAATGAATAGTCTGAATGTCGTAGTCTTGCGATTCGACGCTGCTTACTCGCACGAAGTCCGCATGCGCGCCATCATGATCCATCTCCAGCCGAATAAACCCGCGATATCGACCGTCGGTCCATACCACTTCATCGTTGTTCTCCGCATTCAGCTTGTCGAAACGCGTGAGTCCTTCCAGCCCCAGATCCAGCAATGACCGCGGCGACGTGACGCCGGTTGCGCCCAGTTCGACACCCATTGAATCGCCGGCAGTATCGTACAGCGCGTTTTGCCAGAAACTGTGACTGTCACCGGCGAGTACGAGCAAATCGCTCGCACCAGCATCCCTGCTAATTTGATAGAAGCGCTCAAGAGCGTGTGGGTAACCATTCCATGAATCCAGGTCGACGGGCAGCCCAAACTCGCCGTGCTTTTTCAGTCCATCCAGCATTTTTTTTGCTTCGTCATCGAGGTCGTTTCTTAGCTGCGCGAAAAATGGCTCATTGAGACTGGGCGCATTGCGCCTCGCCATCACGGACGGATTTCCGATTACCCGCCAACGCCGATTCGCGGCAACGGACTCAGCCAGCTCAGTAGCGAGAAATTGCTCCATCTTGTCGGATAGCAGCCTGCGGCCGGGAGCGTGAACCACGTTGTTGATGAAGTCTTGCGCATCGGCCTGGCTAGCAATGTCAGGAAGGTAATCATCCATATCGACCTGTTTGCTGCGGCCCGTGTGTCGGGCTTCCAGTGTAATAAGGCTCGCGAGATCGCCAAACTTGTAATGCCGCCAGTATTCTTCACGGGTACCGCTCGGCTGCGGATCTCGAACGGGTAACCACTCGTAAAACGCCTGCAACGATGCAGCACGCCGTGTTTCCCATGGGCCTTCATCCGCCTGATGATTGGCAGCACCGCCCATCCACGGGTTGTTTGCGGTCTCATGATCATCCCAGATCACGATCAGTGGATGCCGGGCGTGCATGGCCTTTGACCCCGCATCCGTCTTGTACTGTGCAAAACGTTGCCGGTAATCCGACAGTGACAGCGCCTCGTGTGCCGGCTCGTGGTTCCGCCCGATTCGTTGCCCTGTTGCCCCGCCATAAGTGTCGGTGCCGTGTTCGTAAATATAGTCACCGAGATGCACGACGACATCAACGCCGTCATCGTTCGCGATCGCGTCGTAAGCATTGAAATAGCCAAACGCATAGTTCGAACACGTGGCAACCGCCAGCACCAGGCGATTAACATGCCCGGTTGGTAGCGTTTTCGTCCTGCCCGTCGGGGATGGCGCACCCTCAACGCTGAACTGATAAAAGTAATCCCGCCCAGGCGTCAGGTCGCTGACCACAACTTTGATCGTGTAGTCACGGGCTGCGCCTGTGCTGGACTTGCCGTTCGCAATAATGTTTTGAAAGTTAACGTCGGTCGCAACACGCCAATCAACGCCGACCGTGCCGCTAACGTTACTCACCCGGCTCCAGATTACGACGCTCGTGCTATCCGGGTCCCCGCTGGCGACGCCATGCAAGAACGCCGCATTGTCAGTTGCAGCTGGCATGCTGCCAAACGGGCTACAAGCCACTGGCAACAGCACCGTGGACGAGGCGCCGATAAGCAACTCTCGGCGTGTATAGGTCCTGGCCATTGTGTGCTCCGTTGCATTAGTGGTGCCTGGCTCGCCAGACCCGGCTGTGATTTTTATTTCAGCGGCACAACATTACGCTACCTGACGATATGGCGCAGTAAAGTGCGCAACGCGTTATCAGACGGCAAAGTGCGGTAAGCAATCGGCCGAATTCATACCATTTCGGTCCTATAAGCGCCCTAGCGGACAGACTCCCCGTTCCCGAACCGCGAGACTGTTATCAAAGCCCCGAATTAAGACCTCGGACGCCAGACGCTCGCGATACGCCAAAGTAAGTGAAAACAATGTCAGAGCCCCACTATCCCAAGCAGAATCTCCTCCTCGCAGCACTGCCCGAGGAGAGCTACGCACGTCTTCACAAGGGTCTCGAACTCATCGCCATGCCGTTAGGGTGGGCGTTGTCGGAATCGGGTGACGCGCTCAAGAATGCCTATTTCCCCACATCAAGCATAATTTCATTGCTCTACGTCACGATCGACGGCGATTCATCGGAAACTGCTGTTGCTGGATACGAGGGCATGGTCGGCGTCTCACTCTTCCTCGGGAGTGGAGGCTCCACTAACCGTGCGATTGTGCAATCCGCCGGCCACGGCTACCGATTGAATCGAGAACATGCGCAACGCGAGTTCGCGCTGGGTGGCGCGTTCCAGGAACTGATGCTCCGCTACACGCAGAGCCTGATGACGCAGATGGGCCAAACCTCGGTATGCAATCGGCACCATTCCGTCGATCAGCAGCTTTGCCGATGGTTGCTGCTGAGCATCGATCGAATATCCGGCGACGAACTCATCATGACCCAGGACCTGATTGCCAACATGCTGGGCGTGCGTCGCGAAGGCGTAACCGAGGCAGCCGGCAAGTTGCAGAAGGCCGGACTGATCAGATATCGGCGAGGCAAAATCACGATGCTGGATCGATCCGCCATGGAAACGCGCGTATGCGAATGTTACGCGGTCGTGAAGCGAGAATTTGAGCGCCTAATGGGTCCAGCGTTGCGCGCTGCTACTACTTCAGTCTAACGAGATAGCTTATGCAGTACACCGTAGTTTGCTCCAATTGTGCCCTCATCAGTCCCTGGACAGTGCCCGAGTTGACGGCAGACGTCTGGCATACGGATTGCCCGGCCTGCGGCAACGTTACAGAATTGAAAGTAACGTTCGGCAATGCCGAAGAGTCACCGCAGTTTGTTGCAACGGGCGAACATCTGCTCGATCGTCCGCCGCCCCTGGAGTCGAAACCGTGACAGAATCTAATATGTCTTCGGAATCCGGACCGAAGCAAAATCATTTACTCGCCTCACTGCACAGCGCGACATACGCGCGGGTGATACCCAAATTGGAACTCGTTCCAATGAAACTCGGGTCGTCAATCTACGAGGCGGGCGTACCCATGCGCTACGTTTACTTCCCCACTACGTGCATGGTGTCGCTACTGTATGTAATGGACAACGGCGATTCAGCCGAAATTGCCGTCATCGGCAACGACGGCATGGTCGGCGTATCGGTATTCATGGGCGACGGAGTCATGTCGAGCCGGGCAGTGGTCCAGAATGCCGGAGACGCCTACCGATTGAAGGCGGACCGATTCATGGAGGAGTTCGCGCTGGGTCGCAGTATGCACCATTTGGCGCTGCGTTTTACGCAAGCATTGATGGCGCAAATGGTTCAAACCGGAGCGTGCAACCGGCACCATTCGATCTCGCAACAGCTGTGCCGATGGTTGTTGCTGACGCTCGACCGATTGCCGGGCGACGACGTGACGATGACAAAAAAACTGATCGCCAACATGCTCGGTGTAGACCGCGACGGTGTGATCAAGGCTACCAACCGCCTCCAGGAAAATGGTTCGATTCAATACAATGCCGGGAAAATCACCGTGCTGAACCGAACGAATCTGGAGAACGCTTCATGCGAGTGCTACGGCGTGGTTAGAAAGGAGATCGAGCGCCTTTTCGCCTATGAGATACCGCATGAACTTGAATCGGTCCCAATCTAGCTAAACACGTTTCAGCCGTATGAAAGTACTTACAGACCGGTTGGCAAGTGTCTGGACGGCTGGGACGATTCAGCTGCCGTTACTGATGACATTCCAACAAATCCGAATTGCCGGGCTACCAGAGTGACGGGGCCAGGTCAGTGCACAAAAGGAAAAAGATGAGCAAATTAACCTTTGGAGTCATTGGGACTTCCAAAAAAGACGATGAACAACGCGTACCAATTCACCCGGACCATCTGCCACGAATTCCTGAACAATACCGGAAACAGTTGATTTTTGAAGAAGGGTACGGAGCGCCCTTTGACCTTTCAGACTCAGACCTGGCATCTCAATCGGGCGGCATTATTTCGCGGCAAAAAATCCTGGCAGAGCTTGGGAATGTGATTCTGACAAAGCCCGTATTGGCGGACCTGGAAGATCTTCGCGAGGGCGGGATACTTTGGGGTTATCCGCATTGCGCCCAGCAACGCGCCATCACCCAGGTAGCGGTCGACCGCAAGCAGACCCTTATCGCATTCGAAGACATGTTTGTTTGGTCCCCCTCCGGGCAAATCGGTCGTCACACGTTCTACAAGAATAACGAAATGGCGGGTTATTGCGCCATCCTGCATGCTCTCCGCCTGAAAGGGATTGACGGGCATTACGGTAATCAGCGTAAGACGATCATTTTTGGTTTTGGCGCTGTGAGTCGTGGCGCGATATACGCACTTAAAGCGCATGGGTTCCGAGATATTACGATCTGCATTCAGCGCCCTGATCACGAAGTACGCGAAGAAGTGCTTGATTGCCACTATGTCCGCCTTCGCGAAGGCGGGAAAGGTGAAGCACGCATGCTGGTGGTACAGCATGATGGCAGTGAGACAGCGTTATCAGACCTGATCGGCGAGTCAGACATTATTGTAAACGGCACCTTGCAGGAACCTGATCGCCCTGTGGATTTCGTAACCGAAGCGGAAAAAACCTGCCTGAAGCCTGGAAGCCTGATTGTCGATATCAGTTGCGACGAGGGTATGGGCTTCTATTTTGCCAAACCAACCACGTTCAAGAAGCCAATGATCAGAATAGGCAAGGCAGATTATTACGCTGTTGATCACACGCCAAGTTATCTCTGGGAAAGTGCCTCGCGTTCGATCTCGGCCGCACTCGTTGTACATTTACCAACGGTGATCGAGGGACGTGCCAGTTGGCAGAGTAACGAGACCATTCGCCGGGCGGTGAATATCGATGCCGGCGTTATTGTGAAACCGGTGATCTTGTCGTTTCAGAACCGCCAACAGGATTATCCTCACGCAGCTGCGGCCTGACTGGCATTGAACATGCGTCATCCAGCGCGAAAATTCCCGGCAAGAAATGCCGCATGAAATAGAGCCTGACTTCGGCGGTGCTTCCTAGTTCTTATTATTGTCGAAACAGCCCATGATTAATGCCTGTAGCTTTTCACGTCCGAGACCTTTCATTCGTTCAATATTACGGGCAGGAATCTGCTCGGCGTCTGGATAATCGGCGATACGCTGTTCGAGACTTGCTTCCCTGAGAATATGCAGCAGGGGATAGGGTGAGCGATTCGTAAAGTTCTCCGCAGCATCTACCGCAGTGCCAGCAAACTGGTAGTCCGGGTGAAAGCTTGCAACCTGATAAACGCCGTCCAGTTCCGTCTGCGTGAGCAATCGCTCTGCGATATCCAGAAACTGGTTGTAGTCGGAAAAATCCTGCAGCACATCAGGATGAATAAGCAACGTGGTTTCCAGCGCTGCATCTTCGTTAAGCAGCGCCAGCTCGGTCTCCAGTGCCGCCAACAATTGTCCTTCTGACACAGCTTCGGTCACAACAAAGCGGACCCGATTCCTGACCAGTTCACGCCCCGCGAACGGGCACAGATTCAGCCCAATAACCAAATCCTCTACCCACCGCCGCACGGCGTGAATTATTGCTTCGGATTCCATAAAGCCCTTCAAGCCCGGACCGCGGGCACATCATGATTAGTCGCCAAGAGTCAGGGAAGGTGACACAGACTTCCCCCTACGAACTCAGTATTCGAGCATGCTAGCGTGCTCGTTGCTACGTTCACCGACGATTCGTGACGCGTTAAGGATCGTAGCGATCGAGACTGCCCTTAACTTTCCTTTGCCAGACTCGCTGCCGCTGCTGAAAGCAAGGCTATCGAGTAAAGCTTGTGGAATCCAAGTAATGCTTTGTAGGCAAATCCCAGGCGTTGGTCCCCCGTTTCTTTATCGACGACAGGAACAACGGCAGAGCCGAAATACAGTTTGGTGTGACTACCAGCCTCCGCTTCAATGTGACTGGTCATTAACCATGACCTTGTGCGGTCCCTGAAGTCTGACAACAGGAGCTGATTGTCTGATCGATCCTCAACCGACCATGCCGCGAACTCGGTCGCTTGACCGGACGCCAGTCGAGCCAACTGTGTATCCGT
>JBBKWB010000122.1:0-35747 GCA_037968755.1 Woeseia sp.
GTGCGCAGGTCAGGCTCCATGTGACCGAGAATACGGACTGCGTGTGGCGGTGACAGCTCCTCGAGCACGCGTTTCACGGTTGCCGCCGGCATGGACTCCAGCAGCCGCGCCGCCCGTCCGGGCAGTAGCCGCTGCCACACCGGCGCCAGAATTTTCGCGGATACCCGACTGGATGCACTGACAACACTCGCCGTATCCAGCGCCTCGATCTCACGCGCCGCATCCAGCGGATAGCGGGCTAGGAAGTGGCTGTTTAACGCGTCGTCAACAGCCGCTGCATCAACGCTCATTTGATTCTCCCAGCTCGTGGTGTTCGGGACGTGGTGGTATCAGCAGGTCAAGCAGGCCGCGCATGCATTCCGCCATCGTAAACAGCAGTGGGCCCGCGATCGCATTGGCATCAACGGACAGGGTGTTGATAACTTCAGACTGGGAAAACGTCTTCCTGAATAACGTCCCTATAACCTCGCCCCGTCGCGATACAACCGGCAGCTGACTGAAATCGTGCCACGCATCAAGCTTGGCGATTTGCTCAAGACTTGCGTGGGGTGATAGCGGCACGCAGGAGTCATCGAGCAGTTCCGCCAGTGCCGTCTTCGGCGGATGTTGCAGGAGCGTCAACAAGCGTACGGCGCCCACGAACTTTCTTTCACTGTCCAGTACGTACACAAGTTCGGAGTGCCTCTGCGGATCATCTTTCAACAGGCTCAGCGCGCTTTGCACACTGTCGCTTTTGGTGAGCGTTGCGATAAACGTCGTCATTTTCGCGCCGGCTGTATCCGGTGCAAACGCTAACGACGCTTCAAACTCATGCTGCTGCCGTTGCGGCAAGTCTGCGAGGTATGCAGCACGAACCGGCGGTGCAAGCTGACGCAACACAGCGGAAGCGGCCGCAAACTCCATGTCGCGGATAGCGGCCGTTGCCGCGGTAGACTCCATGAGCTGAATGATAGACGCGGTGTTGTTGGCACTGAGTGACAGGCACACTTTAACGGCGTAACGCGTGGGCAGAGAGTTGACGAACGCCGCCGCATCCGCCGCCGGCAGCGAGGCCAGGATCCGTGCCGCCGCCTCCGGGCGTTTGTTGATGAACGCGAGGGTCAGTTTCGATGCGCTAGCCATTTTTCGCACCCTCCTGCCCGGCCGGCGTGAGAATGACGGTGACCTGCTCGTCGAAGAAACTGCCCGGAACCAGCACCTTGCCCTGCTCCGTTTCGAGCGTGATCTGGGTAGCGGTGACCTCGAGAATCTGCCCCTCCACACTGCCGATACGGATGTGCAGGCCCGGCTCCAGGGAGGCTCGCGCCGTCCTCATACCAATCAGGTTACGCATGTAGCTTCGCGTACCCAGGGCAACGCTGACGCCGAAGGTAATCGACAACGCCGCCGCAGCGATGACTATTAATGCCGTTAGCAAGAGTACATCAATACCGAGCTGGTCGAGTCCCACGATGAACGCAACGGTGACTATCGCCACCTGCGCTAACCTTCCCAGCAATGCGTTCTGTCTCGATCGTGCGGCAGGAGCGGCGCTCGAAGCCAGCTGCTCACGAACGAAAATGCTGATCAAGAAGCCGATGACGACGATCACGACTGCGGCGATCATGTTCGGAAGATTGGTCGTAATGCGACCGACCCATTCTGAAATGGCGTCGAACCCGGCATAGTCTGCGGCTACCGTCACGGCAATGAGCAGGATGCACCAGAACAGCAGCTCGCCGATGAACGTACCCATAAGCGGAGACATGCGCGCACCGGACAGGATGCCGCTGGGAAACGCGCGCTTGAGCAAACGATTCGATGCCAGCGCAAAGCCCAATGCTGCGCGCCGGGCCAGTCGTGCAAGAATCCATCCCAGCATGAGTACCAGCACGGCACCCAACACGTCGGGCAAGTAGCTTATGCTTTCCCGCGCCTGCGCTCCCAGGGTTTCAAACAGTTCGGTGACCCAGGTTCGGGTTGATTCCATGGTTATCTTTCCTGTGTTCGATTACGTCGAGCCAAGAAGCCGAATGACAAAACTGCGTATCAACATTTGCAAACGAAACGTTGATTCTGCCCCCGATTTCTACCTTACACCGTTTCGCTAAAAAGGGGTCGGACCGCTTTTTTTAAAATGGGACTTGAAAATTGGGGACAGTTACCGATTTCGGCGGTGCCTTGGCGAGAGCAGCCGCTACCTCAAGCCGAAATCCGAGAAAAAGGGGTCAGACCCCTTTTCGCAGTCGTTCGGCAACCACATTTGCTGTGCGGAGCAACGCATTCAACAGTGCGTCATCAACATCAAGATGCCCTTCGTACTCCGCCAGGTTTCGCTTGCGGTGCGCCTGATCCAGAATACGCCACTGCTCGTTAGGAAGGTCGAGCGTATGTTTTAGGCATTGAAATACAATGTACCGGTTTTCTGATCGGTATCCAGACCTGCGAAGCGCGGCGAGTGACAACGCGTGCGCGGCGTTATAGGCGAGATCAAATCGTGACTCGATACTCAGTGATTCGTTGCCTGCGTCGCGGAGACGAACGAGGCCGGAGCTCGTCAGGCCAGCAACTTCCTGGTCCGATGACGGCTCAGCTTTGAGTTGCCCAACCTTGACCAGGTTATCCAGTTTGTCATGCGGCATCTAACTGCCCCAGCAGAACTACTGTCGGCCCCGCCAGGACTCGACTGAGGAATGCATTATTGCCGGAACGACGTTTGCGAAACTCACTGTCGGTGTAGAGCGTGGGATTAACTTGTCGGCCGAGTTGTTGTTCAACTGCAGAAAGGGTTGCGTAAAGATCTTCGAGCGTCAGCTCATCGGACACTACGAGAAGATCTATATCGCTTGTCGCAGTGTCTGAATGCTTGGCCACAGAACCGTAGATAAGAGCCAGGGTTAGCCGCGCCTCCAGAGGTTGTAACGCGACTCGCACGTTTTCCTCAATTCCTACCGTCTTGCTGACGATAGAACACAGCTCCTTGTATATGGGCGAGTCTGGATTGGCTCGATAATGTTTTTGATTCCCGTGACGTTCGATCACCACGAGTTCACTACCTGCGAGTCGGGCAAGCTCACGCTGAACGGCGCCCCGACCGACGTCGGCCAGTTCAATCAGTTCAGTGACGAAATAAGTCCGCTCCGGTTGCCCAAACAGCAGCCCGAGCAGGCGCTGCTGGGTAGTGGTGAACAAGGCGTCCGCCAAGGACTGCTCGCCCGGCCTCTGGCCAGCCTTCGGGGATCGTTGAACAATGGCAGTATCTGTACCCATAGTGGGTATGTTAGTACCCGATTTGGGTATAGTCAACCTGCAAATATGGAGTCTTAGTACATTTTTGGTTCGAGACAACAGGCATGCATGGAAATGTGCTCTGACCCCGTTATTCCCAGCGACTGATAGACACCCGGGTACCCTTACTTTACAATTTTGACTTCGAATGCAAAAACTCATGGAGAAGTCCGAATGGCTGAGAATTCCGGGTCAGGTGGCCAATCCGGGGCACGGATCGCTGCGCCGCTTGGGCGACAACACATGCCGGTGGACTATTCCGTCTCATTGGCCGAATACACGAGCCGCGGCACGCCCGGCGAGAAGCGTATTCCGGACGATTTCGGGCCGAAGCAATCCATGCGTGGCTTCGAAGAGACCTACAGGAACATCGTCGACTACATCGTTCGGATTACCTACAAGATCTGGGAAGACCGCGACGTCGAGTACATCGGTAATACCTACTCGGGCAACTCGCAGGTCTATGACGATTACGGTTTGCAGATCGGCTGCCAGAAAATCATCGCCGACACGCATCATACGACGGGTGCATTTTCCGACGTTCAACTGATCGCCGATGAAGTTATCTGGGCCGGTGACGATGAAATCGGTTATCACACGTCGCATCGCACGCTCATCCGCGGCACCAATGACGGCCCCAGCAAGTACGGGCCGGCAACCAACAAGACCATTGATGTGCTCGTCATAGCCAACTGCGTGGCACTCGAAAACGAAATCTTTCTCGAGCATGTGTTGTACAACAACTCGAGTATGCTGCAGCAGCTGGGCCACAATCTCGACGACATCGTTCCTAAACTCGCCGCGTCACCACCGCCGGGCTGGCCGCGCGATGCAACAACGTGGAATAGCCTCAGACTCGCCACCAACCCGGGCCAGCCGATATCCGTGGCACAGCCGATTGACGGCTTCGATGTTGATCGTTTCGCACGCGCGACAAACGATCGGCTTTGGAACGGGCGAGACTACGGCGTACTGGCGAGTGATTACGCCGACGGATTCACGTTTGCAGGCCCCACCAACCGCAAGTTCGTCGGCGCGCAGCCCTATAAGGCTTTACTGCAATCGCTAATGACAGCCTTCCCTGACCTGGAAGTTCAGGTTGACGAAGTCTACTGGATGGGCAATGGCGTCGATGGCTACCTGACATCCGAACGCTGGAGTGCCGAAGGCACACACAGCGGGCCGGGATTGTATGGCGAGCCTACCGGTAAGCCCGTGCAAATCTGGGGCATCACTCAACATCATATCGTTGACGGCAAAATCGTCGCCGAGTGGCTGTTATTCAACGAACTCGACCTGATGATGCAGATCGCGGTCGCGTAGGACCAACAATGAAAAATATCCAGAACAGCAAGTCCATCGTTCTAAACTACTTCGCCGCACTTGAGGCAGCGCCAGTTAGTGGCCTCGCAGATGCCATTGGCGAATTCGCAGGGACCGGTTACTCGTTCCGGGGCGTGCATCCATTCAACGAGCTCACTGGCACGGATGCCGTCGCCGCAACCGTCTGGCAGCCGATTCGTGAGTCATTCACATCACTGCAACGCCGCCAGGATATCTTTATGGCGGGTCCGAACCTGATCGACGGCAACATGTGGGTCACGAGCATGGGCAAGTTCATGGGCCTGTTCGATGAGGACTGGCTCGGCATACCCGCCACGGGCAAGATCGCGTTAATTCCCTACTGCGAGTTTCACCGCATCGACGGCGGCAAGATCGCCGAAACTGCACTCTGGATCGACATCATCAGCGTCATGAAGCAGGCTGGCTTGCAACCATTGCCCATGCAAACTGGTGCCGAGATCATTAACCCCGGACCACGAACTGGTGACGGTTTGTTATTTGACACTCAGGACAAAGCCGAGTCGCAACTGACGCTCGACCTGATCATGGAAATGTGTAACGACCTGGTGACTGATGGCATGGGTTCCGATGACGACATGCTGCGTAAAACCTGGCACGAAGACATGCTCTGGTTCGGGCCCAGCGGTATCGGCGCGACGTACACGATCGAACGCTACCAGCGGCAGCACCAGGGACCGTTTGGCGCCGGTCTACGCAATATCGATTTCAACGGCCACATTCTGGAACACGCGGAAGGCAACTACGGTGGCTGGTTCGGCTGGCCCAATCTCAGAATGAACCAGGGCGACGGCTTCCTCGGGCTGCCCGCATCGGAGAGGCAGACGGAAATGCGCGTCGTCGATATCTATCGTCGCGATGGTGACAAGCTGGCCGAGAACTGGATCTTTATCGACTTCCTTCACTACATGCTGTTGCTCGGTGTCGATGTGCTCCAGCGCTGCCGCGAGATCGGCAGGCGCTAGTCAGATCATTGAGTTCAGCACCCATAACAGGGCGATGCAGGCGACGAAGAACACGATCAGCCCGTAGCTGGCTTTATCGATGCGTCCCGATACGACATACCAGCCGTCCTGCATTTCCGGTAAGCCCTCTTCCCTGTATTTCCTGAGCTGTCCCTTGACCGTGTACACGTTGTACTCGTTCTGGCGGCCGTCGATCAGCAGGCTGGCGAGCCACCCAACCGCGGTACTGACAACACCCCCAATCGCGCAATACCAGGGCCACGCGATATCCATGTAGTACTCGACGTAAGCAAGTGACAGGAAGCCGGCGACGACACCAATCAAGAGGCCACGCTCCTTTGTGTGCTTCGAAAAGAAACCCAGCCCGAACATCGCGAGCTTGGCGCCGACGAAGAACGATCCTATCTTGCTCAGGATTTCGATCACAGAGCCGCCGCTTTTCGTGAACAGGATGGCGGGCACCACCATCAGCACCGCCCACGCGAATGTGAACCAGCGTGACGCCGTCAGGTAATGCTCGGGCGATGCGCCCTTCTTGAAGAACTTTTCGTAAAAGTCGATCGTCGTGACGGTCGCCATTGAATTCAGGCTCGAATCGAGTGACGACATCGACGCGGCAACAATGGCAGCGGTTACGATTCCCATTAGCCCGGGAAAGCCCATCGACGCCACGAAATCGAGAACGATCAGGTTTTCATTGTCGAACGGTTTGCCGCCGTAGTAACCGTAAAAAAGGATACCCATGCCAAAGAACAGGAAGAATATAAAAAACGCCACGTAACCCATCATGATGTACGCTTTTTTCGCATCGCCAATTGATTTTGCAGCCAGGGTTCGCTGCACCATCATCTGGTTTACGCCGTAGACGACCACGTGGTAAATCGACATTGCGACGATACCGGTCCAGATCGTGCCGACCTTGGCCGGGTCAAGCGTCGTTTCGAAGGGATTGGTTCTGCCCTGTTCCTTTAGCCACTGCAACGTCTCTTGCAGGCCGTCAGGTAGTTCGCCAATGAGCAGGACGACAGTAATGATGGCGCCGAGAAACAGGATGCCGGTTTGAATGACGTCGGTCCAGATGACGGCCGTCATGCCGCCGAGCATCGTATAGGTCACGGCAACGACGGCGACCACCATGATCGCCGTGACGACGTCGATACCGGTGATAAATTCCAGTACCAGCGCCGTGGTGTAGAGCATGATGCCTGAGTACGCAATATTGCCGAACAGGAATACGCCCGACATGACTGTTCGCGATGTCAGACCGAAGCGTCGTTCGAGGTAGTCGAAGATTGACGCGCAGCCGCTATTGTAAAAGAACGGCAGGAATAACGTGATGACGATAAAAATCGCGATCGGGTAATTAATATGAATGAAAATTACGGAGAAGCCATCGGCGTACGACCAGGCGGGGCCGCCCAGGAAGGTCAGCGCACCGATGTAGGTTGCGATAACTGAGACACCAATTGCCCACCACGGCGTTGTCCTTTGCCCGACGTAGTAATCTTCAGCCGTGTGAACGCGCTTACTCAGGACGAAGCCGAGTACCAGGTTACCCACGATATAGGTAGCCAGAATCGCCCAGTTGAGTGTTCCGAAGTTACTCATTGGCGGCGTCTATTCTGATATTTGCGATCAGTGGTCCCAGCCACTTTTCGTATTTCTTCCACGCTGCCAGCCGGTCCTTGTAGATCGGCTGCCTGACCTGGCTCGCGCTCGGCGTCTTAACCAGCCGCTTGGTCTTGTGGAACTCAAGCACACCATCTTCAAATGGCAGCCCAAGGAAATCCAGCATGCGTCGACTTTGCGTTTCGATATCTGCAACTGTGTCCTCATAGCACATGTCCAGAATGCGACCCGGGAACAGTGCATGCCAACGCTGCATGAACTTCCAATAACGAGTGTAGTACCTGCCGAGTGCCTCGAGGCTGTGTGCATAGGTCTGTTTTTCATCGAACGGCATACGGTGAATCGAAAAGCAGTTGGCAATCGGATCGCGATGACAATGTATGAACCGGGCATCCGGCAACGCAAGACCCAGCAAGCCGATGTACTGGAAATTGAGCGGCGTCTTGTCAACCACAAACTGCGCCGCAAGATTGTCTGCTGAATGACGCGCCATGTATCGCTCGCCGAGTTCGGCGTACTGCTCGGCGGACAGCAACTTCATGTTGTCCGGGAACTTCTCGCCCGTCATGTCTCGAATAGAATGCGCCGTGTCATAGGCGAAGCTCAGCTCACCTGCCCCGGCCACGGCACTGTGACTCGCCAGTATTTGCTCGGTCAGGCTTGTTCCCGATCGCGGCATGCCCAGTACGAACACCGGGCGGGAATCGCGTTTGCCGGGGCTGTTGCCCAGGCGCTTTATTGATGATTCCGCACATTCAACGATCGACTCAATGTATTGAGCAGTATCTTCATCGTCATAGGGCGTGCTTTCCGCCTTAATGCAATTGCCGTTTGCCAGGTGCGCAAACGCTTTGTCGTATTGCTCTCGCTGCTCGTAGGCACGATACAAACCGAAACCGAGATACATCTTCGCGTTGTCATTCAGGTCCGCGTGCTCTTCGAGCTCGCGCATCGCCGCGAATTCCTCGTCAGTGCCCTCACGCCCCCGGATTTGCGAGAGATAGTAGTGAGCGACCGTCATGTCCGGTGCGGATTTGATCGCGGCCTGGAAACTTGCCGCCGCGCTTTTGCGGTCACCCATCTGCTCGAACAGAACCCCCTGCACGAGAAGCGCCTCCGGGTTCTCGGGTTCGAGGTCGAGAGCGAGCCCCAATGTCTCCGTCGCATCATCCGGTGCGTCCATATCACGTTGCACTCGGGCCATATTGATAAGGGCCGCAACATATTTTGGACTGAGTTCTGTTGCCCGCCTGTATTCAGCCAGCGCTTTTTCGTAACGTGCCTGGGCGAGGTAGATATCACCGCGGTTGTTGTAGGCCTGCGCCAAACCAGGGTCGAGTTCGAGCGCGCGCCCGACCGCTTTCAGCGCCGGCTTGTGTTGACCGGTTTCGTTCAGCGCCGCCGCCAGGTTGCTCCAGCATTCGGAGAAATTCGGATTCAGTTTCAGTGCTCGCTCGTAACTCTGGATCGCCTCTTTCGGCTTGTCGATGACACGCAGTACGTTGCCAAGATTGTTGTGCACATCGGGATTGTTTGGATCGAGCTTTATCGATTCGCGAAAATGATGCGCAGCGGTCTTCGCGTCACCGCGATCCTTGTAGGCCAACCCAATATTTGTGTGCGACTGCGGATTGTCCGGAACTTGCTTCAGCGCTCTTTTAATGAATTCAATCGCGGCGTTAGGTCGAAATGAATTAACACACAGCATGCCAAGCAGGTTAAGCGCATGAATGTTTTCTTTTTCGCTATCCAGCACTTGCTTGTACAGACGCTCGGCCTGCGCAAAGTTCCCGGACTGTTGCGCCTGGTAACCCGCTTCAAGTTTTTGCATTATTTCATCAGGCATTACGCTTTCTTGTTGCAACCGTTCGGCGGAATGAAGAAAGCCTCGCACAGGGCGAGGCTCTCGACAACCGGGCAGGTGTTAGTCGCACCCGCATTCCTACTTGGAAATGATCAGAAGTTGTATGACAGACGAATGCCCCAGGTACGTGGGTTATTGAAGTCCGCAACAGCTCGACCCTGACTGAATTGATCACCGCCAACCTGCACAATTTGGTCACTAGCGTTAATGACGAACGCTTGCACAGACAGGGGCTTGTCATCGGAGTACCAGGTCGCCCGGAGATCCGTGGTCATGAACGCGTCCTGCTTCGTAAAGAAGTACTCGATGTTCGTCGTTTTGTAGTCATCCGACGCGTACAGATAGATACCCGGAACGATACGGCCGTTTTCACCAAGATTAAATTCGTAACTCGCGTCCAGGGACAAAGTGAAACCCGGCGAGAACCGCGCATCTTTGCCATCAAGAACGTAAACCTGTGAGCAGTTTTGGTCACAAGGCTGCGTGCCGATCTCGATATCGCCGCCCGAATGGAATACACGATTCAGAACGGAGCGCCCGAAATCCATAAGTTGCGATTTATTCAGCGCCAGACCCGCGTTGATCTGCAATTCATCTGTCGGCGCCCATGCCAACTCGGCTTCGAGACCCATGGACTCCATGCTACCGCCGACAGATCCGACGGCAACGATAGTCTGGCCCTGTGCCACGAAAGATGACGTTGTCAGCCCTTCGTAGTCGTTAAAGAACGCCGCCATGTTCAGACGCATGGTGCCGTCCTCTGACGTGGTCTTCAATCCGACCTCATAAGACATGACTTCATTTGGCTTGGTTAGATCAGTACTGCCACCACCCTCTATCGCGCCGGCAATGTAGCCTGTCGCCATGGAGCCATAAACCATTATGTTGTCAGTGAGATCGTGCTGTAAGGCGAGCTTCCAGTCGGTGTTCGACTTCTCACCGGTTTGGGCGCCGTCGATAGTCTCCTGCGTTGCGACGAACTCCGGCCACGGAGCGAAACGACTGCCCGGATCAGAATAATGCGCCGCGTAATAACCTGAGCCGAAACCATGAACTGACGGCCCCCAGTCAACGTAATTGTTGGAGAATTTCCGTTCGTCTTTCGAGCGGCGCAGGCCGACCGTTACGCGTGTGGCATCACTAAACGAATACTCGGCCTGGCCGTAAATGGCTGTGGACTTGGTACCGCCGTTACCCTGGTAGAGCCAATGTCCCCACGTCACATTTTGTGGAGCCGTTGTGTCGGTGTAACCCCATACGAATTCGCTGCTCGTGTCGCCATCACCGGAATCGTCGTAGAGAAAGAAGCCAGCCGTCCATTGCAATGCGCCGTCGCTGTTTGAATTCAGGTTAATGTCTGCCTGAACCGCCTTCGAATTGACACGTTGGCCCGCTGCGAGACCGCAGGTTGGGCCACCCCAACACTGCTGCCAATAGCCAGGACCGGTTGAGGTACCCGGCGTCACACCCGGATTGTTCGCTTGCCAGGTCGAAGTGCTGTCAGAGAAATCCGAGTCAGTGAGACGGAATTCTTCGTAGTCAAAGATTCCGATATTGGCACGCAGGTTTGCAAAGCCGACGTCCCAGTTAACCAAAGCACTGAAAGAGGTCTCATCGATCTTGCGTAGCGGTTTGAAGTCGCTTGAAAACTTGTAGACATCCGGATTGACGCTTGCGGAGGCGTCAACACCAAAGGTTCCGGCCTGGTTACGACCGCCACTGATCGGCCAGGAATCGGCTTCCGTACCGGGCAGGCGGCCCTGGCGCAATTGCATTACACCATTGACGCCGTCCGTTTCTCCGGTGATCGGGTTTACAGGAATACCCAGAATAACGCCGGCGTAATCGGCGTTACCGTTGGATTCGTCTGTCCAGTAGGTTGCCGAGAACGTCACGTCAAAAGTGTCCGAAGGCGCGAAACCCACCTGCAATCGGGCATAGGTATTGTCTTCGTCACGCATGCCGTAAGAGGAATTGAAGGTATTCTCGATGAGTGGATCACGCGTCGTATTGCTTGCAGTGAGCCGCATTGCGACCGTGTCACTAATGGGGACGTTCACAAAGCCTTCGAATTGTCCCAGGGAGTAGTCTCCGCCAGTCACGGAAACACCGTAGTCAAATTCCGAAGCGTCGGGTTTCTTCGCAATGACATTGACCAGTCCACCGAACGTGTTTCGGCCGAACAGCGTGCCTTGTGGTCCACGCAGAACTTCAACCCGTTCGATATCCAGGAAGCTGGACAGACCCTGTCCCGCGCGCGGCCGATATAAGCCGTCAACATAAACCGGGACAGCGATGTCGTTAGTACCGGCGGCGCCAGCGCCACGCATGATAATGGTCGGATCAGCGCCGACGTAGCGGACTTTGAGGCCCGGTACCGTCTTTTCGATGTCGACTATATTGACCAACTGCAGATCATTGATCATGTCACCTGAAATTGCCGTAACTGAAACAGCCAGGTCCTGGACACTACTTTCACGCTTGGTCGCCGTGACAATGATTTCTTCGACTGCCTTTTGCGCCATCGCGGGCGCCGTTAAGGCCATAGCGACGGCTGTCGCTACGGCTGTCTTGCAGACCTTTGGCGCGGCCGCTTTTTTATTGAGCTTCATGGCTTGATAACCCCCTGGTTACAGATCAATGACAGTGCCAACTCGTCCAGTGGCCGGCTATATCTGTCGATTCGACGCAGCGCAAAGCGCGCACGCCGATTCTGAGCCAATATACGTCAGTTTGTACTTCGCATGCAAATATGAATGGCTACTGCCTTGTGTAAGCAGGCTATCTATTTGGTTTTTATGTGATTTTTGTGTTGACTGCGCAGTATTCAAACCGATTTTTGCCGGTTAGTGTTTGCGCGGGCACATTAACGAGAGGAAGAACTGCACGTCGCGTTCGGCGGCTTGCTCCATCATCTCGCCAGCGAAAAGGTGATCACTTCCCGGGTAGGTGAAAAATTCGTATGTCTTGCCACGCATGTAGAGCTCTTTTGCAAGCTGCTCCGACCACTTGTACGCCGCACCACGGTCGCCCACCGCGTGCTGAATAATCAGCGGCGTCTCGATGTGATCAAGATGCAGCAACGGCTCGCTGCTCCTGGAATCAAATGCTGAATCCAGAGCTGCAATTCTTCCGCGCAGCCTTTCAATAACCGATTTCGGCGTTTCGCTACTGTCGAATGCCGTTGGGTCCTCGTAACGCGAGTAGTAATACGATTGGTCCCAAATGTCGCCGCCAACGCTGGACCACATCGACGCACCCTTAACGCGGTCGGTTGCGAGCAAGCTGCGCAAGGTCACCTCGCCTCCCATCGAGTGGCCCCACATAAAGATATTGTCGAGGTCAGACCCATCCAGAGAATCCAATCCCGCCAGCAGGTTCAAGACGTCTTCCGTGTAGTAACTCGATTCGAGCATGCCTTCCGTGAATTCATAACCCTCGGAATTGTTGTGGCCCCGATAGTCCGGCATTACGACCATGAAACCCTGCGCCGCAAACAACTCTGGAATACGCCGATAGTAATCACCGGGCCGCCAGTCCTTTCCGTCCGCCGTAATACCGTATTTGAGTGGTTCAGGATGGTGCCCGTGATTGGCAACCAGCACCGGGTAGCCGTTCTCGGGTTTCAGTGTGTGTGGCATAGCCACCATCGCGTGAATTTTCAGGCCAGCCGACTTGTACGAATATAAAAACGCGTCAAAACCGGGGCCACCGTCGATCTCGCCGACGAGAACCAACGAAACATTCCTTTCCTCGGCGCGCAGTTCGTCGATCGATTTCGGCGCTGTTTTCGCGCACGCCGTCGCCGACACGAGCGCCAGCAGGACCAGAACCAATGTGTACCGCATTCTTCGCACCTAGATCAGTCGTTCAAAAAGGAAAAGAAACAAAACCGTCATCGCGAAAAACACCAACAAGAGGTAGCTGACCTTGTCGACCTTACCTGGCACCAGGTACCAGCCGCCGTCCTTTTCGGGCAGGTTTCCGTCCTTAAACTTCTTCTTTTGCCCCTCGATTGAATACTCAGACCATTCTGTCTGGACGCCATCGATCAGACGGCTCGCAATCAAAGACGTAACGATATTGACGCCCCCGCCAAACAAGCAGTACCAGGGCCAGGCGATATCGGTTTGCGTCGCGAGATACCAGATCATGACGAAACCGACGGCTACGCCAACCAGCAGCCCTCGTTCGGTTGTCTGCTTGGAGTAGAACCCGAGCCCATACATGCTTAATTTCGCACCAACGAAGTAGGATCCGATTTTGCTTAAGGTTTGCAGGACCGAACCCTCGAAAGTCGAATAGATGATTGCAGGCACGATGATGAGGATCGCCCAGAAGACCGTAAACCACCGCGACGCTTTAAGATAATGTTGTGGCGACTCGTTCTTGCGGTAGTACTTCTGGTAAAAGTCGACGGTTGAAATTGTCGCCAGCGAGTTGAACGACGAGTCCAGCGACGACATCGAGGCAGCGACAATTGCGGCGGCGATAATGCCCATCAGTCCAGGCATCCCGTAGTCGGCGGCGAACGTCAGAATAATCGTGTTGCCGTTCTCGAATTCCTGCCCACCGTAGTAACCGTAAAACAGAATACCCAGAAAAAAGAACAGGAAGTAGATAAAGAAAGCGACAAAGCCCATTAGCAAAAACGACTTCTTTGCATCGCCGATATTCTTGGCCGCCAGTGTCCGCTGCACCATCATCTGGTTGGCACCGTAGACGGTAATATGGAATATCGACATTGCGATGACACCAGACCAAACGGTCGCTTCGACAGAGAGGTCGAACGAGAAATTCAGCGGATTGGTCTTCCCTTGCGCTTTTAGGTCGGCAAGAACCTCGCCGATCGGTAACGGCATGCTATCGAGTAGCGCGAACAGAATAATGAAAGCGCCGACGAACAAAACGCCAGCCTGAATAACATCTGTCCAGATAACCGCCGTGATACCGCCCATCATCGTGTATATCAACGCGACGACAGTAACGATCACGATTGCCGTATTCACGTCGATACCAGTTATGAATTCGATAACAAGCGATGTGGCGTATAGAATTGCCGCCGAGGTCAACGTTTGGGATATTAGGAAAACACTGGAAATCACAACACGAGACGTGGGCCCGAATCGCCGCTCCATGTAGTCGTAAATCGAAGCCACGCCGCTGTTGAAGAAGAATGGCAGAAATAGCGTGATCACGAAGAATACGACTATCGGGTAGTTCAGGTGGATCGCGATGACCGCGAGGCTCTCGGAGTAGGACCAGGCAGGGCCGCCGAGAAATGACAAGGCACTAACGTACGTTGCGATCACAGAAACGCCGATAGCCCACCAGGGCGTTGTTCGGCGTCCAAGGTAAAAATCTTCAGCTGTCGTTACGCGTTTGCTCAAAACCCAGCCGAGCAACAAATTCAACAATATGTACGCGATCAGTATCGACCAATTAAGCGTTCCGAAATCCGCCATACGTCCCCCGGTAGTGTTTTTATTGTGCCGTCCAGCCTCCGTCGACTTTGAGGCTGTGGCCGGTCACCATGCTTGCGCCTGGCGAAACAAGGTAGAGCACGGCCGCCGCGACGTCGTCGAGGCTGGCCAATTTGTTGAGAGGAATCATGCCCAATACAAATTCGCGGAACTTGGGGTCGTCAAGCATTGGTTTCGTCAGCGGCGTTTCGACAAAGGTCGGCGCAACCGAGTTGACGCGAATTCCGTGTGGCCCAAGCTCGACCGCCATCGCCTTGGTCAGACCTTCGACCGCATGCTTGGTCATGCAATAGACCGTGCGTTTTGGCGATCCGACGTGACCCATTTGCGAGGACATGTTGACGATTGAACCCTCGATCCGTTGTGCAAGCATCGCCCTCGCCGACGCTTGTGCAACGCGAAAAGCAGCACGCACATTAAGATCAATAACAAAGTCGAGCGACTCAGTATCGACGTCAACGAATGATTGGGGCCGGTTACCACCTGCGTTGTTGACGAGAATGCTCAGGCCCTCAATCGCCTCAACACGGCCCATGAATTCGTCGTCGGTGACATCGCCTGTCCAGGTTTCTATGCGTCCTGAAGAATGGGCTGCAAGCTTGGCAAGATCATCTTTGCTACGCGCCACGGCGATCACGTGGGCGCCAGCGGTAGCCAGACGCTCGGCACAGGCCCGCCCGATACCACGCCCGGCCCCTGTAACGAGGGCAACTTGTCCATCAAGCACCGTTGGCATTGCGTTTCCCGGTTTGCATCCGCATGCAATACTGCCTAGCATCTACCTCAATTGGAAGCGATGTGCAGTGAGCGCCGAATGAGCAAAGCTGAGAAAACAACCAACAATAACGACAAGACCGGCCGCAGGCGTGCGACCTCGTACGACGTCGCCGAGCTTGCCGGAGTGTCCCAATCCGCCGTATCGCGTGTTTTTCAGGACGGTGCCAGCGCCTCGAAGGCTATGCGCGATCGGGTAATGTCTGCAGCCAATAAACTCGGCTACCGGCCGAATGCGATTGCCCGCGGGCTGATCACGCAACGATCGAACATGGTGGCCGTCGTCATCTCGAAGCTGACAAATCTCTACTATCCCGAAGTGCTCGTACAATTGACCCAGCATTTCTCTGAGCACGGCGTGCGGGTGCTGTTATTCGCACTCGAACGTGAGGGCGATACCGGCAAAGTACTTGAACAGATGCTGCAGTTTCGCGTCGACGGCATCCTGACGGCCGCAATGTTCACACCGGAACAACTAAAGACAATAGACAATGCAGAAATCCCACTGGTGTTTTACAACCGCACCTTGAAGGATCAACTGGTCAGTTCGGTCCGCTGCGACCAGGAGGAAGGCGAACGCTGGCTTGTCGATGAATTGGTTAATGCCGGGCACAAATCATTTGGGATAGTTGAAGGACCGCCGGATTCGGTCGTCGGCCTCGAGCGCAAAATGGGTGCCCTCAATGAGCTCAGCGCACTGGGCATTTCCGACATCACAACCGTTAGCGGAGACTTTGGCTATGAAACAGGCCGTGAGTGCTTCGCACAACTGATGCAAAAGCGTGGCAGCCCTCCGGACGCCGTCATCGCCGCGAACGATGTCATGGCAATCGGCTGCATTGATGAGGCGCGCGAAGAGTTCGGTTTGAACGTGCCCAACGATATATCAATTGTCGGCTTCGATGGTGTCGGTCCGGCGCGTTACGCTGCCTACAACGTCACAACGGTTCGCCAGCCTGTCCATCGCATGACCCAGTCAGCAGCATCAATGCTGATTGAGCGAATTGAGAATCCCGAGCTATCGCCTGAAAAGCGCGCGTTCTCTGGCATGCTGATTCGCGGTGGCTCGGCGCGAATTCAAACGCAAGACGAATAGCGCAGGTCACGAATGCCGGCGGAGAACATATTGCTGCTGCCCGGCATGATGTGCGATGAACGCCTCTGGTCTCACCAGATTCAGGCAATCGACATCCCGGTACGCGTCGCCGATACCAGCAACAGCGACAACTTTGCAGACATGGCAACCGAGGTACTTGCGGCAGCGCCACAAAGATTCGGCATGGCGGGCCTGTCGATGGGCGGCATCCTCGCTTTCGAAATCTGGCGGCAGGCGCCTGAGCGAGTCACGCATATGGCATTACTGGACACCAACCCACATCCGGATGCACCAAGCCGCAGGGCGATTCGATTCGAGCAAATGGAGGCTGCAGCGTCCGGCAAGCTCGCAGAGCTTGCGATCGAATCACTAAAGCCGATGTATCTCGCAAGAAGAAACCGAAACAACAAGAAACTGCTCAGGACGATTCTTGATATGGCGCTTGACCTCGGCCCTGAAGTATTTGAACGCCAGTCGGTTGCGCTGTTGAATCGTTTGGACAGCGTGCCGACTCTGGCGACTATTTCTTGCCCAACCAGCGTTATCTGTGGCCGGGAAGATTCAATATGTCCGCCGCGATTTCACGAATTCATGGCACAAGAGATTCCCGGCGCTAAGCTCATCGTGATTGATGACTGCGGTCATCTTGCAACGATGGAACGACCCCAGGCTGTTACAAAAGAGTTGTTGAGTCTTTTTGCGCAATAAGAAAACAGAGGCAATCGAATGCAATCAAGTACAGACAGAATACTCACGACTCATGTTGGCAGTCTGCCTCGATCCGAGCCTGTTACTAACGTGGTCTTTTCGCAAGAAAAAGGCGAAGAAGTTGCCAACGCCGATGTGATCATTCGCGATGCCGTGAGTGAGGTTGTCCGAAAACAGGTTAAGGCCAGCGTTGACATCGTCAGCGACGGTGAAATGAGCAAGATCAGCTATGCCACCTATATCAAAGACCGCATCTCCGGCTTCGATGGCGACAGCGATCGGGAACCGCCTAGTGATCTTGAGGCGTTTCCCGGCTTTCTCGCGCGCCAGGCGAACTCCGGTGGCACACCAACCTACCGACGACCCTGCTGTGTTTCCGATATCAAGGTAAAAGACATGGGACCGGCCCGAGTCGATATTGACAACCTGCTGACGGCAATTGCAGCTCACGGGCCGACACAGGGATTCATGAATGCCGCTTCGCCGGGCGTCATAGCACTGTTTCAACCGAACAAGCATTACCCGACTCACGAGGCTTACCTTGCGGCGCTTGCTGACGCGATGGCGCATGAGTATCGCGCTATCGTCGAGGCGGGTATTGTGCTGCAACTCGACTCGCCGGACCTGGGACTGGGTCGGCACATGATGTTCAAGGGCAAGTCCGACAGTGAGTATCAGTCACTGGCAAGCTTGCATGTCGAAGCACTCAATCACGCATTAGCGGGTATCCCGAAAGACATGGTTCGCCTGCATGTTTGCTGGGGCAATTACGAAGGACCGCACCACCACGACGCGCCGATGGAACTCGTCCTGCCGATCGCCCTAAAGGCCAACGTCGGCGCCCTGCTCTTCGAGTCCTCCAATCCTCGGCATGCACACGAATGGCAGACCTTTGCAGATGCCAGGTTGCCGGACGATCTGATCCTCGTACCCGGCGTCATCGATTCGACCACGAATTTTGTCGAACATCCGATGCTCGTTGCCGAACGTATTGAACGTTTCGCCAACATTGTCGGTCGCGAACGCGTCATCGCCGGGAGCGACTGCGGCTTCTCGACATTCGCGGGATTCGGTGCCGTTGATCAGGACATCGTTTACGCCAAGCTTGCGAGCATGGCGGAAGGCGCAGCGATTGCCACCGACAAACTCTGGGGATGATGTAATGGGACAAGCTATCAACACCTTTCGCAAACGGCTCGCCGACGGCGAACTGCTTGTAGGGACATTTCTGAAAACACCGTCACCGATTGTCGCTGAAGTTCTGGGCCTATCTGATCTCGACGTGTTTTGTATCGACACCGAGCACGCGCCGTTTGGCAGGCTCGAGACCGATCTCTGCGTCGGCGCATTTCGCGTCGCGGATCGGCCAAGTCTCGTGCGCATTGCGGACGATTCGCCCACTGAAATTCGCAGTGCGCTGGATAGCGGCGCTACGGGCATTCTGGTGCCGCATGTTACGAACGCGGCTCAGGCAGCGGCTATCGTCAAGGCCGCTCATTTCGGTGACGGCGGCCGCGGCTATGCCGGCTCATCCCGGGCAGCGAACTATACGACCAAGTCGATGGCCGATCACATTGCCGACAGTCGTGAACGAACGACGGTCGTCGTGCAGATCGAGGATATTGCTGCTTTGGATCAGGTCGCTCAGATTGCTGCAGTTGAAGGCGTGGATGCCATATTCATTGGCCGCGTGGACCTTGCCGTCGCGATGCAAAAAAGCGTAATGGACAAACAGGTTGTCGCCACGGTTCGCGACATATGTGCAGCCGGGAAGAGCGCGGGCACTGCTGTTGGGATGTTCACGCCCGATCTGAACGAAATCCCCGACTGGCGGGCCGCGGGTGCCAGCCTGTTCTTACTCAGCTCCGATCAGTCGATGATGCTGGCCGGCGCGAACGCGTTGGCTCAGTCTATCCGGTAGAATTTTCGGGCAGTATCGCCGAATAAGAATCGTTGTTCCTGCGCACTCAGACCCGCTGAAAGTTCTTCGTAAGCACGCCAAACCTTTCTGTAACTTGCGTGCAGTTTGTCGACCGGAAAGTTCGAGCCGAACATGGCGCGATCCGCGCCAAAGATATCTATGCAGGACTCGACAATGGGGCGAATCGAATCGATCGTCCAGTTGTGATCGAACATGCCAAGTCCGGAAATCTTGCAGCTAACGTTTGGCAACGATGCCAGCAACCGAAGCCCTTCTCGCCATGCTTTGATACCGGACTTGGTCTGGTCCCACGGCGAACCGCAATGGCACAGCGCGACGTTTGTACCGGGTGCCTTAGCCAGTGCTTCAGCAACTCGTGGTACCTGGCTCGGCGTCAGCTGCAAGTCGAAGGAAAGCCCAAGTTCACTGAGCAAACCGAGATTCTCGCGCCAGACCGGGTTGCCGACCAATTCGCCGTTACCGGTGACGGTGTCTTCTTCAGCGGAACGACCGACAATTTGGCGTACTCCTCTGAGACGTGAGAACTCGAGTTGCGCACCGAGAATTTCCGGCGCCTTCGGAGAGTCGAGTTCGCAGAATGCGACGATTGCGCTTGGGAGGCCCGTATCATCGCCCACCTTTTGCAGCCAGGCCGTTTCTTTCAGCTCGTCGCCAGGTGCAACACCAACCTGCACGTGTACTGATGCCGCGAGTTCGTAGTCTGCAGCGTCGTCACGGAGATCAGCGACCAGATAGTCCTTTTGAATTGCCGTTGGGTCACCGAAAAAGCGGGTCACGCCACGCGACATTAGCCACGGGTAGTGGCAAGCCTGCAGATCCCACAAGTGATGGTGCGCATCGATGACGCTGCGTTTTTCAGGCATGGTTATAGAAGCTGACTTAGCACTCCGAGGCTGTCAAACACGGTCCACTCCACAGCGACGCGACCGCCGACGATGCGGCGATGCGTCACGCCCATGATGTAGATCGGCCTGCCTGTCGCAGCAACACCAAAGTATTCGCCGGTGTGCGTACCGCACACGGCCCAGCGCGCAGCGATATTATAAACGTGCTCACTGGCGGACTGGACGGCAATGTGATCGACGCTGACAGCAGTGCAATCGAACGCGCCTCGCAAGTCAGCGTAGTGCTCGGCAACGGCAGCGCGACCCGAGATGATTTCGATCGGGGAACGATGCATTACAGCGTACGGCGCGTAGGCCGCCTCAATGGTCGTCGAGTCGCCTGTCATCCAAAGCGCATTGAGAATCTGCTGCGAAAAAAGTTGTGGATCGGAACCAGCGTTGCGAAGCACCGCGTCATCCATCGATTTCGCTGAATTCGAGAGCCGCTGCGTCTCTTCGACAAACCATGCGCTCAAATCTGGCGTACGTTTATTGGCGATAAGCCTCGCTGATTCTGTGATGTTGAAGCCAAGTTGCTTGATCAATGCCAGGTTGTCTCTAGCAAGCCACTCCAGGGTAATGACGCCCTCTTCCACGACACAGTCGGCCATGTTCATGATGCGCACAGATTTGCCGGTCGCCGGACCCCACATCGAATCACCCGTATTGGTCATAGGGCTCAGGACACGATGTGAGGAATATCCAGCATGGCTGTCGCCCTTGCAGATGACGTCGTCCCCAAGCAACAGGCGGTCGGGAAAGGCCGCCAGCATGGCTTGGGTTCCGTCAATCATCGCCCTCGAACCACGCGTGATGCCATCGAGGCAGTAAACAACGGTGTCGGGGCCATAGTACTGGTCGATCAGGTCAACTCGACCTTCCTCCCATATCTCGAAAGTAATGCCGAGGATATAGTCGACTATGCCGTCGGCGGCGCTGTATGCGCCTGGATGCGTTGCTGTCATGGCATCTTTTCCGATTCTCATTAATGTCGAAACGAATGGATTGTACTTCGAATGCAGGGACAATTCATACGATTTCCGTAATCATTTAAGGCTGCTGGTTAGTGATATGGCGCTCGGTATTGAATTTTTCTTGCATTCGAAGTACATTTCTGAGGGTTATACCGCTGCGAATATTCGTTTGAAGGATCACGATCATATGGACAAGCCCGCGCCCGTCAGTGGCCGATTTGCAGAAATGCTGTCGGAACGCCTTGTGCGATATGAAGATCTTCGCCCGTGCACAACAGCATTCATCGATACGCGCACACCGGGACGTCAGGAAAAAGAGAACTTTACGATTGTCGGCCCCGGCGTCGCCGAAAACCCCGATCAGTTCGTACACATCGACATTCCACACGGCTTCAATATCGGCGGCGCCCGTCAGGCGCCGGGCTGCGTCAACTCGCAGCACAGCCACGAAACGGCTGAAGTGTTCATCATTCACTCGGGCACGTGGGCTTTTTTTCTGGGACCCGAGTGTGAGGACGGCGAAGTCGTACTCGGTCCCGGCGACACGATTTCAATTCCCGTACACGTTTTCCGTGGCTTCAAAAACATCGGAGAAGGGCCTGGCTATATGTTTGCCGTATTAGGCGGTGACGACCCCGGCAACGTCATGTGGGCACCGAATGTTTTCGACGAGGCCAGCAAATACGGTCTAATCCTGCTTGAAGACGGCAGCCTGGTTGATACAACCAAGGGCGAAACTATTCCTCACGGCAAGCGGCCGATGGCTGTAACAACGCCACAGGATATCGCAAGCCTTGACCGCATGACGGCAGAGGAGCTGGCTGGTTGCGTCGTTAAACATGGCGAGGCGCACGCGAAATCGGCCGTTGATAAAGCTGTTGGTCTTGGCGAATTCCCGATTATCGGTGCATCGTCTCCGGAGGAACATCTCGCCGCCGGCAAGATGTCCTGGCCGCACGGTTTTCACTTGCGTCACATCGCCGTCAATCCCGGCACCTCGACGAAGCAGCACTCAAGAGATGAAGAAGAAGTCATCCTGATGCACGGCGGCAGCTTGACCGCGCATTTGCCTGACGGCGATGTCGAAATAGGACCGGGCGACGTATTCACGATCCCAATTGGCATGCCACGCGCTTATTCAAACTCCGGCACGGAACTGGTCGACGCATTCATAGTTCGGGGTGGTGATAATCCGCAGCCGCCCCGAATTATCAACTAGAACAACACCCACCTGGATTAATGAGGAAAGCACCGTGATTAAGGTTATTAAGCCCGGCATCAGCCAGGAGGCGGCTGCCGACATGGACGCCAAAGTAAAAGCGACTGTCGAAGCTACTCTAAAAGACATCGAAACAAACGGCGATGTGGCCGTTCGTGAATTGTCCGAGAAATTCGACAAGTGGTCGCCAAAATCATTTCGGCTGAGCGATGACGAAATCAAGGCAGCGATGGCTCGCCTACCCGAACAGACCATTGACGACATCAAGTTTGCGCAGACTCAGATTCGAAAATTCGCCGAGATCCAGCTCGCATCGATGCACGAAGTAGAAGTAGAGACATTTCCGGGTGTGACGCTCGGCCACAAAAATATCCCCGTCAACAGTGTCGGCTGCTACATACCGGGCGGCAAGTATCCGATGGTTGCCAGCGCACATATGAGCGTGCTGACGGCCAAAGTTGCTGGCGTAAAGCGGGTGATTGCATGCGCACCGCCCCACTCCGGCGGCCCGAATGATGCCATCGTCACGGCGATGCATCTGGCCGGCGCGGACGAAATCTACTGCCTGGGTGGCATTCAGGCTGTTGGTGCGATGGCGCTGGGAACCGAGACTATCGCGTCGGTGGACATGCTCGTAGGCCCGGGCAACGCGTTTGTTGCCGAAGCCAAACGGCAACTCTATGGCCGCGTCGGCATTGACCTGTTTGCCGGTCCCACTGAGACGCTGGTTATCGCCGACGATAGCTGTGACGGTGAGATGGCGGCGACCGACCTGCTCGGTCAGGCCGAACACGGCACGAATTCCCCCGCGATTCTGCTTACGACGTCCAAAAAGCTGGTAGCAGACACGCAGGCAGAAATTAAGCGCCAACTGAAAACGCTGGCAACTGCCGAAGTGGCAGGTCAGGCGTGGCGTGACTACGGTCAAATTATTCTGTGCGACTCAGATGAAGAAATGCTCAGCGAGGCGGATCGAATTTCCAGCGAGCACGTTCAGGTTATGACTCGAGACCCGGATTATTTCCTGGAGAACATGACCAACTACGGCGCTTTGTTTCTGGGGCAGGAAACCAATGTTGCCTACGGCGATAAAGTAATAGGCACGAACCACACCCTGCCGACCAAACTCGCCGCTCGATATACCGGCGGCCTGTGGGTCGGAAAATTCATAAAGACCTGCACGTATCAACGCGTGACCCCTGACGCGACAGCAACGATTGGTGAGTATTGCTCTCGTCTGTGCGCACTTGAGGGATTCGCTGGCCACCAGGCACAGGCGGATTTGCGTGTCGCCCGCTACAAGTCAAAAGCAGCATGATCTCTTGATTGCAGTCAGTGACAAGTCGATATGAAAGGTTCACGGCCGGAGCAAGCCGAGCTCACAAAGAACAATAAGCTGCACAAGACCGACGAAACGATTGCGACAATCGATGCCATGGTCGATGGCCTGAACGATCATGACATTGACGATATGGGTCGATTCTTCAGCGAGACATTTCGCTGGATGGGTAATGCAGGCTGCGGCTTCAAGAACGGCTTGAAAGAGTTTCAGGACAACTGGCAGCGTCCGTTTCAGGCGGCTTTTTCCGACAAGGTGTGCGTTGATGAGGCACGCATTACGCAAGGGGAGTGGTGCGCTGCATTCGGACGCCAGGAAGCTGTGCACAGCGGTGAGTTCATGGGTATTAAAGCAACCGGGAAACGGGTTGAAATTCGATACATGGACTTCTGGAAGGTTGTCGACGGCAGAATTGAAGATAACTGGGTGATGGTCGACTTCCCGTATGTCATGCAACAGCTGGGCGTCGATCCTTTCAATGGGCAAGGCTGGGAGAGGTTCGATTCCCAGCGCATGCCAACTAAGAATGACGAGCAATAAGTAACAGACGCTGTGAATAGCCAACTCAATCAGCAGAACAAGCAGCTTGTGTGGGATTTTTGGGAAAAGCTGGAAGCGGCCGGACACCGCCAGACCAAAACTGTGGCTCAGCAATACCTGGATCCGGAGCACACATGGCACGGCCCCGATCCAATAAACGACTTGTGCGGAAGTGACGCTTTCGATTCAGGTTTCTGGCGGCCACTCCTGCATTCGTTTCCAGATCTGAAACGCGAAATTCACATCTTTATTGGTGGGAAGTCGAACGGCCGTGTCGATGGACGTAACGACGGCAGAATGTGGGTCGCTGGCACGGGTTACTTCAAGGCCACGTTTGCAAATGACTACCTGACGATTCCGGCAACCAACGCAGCAGTCTCCATCCGGTGGGGCGAGTTCTGCCGCATTGAGCAGGGCAAAATCGCGGAATCCTATTTGCTGCTGGACTTCGTCGATCTGATGCAACAGGCAGGCTTCCAGGTTTTACCGGCGAGTCACGGCATTGACGGATTATATCCGCCACCCAAATCCAGAGACGGCATACTCCGCGACGCTCAGGACGAGCGGGAATCGTCACATACCCTGGATCACATCCGCCGATTTATTTTTGACGCTCTAAATAGCTATGACCAGTCGGAGCTCAAGAGCATGGGAATCGCTGATTTCTTCCATTCTGATGTTAGCTGGTACGGCCCGGGTGGCATCGGTGCTTGTCTAAGTCTGCAGGCATTCGAAGACAACCATCAGAAGCACTGGCTACACGCCTATCCCGACCGGCGAGTTCAGGACCTCGATGCGTTGATTGCAGAAGGCAGTTATAGCGGCGGGCCGGGATGGGCTGGTGTACTGGCAACTCACACCGGGGACTACCTTGATGCCAAAGCGACGAACAAACCGGTTGCCTTCAACGGACTGGACTTTTGGAAGCTTGAGGATGACCAATACGTTGAGAACTGGGTTTTCGTGGACATGATCCACCTGTATCGCCAATTTGGCATCGATCTATTTGGGCGTTTGGCATTGCAGGTGGCACAGCGGCAAGAATAAAGTCGTACGCAACCCGCAAAGATCGGATTTGATCAAATCAGTTTATTCTGCGTAGTTCCTTTAGCCGACCCAACACGTCCAGGCCCTGCATCTTTAGATAGTGCAGCAAGTCGATAAAGACCCAGTTTTCTGCCAGCTTGTCGCTGTCGCGACGGTAGATGTCGACCACGCGCATATCAGCGCGAACTTCGTTGCCCGGCAGGCCGAGAAAACCACCGGTTGGCGTATTCGTCAGATTAGCCCAGCCGAAGAAACCTGCGTAGTTACCCTCGGCAAATCGTGCAATGTGGCCATTGAATTTCTTGTTCTTAATGTGGCGCCGGAACGGATATTGATGCTGCTCCTGGTAGCGCGGAATCGTGTAAGTCGCGCCAATACCTGTGGGCCCGTACCAGATCATGTCCTTGTGCCATGTCCTGGCAAGTAACTCTGGCGGACAGTCGTGGTCATCGCCAACGTTCAAACTACTCAGGTCGGCGACCATTCTGTTCACGAGCGCCATGGTTTGCTCACTCTCTTCTGGTCGCTGAGCATCGAGCTGTACACCATCATGCGTGCGTGGCCCCGGATACACGAAGGCAGCACCGGTTTGCGGTGGCAGGGGGTAGTGTCCTGCCTGTTGCATGACGCCGATGACATCGCAGAAGAACGCCGACTCAATGATCTTATCGTTGTCGACGCGGTGAAATTCGGCGTAACGGAGAAACGCCATTTTGTGCGTCGCGGGAATATGCAGCCAGTCATGATCGAACAGACCCATCATGTGTCCCATGCTGGCCACCCAGACAGATTTACCGTCATCGACGTCGTTGTGGCCTGCCATGAAAATGTCTTCCCGGCGTTGCATCGAAGTTAGCGCCGCTCGAAGTGGTAGCCAGAAATTATCGGCTACGGCCTTGGCACCGGATTGTTCGTAGAAAGGGTGCATGCCACGCCACAGGTAATCAGCGGGCGTGTGCAGTGCAATAATCTCGGCCAGGTTCTCATCACTGGCTGAATCGAAAGCCAGGTGAAATTTGCGAACCATGTTTTTGGCGGCCTGGAGCTTGTCGGTACTCAATGCGAGTGGACCCGGTTACGAAAAGAACGTCGCGCAATAGTATTGGAACTGACTTCGAATGCAAGTTGGATTCAATGACCCCTTTTGTTCTTCGTTGTCAAAACCAAGGCCGACGACTTTGTCTGCTGAGTCGTGAGGAAACTGGTTATTTTTCTAGTGATCTGAAGCGTCGGCCGAGCTTCGAAAAAAGCAAAAATGGCAAAAATGGGGTCTGTCCCCTATTTTCCCCGAAACCGTGGTCTGTCCCCTATTTTCGCAGCCGGTACTCGACTCGCTCACCCGATACCGGGCAATCGAACGTCAGCAGGCACGCGGTGAGTTGCAGGTCTTGGCCATCGCTCTCGCCGCTGCCGTACAGGCGATCGCCTGTAACCGGGAAGCCCAGTCCGGCGAGGTGGCGGCGGATCTGGTGTTTGCGGCCGGTTTCGATGCGCACGTCTAGCTCGGAGCGGCCTTCGGCTACGCGCACCAATGCAAACTCACTAACGGCGGACTTCTCATCGATGGGCGATTCCACGCGTAGCGGGTTCGGCTGCGTTGTAAAATCGCCAGCAACTATCACGCGATAGCGCTTCTCGATTTTGCGCTCGCTAAACAGTTTCGACAGTGCCGCCGCCATGGCCTTCGTGTGCGCCACCAGGATCAGGCCATTCGCGGCGCGATCCAGGCGATGCACGACGAACGCCGGCCGCTCAGGTTGCAGGTGTTGCTCGGCCCAGCGCGTCACCGTGCAGTGATCGCCCCACTTCGAGCCCTGCGAGCGCAGGCCATACGGTTTGTTCCAGACAGAGTACGCGCCGACGTCCGCAACCAGCGTCGGTTCGGGCGGAAGCTCATCGAGCACGTGCTCGTCGTAATACAGGTGAACCTTGTCACCCACCCGCAGCTTGCGCGTCGCCCGTCGTAGCCGGCTGGTGTTGCTGCCCCGAGTCAGCCAAACCGCGCCCTTGGTCATCGCCGCCTTTATCCGCTGTCGGGGCAAGCCGGTCTCGTTCTGGAGCACGTCGATGGCCGTTTTCTCGGGCTCTTCGATGACGACGTGTGATTCCAAGGGTTTGTTTGGTTTGTCCATTGGGTGTGAGGATACATTGCCGGAGATTGAGGGCGGGTAATTGGCGGCTGTTACTTGAACACGGCGCGGGTCAAGGCAACTGTCAGCTATGCTGGCTCATCCGTCGAGTTCGGCAAAGGTCCTCCTGCGCTTCTTCAACCACTTAGGAAACAACATCGAGGTCGGTTACGAAATTGCGGATGACGGATGATGAACAGATGCGGCGTTTTTGCGAGACTCGGCTACTGCCTCTGATCTCACGAACTATCTGGTCATTTTTTCGGTTTTGCGCATCGCGCTTTTGTCTCCCACCGCCAACGCTGGTGTCTCGAAAGCCCATTCAATAACTTGCCTCGCACGCAACAGAAAGTTTTGGATTTGCCGGCCGATTGAAGTAACGTCGCTCCTCCCCTGGGACAACTATTTCACAGCCAACGAGAGGCAGTGAACGGCACGCTATTGCCCGAGAAAAGCACGCGATACGAACAAGCAGCACAACAACGCGCCTCACGGCGCCCTACTCCCAAGGGGTTCAAAGCAGTGGACGTACCGAAGATTGAAAACGAGCGCGACTTCTACAAAGCAATCTCGGAATACACTGAGAAAACGTGCTCTTGGCAGTCCTGGTACGAGGACGACTATATTCGGGAGGCAACGCCAGACGAGATGATTGAGTTGCTACAAAGCAGAGTCGAATGGCTTAAGGCCCACAAGAGAGCCGTTGATCGCTACTTGCGAAAACAAGCAGGCCCGCACTGGGTACGCGTTTACGAGAATCCGAAGGTGGAATCGGGATAAAGTGGTTCGACCCCTTTTTGCATAAATGGGGTCGAACCACATTTTTGACTCTCGACCCGTTCAGTTCGCAATCGGTACTCTTTGGGGATGCCGCGTCAACCCCGTTACTTTCTACCCAACATCCCGCAGCACGTCGTTGCGCGCGGTGTCGATCGACAAGCCGTGTTTTTCCAGGACAAGGACTACGCTCGCTATCGGCAGAATTTACGGAAAGCGGCGAAAGAAAATCAATGCCAGATTCATGCCTATGTGCTGATGACCAACCACGTGCACTTGCTCGTCACTCCCGGCGATGAACGCGCGCTGCCTTTGATGATGCAGGCGATGGGGCGAACTTACGTTCAGCAAATTAACCGATGCTACGGACGCAGCGGGACGCTATGGGAAGGTCGTTACAAGGCCAGTCCGGTCGAAACCGACCAGCATCTGCTTGCCTGCCAACGCTATATCGAGCTAAATCCCGTGCGTGCAGGGTTGGTCGAAGCGCCCGGTGAATATTTTTACTCAAGTTTCCGCCACCACGCGCTGGGAATTAGTGACCCCCTATTGACCTCACACGCGAACTACTTGCGGTTGCATTCCGAACCGCAAGCGCGGCTGGACGCTTATCGGAACCTGTTCAGCGACATTCTCTGCGACGAACTTCTGATCAAGATTCGAGAGAATACGAACGCGTGTGCAGTAATTGGGAGTGAACGATTCCAAGAGCAGATTGCGGGCATGCTGGGGCGCGCCGTCGCACGCGTCGCACCCGGCCGGCCAAGAAAGCGTCCCTAAAAACCGGTTCGACCCCATTTAATTGAATGGCGTTCTATGCACGAGTAGGTGGGTCAGACTACCGGAGTCTCATTGACTCCGGTTGCAGGTGGACACTCAATCAATTCGTCCGCGCGATAAGGTTGTTCACAATTGTCGCGGCAACGTCTGCAGGAAAAATCTCTTCGGACAAATTCAAATCGACGCGAATTTTTCCACTCGGCCGTGCGATTTGATAGGCCCGGCCGGAACTGCCGAATCCTGCGGCCCTCGACACATCCTTCATATAGACATCAGCGCCAAACCCGTCGACTAACGCGTACTCGGGGTCCATGTTGTTCGGGGGGTCAAGCGGATCGCCACCGAAGCCAATCGAGAGACTAATCCGGGTGTTTCCAGCGTACCCTTGATATTTGCACGAGGAAGTTGGCAAGTGTGCTTGCGGCGTGAGCGTATCGCCCGCCTGGCCGTTAAACAGGGCAAGGACAGCAGCTTCCTGGTAGACACACGGGTCCAGTGTTGGCTCCGCGTCTTTTGCCTCAGCCACCGGAGTGGCGCTCGGCAATGCACCGGCGATCTCATCGGCGACGGCGCGCAACCTGTCGACTGAAGTCTTCACGCCCGTGGTCAGGATTCTGAACTGGCGATTGTCCGCATTGAAAACAAAAGCGAACGGGCGTGGTTTGTCGGCGTCCCACGTCGGATCCAGTATTGCGACCGCTTCACTGCCCGGGCCGTCCTGGGACGCGAGTACCGGTGGCACATCCATATTGTAATGGACCGCGGACGGGCTACCGGCGTTCGCGAGTGGTGTTGATCGGACACTCAGTGCAAAACCGATATTGACGTTCCACATGCATTCGTCGGGCGTCACTTTGCGGCGCACCATGGGTTGGTTTGTCATTACAACGTCAACCGCTGCTTTGGCGCTCGCATCCGAAAGCCACGGGCAAACCGGAACGGTCTTTGCCTGGCCAGTTAACGGCGCATATGCCTCCGCGAGGTTAATCGTTTCCATGGAAAGACTGGCCGCCTGTACTTTGCCGTTCGCGACAGCATTCTGTGCTGACGGTGTACCGCCTGTGTCGGTTGAACTGTCACCACAAGCTGCAAGCGCGATCAAAGCGCAAGTGACAGCGCAGGAGTAACGCAGTTTGTACATTTCTGGCATGCCGGTATTCCTTCTATCGTTGTGTTTTGCCTGTCGTTCAGCGAAGCGCCGTCAATACAGGATTCACATTCCCCGGTTCTGGGGCGCGCAGAACCTGGCGCTGATCAGCCCCGTTGACCATGTTCCATTAGGGTTTCGGATTTATTACGCCTTCTATGTCCTGCAGTTTGTCATCTAACGTTCTGCCATCGTTTGAGAGTCTATCGTTGTCAATTCCCGGTTGACCGACCCGGTCGTCGGGCTTGATTGCATCTCTCTTGAAGCCATCCACGACAGGCGCGTTCAGTACCGGGGCTGGCTCTGCATCGTCATCGTCTTCTTCCCCGCGCTGCAAGCCACCCGGGACACAACCTTGTTGACCTGGACCCGGTTGTGCAACGCCACCAGGAGGCCCACCTCTGCCTTCTTCACAAGTGGGTGGAGATCCAGTATCCGGTTCTTTCTTGTCTCCGGTTTTTCTGGCAAGTGCGTCATCAACCGTCTTCTTGCCCTCCGGGGAGTTGTTGGGATCGCCATCAGCAACTACGTTTTTGTCAGCGCCGCCTTTGTCGTCAGCGTCTTTTCCTTCATCCTTGCCGCTGTCGTCGCCTTTATCATCAGTACCGCTGTCATCGCCTTTGTCGTCATCGCTATCCTGATCCTTGCTGCCCTTATCATCGTCTGACTTGTCGCCTTTGTCGTCTTTGCCGCCGCTGGAGCCGGAGCTGGAGCTTCCACCCGAATCCTTCTTGCCGCCTGAATCACTGCCCGAATTGCTACCGGATGATCCACCCGACGCTGTGTAAACATAATTTGCGGCGTCTTTCCGGTTGTTATCGCCGCGCATGATCTCTGAACTGCCACCAGGATGTTGCACGATGGTTTCGCCCGTCTTGGCGTCCACCGAGACAAACGTACCGTCCTGGTATACGACGCCGGCTCCGTCCGCTGCTATTTGACCTTGCCCGCCCGCGCCGCTTGCGGGGACCGAGGTTCCGTTTCCAAGGTCAAAGGTCGCGTTGCCGTTGCCATCTGTCGAGTTTGTTACAGAAATGTAGTTTCCGCTGGGGCTGCCGGTGACAACCGTGCGGCCATCATCCGTGGGATTAATGGACGTTCCGCCCGCATAATCGACTCCGCCATTTGCGTTTGGCGTTCCCGCCTGACCGTCGGGCCCTGTTCTGGGCACAGCTTGCCCATTGGTCATGACGTAAATCGAGCCACCGTCACTGGTTGTGGACGGATAGGCCTGCTGTGAACCGGCGCGATCAATCTCAGTGCCTTTGTTGTCAAAGAAGACCGTTTCCCCGCTCTCGGAATCGTATTCGGTATAGCTGCCATCGGGGTAACTGACGCCGCCACTGTCATTGGGTACGCCAGTGCCACCGCCCTGCTCTCGTGGTACGTGATTGCCGTTGGGCATGACAAAAGATTCTGTGGCTTTGCCGTCTGCCGATGTGCCCATGCCTTCTCTCGCCGGCGTGTAACGTGTGTTTTCAGAGCCATCGGCATTGGCAAAGACGGTATCGCCCGTTGCCGGGTCAACATTGGCAGAACGTCCGTCACTGTAGTCGACGCCACCCGATTTATTCGGTGTGCCCACAACGCCATTACCGAGATCAGACGGCACCTGGGTTCCATTGCCGAGCACGAAGACGCCCTCTCCACTAGTGGACTTACCTCTTGAGGCCATGGAAGACGGCCTCGAATTTCCAGGGCTGACGGGTGCGCTTCCCACGCCCGAGGCAACTCCTGCTCCGGCCGGATTCGGAACCGTTCCAGTGGACGAAGGTGATGCGGGGTAGCCCGATGGGGAACCCGGAATGTCCGAGCTTCCCACCGGCGGGCGGGAAGTTGTACTACGCTCCGGACGACCACGTGAAGCAGGCCCTTTGCTCGACCAACCTTCGAGCTCATCGATCGAAAGGCTTTCGCCTGGCGCAAGCTTCTTGACGACCTTGCCGCTACTACGAACCCTGCCGTCACTGGTTACGTATACGCCCAAGCCATAGATGACCCCGCCCGTCGCAGATCTCTTGGTGGCGCGGCCATCCAGCCTCTGGCCTGGAACAATTGCGCCATTCTCTAGCTCAATGACATTCTGGGCTCCACCCGGGGCATCGTTGGTTGTGACTTTTTTGCCAGTGATTGACTGAAAGGGATTTAGGCTTTCCACCCTTTCCGTATTGACCGTCGGTTTGTCTTTTTCCTGGCCGACAGCACTTGTATGGGCTCCTGAGCTTAAAGCAACAATTCCGAAGATTACGGCGGCTTTGTTGATAGCGATTATTGGTTTTCTCATCGTGAGCTCCGTCAAGTACTGGAATCAGTCTATGCAGGCAATATCAGGTTATACAGCATAATCGATAAGCCAAACCCTGTCGCCGGATTGCTTTTAGTTCATTGGAGGCAAACATGATTTTTGGCGAGCCTCGGGCAACGTGTTAATTCATGCTTCGCCAGCGGCCCATTAGAGAAATGGGGTCGAACCGGTTTTCTTGCAATTCATTCGGGAAATGGGGTCGAACCGGTTTTCTCGCAATTCATTCAGGTGCCCTTACTTAGGAAAACCGGTTCGACCCCTTTTTTTGACCAACAACGGACCAAAAAAACGGCGGCGCACCAGGCGCCGCCGTTTGTACTGCTTGCAGTCCAATACCGCAGTTGCTGCGGCATTAAACTGCACAGATCACTCAGTCGTTCGCGTCCCGATGACTTGCGACCATGCCATCACCACGCGACTCGCTCACATCATAGCGATCCAGCATCATCACCTTGTGCCACGCTGCGACGAAGTCATTGACGAACTTTTCTTCGCCATCGTTGGCTGCATAGACTTCAGCAACCGCGCGCAGCTCGGCGTGTGAACCGAACACTAGGTCGACTGGTGTTGCGGTCCACTTGACCTTGCCCGTGCTGCGATCGAGACCTTCGTAGATGCCGTCGTTTGTTGTCGACTTCCGCCATTCCGTCGCCATGCTCACGAGATTGACGAAGTAGTCGTTACTCAATGTACCCGGCTGCTCGGTGAACACACCGTGGCGTGAGCCGCCCGCGTTCGCGCCCAATGCGCGCATGCCGCCCACGAGCGCGGTCATTTCAGGTACTGACAGGTTCAGCGTCGCTGCCTTGTCGACCATCATGTCCGCAGGTGAGCGGCGCGCGCCTTCGCCGAAGTAGTTGCGGAACGCATCGGCACTCGGACGCATTACCTCGAACGATGGCGCGTCGGTCTGTGCCTGCGATGCATCCGTGCGTCCCGGCACGAATGCAACAGTGACATCATGACCACCATCGCTCGCTGCCTTCTCAATGGCCGCCACGCCGCCGAGTACGATCAGATCGGCGAGTGATACTTTCTTGCCGCCGCTTGCCGTCCGGTTGAAGTCGCGTTGAACACGTTCGAGCTGCGCCAGCACTTTCTCAAGTTCTTTCGGGTTGTTCACATCCCAATTGACCTGCGGCGCGAGACGCACGCGTGCGCCATTGGCACCACCGCGCATGTCGGTGCCGCGGAACGTTGACGCGGATGCCCAGGCAGTGCGAACAAGCTCGGGCACACTTAATCCCGTCTTGAAAATGCCAGCCTTGAGGGACGCAATATCCTTTGCATTTATCAAGTCATGATCAACGGCAGGTACCGGGTCCTGCCAGATGAGATCTTCAGCCGGCACTTCAGTGCCGATGTAACGCGCACGCGGACCCATATCGCGATGAGTCAGCTTGAACCACGCCTTGGCAAACGCGAGTTCAAACTCTTTCGGGTCGTCGTGGAAGCGTTTCGCGATCTTGCGGTACTCCGGATCAAACTTCAGCGACAGGTCAGTCGTGAACATGATCGGCGCATGGCGCTTGCTGGCGTCGTGTGCATCGGGCACCAGATTGGATGCCGCATTGTCTTTCGGCACCCACTGCGTAGCACCGGCCGGGCTCTTGGTTTGCACCCATTCGAATTTGAACAGGTTATCGAGGTACTGCGACGTCCAGCGAATCGGAGTTGCCGACCATGCGCCTTCAAGGCCGCTCGTTATCGTATCCTTGCCATTGCCGCTGCCGCACTTGTTCGTCCAGCCGAAGCCCTGCTCTTCAATGTCTGCCGCGGTGGGGGCGGGACCGGTACAGTCCGCCGGCTTAGCCGCTCCGTGCGCTTTGCCGAAGGTGTGGCCACCTGCGATTAGCGCAACGGTTTCCTCATCGTTCATGGCCATGCGGGCGAAGGTGTCACGAATGTCTTTCGCAGCCGCGAGTGGATCCGGGTTGCCGTTCGGGCCTTCCGGGTTTACGTAGATCAGGCCATCTGCACCGCGGCCAAGGGTTTTTCGAGTTTGCGGTCGCCGCTGTAGCGTTCGTCCGCGAGCCATTCTTTTTCGGGACCCCAGTAAATGAGATCGGCTTCCCAATCGTCTTCACGTCCGCCGGCAAAGCCGTAGGTGGTGAAGCCCATCGACTCCAGTGCGACGTTGCCCGTCAGCACCATCAGATCGGCCCAGGAAAGGTTGCGGCCGTACTTTTGCTTAACCGGCCAGAGCAGGCGTCGCGCCTTGTCGAGATTGGCGTTGTCCGGCCAGCTGTTGAGCGGTTCGAAACGCTGCTGGCCGCCGCCTGCGCCGCCGCGACCATCCGCCAACCGGTAAGTGCCGGCGCTGTGCCAGGCCATGCGAATGAAAAATGGCCCGTAGTGACCGTAGTCTGACGGCCACCAGTCCTGCGAGCTCGTCATCACCTTCGTGATGTCCGCCTTGACCTGCTTGAGGTCGAGGCTCGCGAAACCGGCCGCGTAATTGAAGTCGTCGCCCATCGGGTTCGACGCGGCTCCGTGCTGACGCAGCGGACTCATATCCACCTGGTCAGGCCACCAGAACTTGTTCGAGGTTACTGCGCCCTCGGCCAAAACCCGGTCAGACACCGCCATTGATGATGCGGCGAACGCCAGGGCTGCAAGCATAGGAATTGCTGATCTGAACATTGTAGTCACTCCCCTTCGCAGCGAAATCCTGCGGTATTGATACCGGGTCGAACGCCACAACCGGCGGGCAGTCGACCAGAAACGTGAACTAACGAGCACTCCGGCGCGAGGCAGTGAATAGCCGTGGTGAGGCGCCTTCGGACGGCGCGAATTGGCAGGATGGTGGTCGTTTAGACTGAGTCTAGCAAAGGTTTAGACCAAGTCTAATAGGGGTTAATACTCAGTCCAGCAAGTATCTAAGTCCGCGAATAAGGTGTCCGGGAGGTACAACGGTTATTGGGGTCGAACCGGTTTTCCAAGCGGGTGACCTTGCGAATACTACGAGAGAAAAGTGGTTCGACCCCATTTAGTTAGTCGAGTGCGAATGCCTGCTCCAGGAACTGGCGAACTTGTTTGCTTTCAATCTCCTCAATAGTTCGCAACTTGATGTGTCGCCGGTACTTGCCGCTGCCTTCGAGCAGGCGCTCTGAATCCTTCAGCCGGTAACCCTGCGAAAACTCCATCCCTACGTGCGCTTTGTAGATGAAATGTCCGCAGACCCCGGAGCTGGGTTCCTTCGGGTCCTTCTGGAATATTATGCCGCCGTACATTGCGCGCCGAGTTGCCGCTGGGCAGATTTCGGAAATCAGTTCGTCCAGGCGCTTGGTGATTTGTTCGGCGGTGTCCAGTGCAAAGCTCATTGTGAATCCTTACTCGGAAGACGTCGGAATCAGTGACCAGCGATCCTGTTTTCTCTGGTTCGTGGGTTTTGCTAAGGTGGTCAGCATAAGAATAACAACTGGGGAATACTAATGATTCGGATAATCAAGTCTGCGCTTGCTGCATTTGTCGCACTGTTTTGCCTGATGTTTGCCTTGCAGAACATCGTCAACC
>JBBKWB010000123.1:0-4909 GCA_037968755.1 Woeseia sp.
GACACGCTTCGCCCCATTGCTCCCAGGCGTGAACAATAACCTCAGTATCGCAACGAGTTTGGAAAACATGACCGGCTTCAAGCAGTTCGCGGCGCAGGCTCGCAAAGTCGTAAATCTCACCATTAAAGGTCAATGCGACCGACTCATCTTCGTTGAACATCGGTTGAGCGCCGCCTTCCAGATCAATGATCGACAGGCGGCGATGACCAAGTCCCACCCCGGGCTCGAAATGATAGCCACTCCCGTCCGGCCCACGATGCGTTTGCCGATCGTTCATTCGCTGCAACAAATCTCGATCGATCGGACGTTTGTCTCTGAGATCAATAATTCCCGATATTCCGCACATCAGTGGTCCTTCATTTTGATTTGTTCACGTTTTTGTTCGGGCCAGCATCCGCGATTTGGGTGGTACACGTGCTGTTACCGAACTCTGCGGCGTACAGGCACTGCCGAATTGCCGCAATTGATGAACTCAGATACGCCGTCAGTATCTCGCGCGACCCCGAATCGACCGTTGCGGCATCAGTTGACACCAGAATCGCCGCCGAAACCGGAAGTCGAAAATTCATAAGACTCAAGAACTCATGCCACTTGATACTAAAATCCCCTTCGACGGGTCTGCCATTCACTTCATGCCATGACCAAACCAGGCGTGTATCGAGGTCGTTGCGAATATACGATTCACGAATAGGCAGCAGTGAACCATCGCCGGGGTCAATGTTGAGTGACGCGCTTCGGATTATGTCCCACTGCTTCGGATCTGCCACCGCATTCATCACATTGGCGAGTTCCGCATCCTGCGATTGCCGGTCGTAGCGAACTATCGCCAGGTCAATGCGGCGTCCATCATCGTCATACTGACCCACCAAGGTCCAACTGGCGCCGACGTATGCAGGCTGCCAATCCGGAGTCGTATTGCCTTGACGCCATACTGTGGAGCCCGTCGGCAAGCCGGGTGCACCGACACTCGCGGATACACCTTCCAGCAGCCAGGACGTAGACGCCCCGGCGACAAGGATCAGGAATACGCAACCGGCGGCCGGCAGGAAGCGACGATAGGCCGAGGCGCTACCCTCGGCACGAGTAACCGGTTTCAATTCATCGCTACTTTCGGCCAGCGGCCGGTCACAGTATCGATTGCCCACCCAGAACATCAACAGCATGATCAGACCAAAGAACAGCCAACCAAAAATTATGTGGTCGACGCCGACAGCAATTCGCATACCGCTGTAATGTGCCAGCAGGACAATTCCGTACGCGCGTACTCCGTTCGCCAGAATTGGCAGCACCAGAGCGAAAACGAAAAAGGCAATTCGCTTCGACGTTTGGTTGTAGATGAGGTAGCCGTACAGTGTTCCAAGCGCAAGCGACGCCAGAACATAGCGGATACCGGAACACGCTTTCGCAACCTCAAAGTTGCCGGTTGGGATGCTGAAAAAGGCGCCATCACGGAGCACCGGAAAGCCCGTCAATTGCAATGCTCGGACGGTAAACTCTGCTGTAAAATCAATAAGATAGGGTATTGCCGCTTCACCGAACGGCACAGCGAAAAGCAGGTAGCCCAAAGGAAACGCAATATTCCGGGTAAATTTCGTCCCCGCCAGCGTCAGCACCAGCAGCGGCAAAATCGCGGTCGCCATCAGTTGCTTGCCAACCTGCACGTCGAGGAAGTCCGCCAACCACCACGCTGTCGTCGCCGCACACAAGAGCAACAGACCTGGGTAGAACGGTTCAATATCTACGGTCCGCAAAAGTGGCCAGCGCCGCCATACCAGGTAAGCACTTACAGGAACGATCAAGAAACCATGAACAAAGGTATCCGACCGCATCCAGATTTCCACCATGGTGGCGAATGTAGGCGAGTGTATGACAACGGCGAGTAGCAACGCTGCAGCAAGAAACCACATCTCCCGGATGCGATTCTCATGCATAACTGTGTCGGCTTTTGCCGGCGGCGAATTCGTCATACGCCCGTCTGGCGCAATATCGACTGAGCGACTGCTCATTGGCCTGTCTCGACTACGCGGGACATGATGCCATCAAGCTTTTTCATCGACGCCTGCCAGTTGTGATGCGTCAATACTCTGTCTCGTCCCGCCGTTGCCAGCTTAGTCCGTTCGCCTTCACTGTCTAACAGTCGAATGACAGAGTCGGCCCATGCGTCCGCTGAATCGGCCGTCAATAAATGCTGGCCCGTTATCGCATCAACTCCCTGCGCCGCCAATGAGCTGCAGATAACCGGTACGCCCATCGCCATCGACTCCAGAATTTTGTTTTGGGTACCACGTGCAATCAGTAATGGCGCTACGGTAATCGCAGCCGCGCGCACATGATCGCGAACATCGGGCACCGTCCCGGTGACGGTCACCCCGGGCCTCTCAGCTAATTTCCGAATTTCCGCGGACGGTTCGGCTCCGACGATCGTCAGCTTGGTTGTCGGCCGTCGTGATTGAATCAACGGCAACACCTCCGTGCAAAAGCGCAACATTGCCTGCTGATTAGGGTAGTAGTCCATGCGACCGATGAAACAAACCGTATCCCGATCATAGGGGCTCCCGGTTGGAGAGAAGAAATCGCTGTCCACACCATTCGGAAACCAGTCGGCATCATTGGCTACCCGGTAGTCGCGCAATGTCTCCAGCTCCGCTCGCGTCGTGCACGTGCTCAGACTGAACCGGCGCGCAAGATTCCTTTCTGCTCGCTCCAGTTTCGCTGCCTCGAGTTTGTAGCCAAGCGACAATGGAAATGGCTTGAACGAGCTATAGTCCTGCCATTTCTTTGAATCCATGTCGCCGAAATCAATCACCGAGGGGATGCCGCTTGCCGCACTCAAGTACTGCGCCGCCGACGAACAATGCGCGAATACAAGGTCAAAGCGCTCGTTTCGTAGTGCCCTGCGGACCTTGCTGTGCAGATCCCGGCTATAAAAATAGCCCATGCTGGATGGCGTCAACGTCGCGAGGCGGGACACAGTATGTGCAGCCGCTCCGACCTGCCCGATACTGCCGACCAAAACTGATTCGCAAAATTGACTGAGATCGCGGCCCTCTTCCAACTCGGCATCAGACCGGGCCAATGACGCCACAGTCACTCTGTGGCCGGACTCGGTCAAGTGACGAATAATATTGAATGGTCGTATCTTGCCGCCGCGCTTGGGCGGATACGGGAGTCGGTGACACGCGAACAATACTTTCATCGCGCGCATGCCTCGGCGATTCGCCCGGTTACATCCTCGCGCGAGGTGCCGTCGAGATAGATTTGACTCCACAACTCGAAATTCATCAAAGACAACAGGTGATCTGTACAATCCTGGCGGTTACTGCGATGTTCTTCGCGTAAGTGTTGAATGCTGGGCCAGTCGAACAAACCTCGCCGTCGAACTGTTTCTTCATTCAGAACGGTGTCGAGGTAAGCGGACAGCTCATTCTTGAACCAACCGCCAATGGGCGCACCAAAGCCGCGCTTTTTGCGGTCAATGATTTCATCCGGCAAGACGCCTCGCAGTGCTTCTTTCAGGGCGAATTTCAGCTTGGTCCCGTTTACTTTCATCGATGCTGGCAGCCGCCCTGCCAAATCCACCAGGCGATCGTCAAGTAACGGCACGCGGCATTCAAGCGAGGTCGCCATGGACATGCGATCAGTCAGCATTAGCAAGTCGTCCGGCATCTGGGTCATCAGATCGACATCGATCAAGCGCTGAACCGGATCATTTCCGGTCGCGTTCAAAAAGGCATTCTTCAGCGCCGCTGAACGACTTACCGATGGTAATCCCAGCATCGCCGCAGATTGCTGTCGACCAAACACACGTACGTAGTCTTCGTAGCGTTCATCCGCCGGCAACTCTGCTCCGGCAAGGAAGCCCTTCGCGAGACGCGCCATATCCAGGAGACGGGAATGCCGGTCGCTCGGCAGGTGCCGACCAATAGGCTGCAGAATATGTCGGCGCAAGACTGACGGTATACGCCGATACTGGCGATTCAGGTGCTCGCTCCAGTAGCGGCGATAACCACCAAACAACTCATCGCCACCAACGCCGGACAGAATTACGGTTACGTCTTCGCGGGCGAACTTGGATACCAGGTAAGTGGTAATGAATGCAGCATCGGCAATCGGCTCGTCCATGTGCCAAAGCAGATCTGGAAGCAGCGTGGTTACATCCGGGCGGACCACGATTTCATGGTGATCAGTACCGAACAATTTAGCGACTTTGCGCGCGTATGGAAGTTCGTTGTAGTAACTGCCACCGGTACCCGTATCAAACCCTATGGAGTATGTTTTGACCGGGCGGCTGCTGTTTTTCGCCATATAAGCAACGACGGCACTGGAGTCGACACCACCACTAAGGAACGCACCGAGCGGTACATCGCTGACCATTTGTGCGACAACCGATGCCTCGATGGACTCCGCAATCTCCCTGGCCCAGTCCGCACGGCTACGCTTTTCGGGCTCAGCCATGGGCAATTGCCAGTAACGCACGGTTCGGACGCCCTCGTCGTCAGCGATCAATGTCGTGCCGGGAGGCAATTTTTCAATGCCGCGAATAATCGAGCGGGGCGCCGGCACATAACCCAGTGCCAGGTATTCCTGTAGCGATTCACGATCGACCTGGCGCTCGACACCTGGAACCTCGAGAATCGATTTCAGCTCAGATCCAAACAACAAGCGGCCATTGTCCTGCATCACGTACAACGGCTTGATACCGAGCCGGTCCCTGGCCAATACCAATCTTCGTGACTTTCGGTCCCAAATCGCAACACCGAACATGCCGCTCAGGTGGCGTATGCAGTCCAGCCCATATTCTTCGTAAAGGTGAACCACCACCTCGCAGTCACTGTCACTGCGAAAGGTATGTCCCCTGGCTTGCAGGTCAGATCTTAATTCGCGAAAGTTATAGATCTCACCGTTGCAG
>JBBKWB010000124.1:0-2622 GCA_037968755.1 Woeseia sp.
GTCGCGGGCTTGGAGCAGGCGGCGAGGGTTAGGCTTAGGGAGAGTACGAGCCTTTGGAGTGGCATGGCCTGGCGTCCGGGTGCTTGGGAGGCGTCTATCCTGTCAGAAAAGGGGTCTGACCCCTTTTCTCAACGATCTCCGTTCAACTCGGTCAGATAGCCAATCAATGGTTCATAGTTGAGTTGGTCTGCTTGTTTTAACGCCGCGATATACGCTGATCGCTCGGCGCTATCGTCCGCCAACGTTTCCGTTGCCCATGTAATCGGAGGCTCGTTGATTAGATACTCCACAATGGCGTCGCAGGCTAAGCGCGACCATCGGCCATTGCCGTTGTCAAATGGATGCACCGCTACCAAAGCGTGGTGATACCTCGCGATGAACGGCAGCAGTTTCTCGGCAGCCCTTTCTTCCCACTCGCGATGGTATTCCATAGCAACACGGCCGAGCTCCATCGGGACCATTTGAGGCGGCACACCAATATTTGGTTGTGCGCCTGTTACCGAGCGCAAGGTACCGGCCCATGACCAAACCTGGTCGTACATTCGGGAATGTAATTCCTGGTAGAACTTCACTGAAAACACACTTGGGAATCGCCTGCGCTCAAGCCACTCGACTGCGTTAACAATATTGAGGCCCTCGGCCTCGTCAAGCTGACCCCGTGTCGTGATGTCGTCGCGAAGCAAACCGGAAACGTCATCCAGCGGCGTTGCGCCCTCTGGTTGATCGGTGATCTGGTCAGTCATTCCAAAGGTCTGCCGGTCGCTTGATCTCGAATTCTTTTGCGAGATCGGCAACAGCTCGGGACAGCGGCCCGGCGTCGATCGCGGATGCCTCCAGGGCTTGCGATTGATTCACTCGTGCGAGTTTATTGCTCGCCTTTTTCAGCGCCTGTTCGGTGATCATCTCCTCGAGAGGCTTTCTGGGAACAAGAGCGTATTGCAGATCACACCCGAGCGCATCCGCCGCATTGCGTAGACTGGCGAGCGTTATCGTCTCTCGTACCTCATTGGATTCCAGATCGTCCAGGCTTTGGCGGGCAATGTCGATTCGCTTTGCCAGCTGAGTCTTGCTCATTCCGAGCGCTTGCCTGATCGTAGCTATCCAGCCACTACGAGGCCGCGACGGAATACTGGCCGTTGCGAATACATCGTCAAGCTGCCTCGTTATCTGGCGGGCTACTCGTGGTTTTTGCTTCCGAGGCATGTGCAGCTCCTAACCTGCGTTTGGAATGATATATAGTAGGTTATAACCTGCGTCTTTGCAATATCTTCGCAGGTCTCACCCTGCGATACGGATGAGGCCAATGGCCTGAAATTGCTTAAAACCAAGCGGAAAATAGGGGACAGACCACGGTTTCGGCAGAGAGATTGCGGCAGGGCTAAATTAGGGACAGTTACCTATTTCGGCTTTGCAGTGACGGGAATAGCCACTTTCTCAAGCCGAAATAGGTAACTGTCCCTAATTTAGCTGCTCCTGCGCCGGGGGTTACAGAAATCTCATGAATATCGTTGCGATACCGAGAAACGAAAAGAACCCGGCTATGTCGGTGATGGTGGTTAGCAGGATGGACGACGAGGTTGCCGGGTCCTGGCCCAGCCTCGTTAGTATGATCGGAATGATAGCGCCGGCGAATCCTGCGGCCACCATCGCAAGCACCATGGAAGCGGCTATCACACCGACCAGTGCCACGGAACCGCTCCAGATGAAGACTCCTATGCCGCACGTGAGCGCAATGCCTACGCCGTTCATGAACCCGGCGAAAACTTCCTTGCGCATGACCCGGAACCATTGCCGTATCGTGATTTCACGCAGCGCAAGTCCGCGCATGGTGACGGCAAGCGCCTGCGCACCGGCATTACCAGACTGACCCGCCACCACCGGCAGCAGCACGGCGAGTGCTGTTACCTGCGCTATCGTTGCTTCGAATACGCCAACGACCGCTGCCGCCATGAATGCTGTCAGTAGATTAATCTGCAACCACGGCATGCGTTTTCTGACCGTAAAGAACGGGCTGGACAACGCGCGCTCGTCACGGCTCGCGCCAACCATTGCCTGCATGTCGAGTGACGATTGCTGTTGCATGGTCCTCGCAATTCGGTCGTGCATCACGGCGCCAAGAAACACGCCGTCGAGATCCACAATCGGAATATCAAGCACCTTGTAAGTCTCGAACGCCGCGGTTATCTCGTCCATTGGATCGATGGGTCGAAGTGCAACGGCCAGCGGCTCTTCCAGTTCGCCGAGCGTTGTCTCCGGCGATGCCAGCGCTACGGCCTGGATCGTGACCTTTCCCGTCAAGACGTGCTTGTCGTCGACGAGGAACAGACTGCGGGCCGTTTTCATCGGGTGGTTGCGCAGCTCGCGCAGTGACTGACCTGCCGTCGCGGTACGGCGAAAAGTCGACACGCTGCCGTCCATCAAACGACCCGCCGTATTCTCCGGATACGCCATCATCGCCGTTAACTCATCACGGACTTCCGGCTCCAGCTCGGCGAGACGTTCCGTGCGCAGGTCAGGCTCCATGTGACCGAGAATACGGACTGCGTGTGGCGGTGACAGCTCCTCGAGCACGCGTTTCACGGTTGCCGCCGGCATGGACTCCAGCAGCCGCGCCGCCCGTCC
>JBBKWB010000125.1:0-47614 GCA_037968755.1 Woeseia sp.
CTGCTTTCAGCAATACGCCGGCAATGGCACGCCATACCGCAACATCATCCGGTCCGCTGCCGGGCCAGGACATCTCAACAAGCTGCGCGAGTGGATGCGGCTCAGAGCGGCTGGCTTCGAGATTCATTCCGGCGTAATTCAGCAATGCCAGATGCTCGCTGGTCGCCAGCCGCTGAAATTCCGCCCGGACCAGGCGCAGTTGCGCACTTACCTGCTCCTCAATTGTTTGCTCAAGCGCCTTGCGCACCGCGTCCGTATCCTCACCGCCGCCAATACCGGTGAGGACCAGCCATTGATCGCGCTTCATCAGCATGCTCGCGAGATATTCAACGAATGCGGTAACGTTGTTGTCGAGGTGGTGCAGCACGCGTTGCAGTGCAGTGGCGCGGGCATCATCGCCGGCCAGCCAGTCGAGGCTTGCAGCGGCTGCCTCACGATAGAGCCGTTGCATGGCCGCGTCGGCAACCGTCGTCATGGCTCCGCCCAGTCCTGAGCTCACAGGCAGCAGTCGCGTGATTGAGGAACAGAATGCATCCAGTGTCAGAATTCGCATGCGCCGCGGAGATTCTCTAAGTCGCCAGCCGCGTTCAGCATCGCGCTGCAGAATGACATTTGCGGCCTGCAGCGTGATCTGTTCGTGCGGAGCACTGCCTTTCTCACCGCATTGCGCTCGTTCAAGAGCCTCGACGACGCGAAGTTGCATTTCCGCAGCGGCCTTGCGGGTAAAGGTAATAGCAACCACTTCCTCCGGTTCGGCCACTGTGCCGAGTAAGCACAGATAGCGTTGGATCAGCAGTTCCGTCTTGCCGGACCCGGCGGGTGCCTGAACAATATACGAACGCGCAATATCAAGCGCAGCCCGCCGTGCCTTGCGATCGCTTTCAAGCAGCGCTGCATCAACGGTCACGGCGCAGCTCCTCGATCCGACTTAATAGTGCCAATGGACGCGCGTCGTCAGCTGATTGCGCCTGGTTGACGCCCGTTTCGCCAGCTGCAAACCGGACCAGCAATCCATCAACTTCTGCACACCAGCGACGCAAGCTTTCGTGCCACTCGTCCGGCTTGATCCGACCGAAATCGATACTTCCACCCTCGCCCTCATAGCGAATCTCGCGACTATCAAGGTAGATCAATGCGAGGCCACCGATAGACTCATTGCTGGCGCGTGCGTACACGGAAAGCTGAATGTTTGCCGGCGCATTGATCTTCCGGTTCATGAATGCTTTCCGGGAGCCCGATTTGTAATCCGCGATTAACAGACTGTCGTCTGCGAGTCGATCTACCCTGTCAATGCGTAGCGTCAGCCGAACGGTGCCAACCTGCAGCTCGAGCTGTTGTTCCAGTGATTCAATTCGGAATTCGGCACGATCGACTTCAGCGTCCAGGAAACACTGCAGCAACTGTTGCAATCGCTGCTTCTCAAGCTGCAGTACCTGGCGTAACACATCGTCAGCGTGCGCCGTGAAATGTCGTAACGAGCGCCATGCGGATTTCTCAATCCTTACTTCGCGATCCTCGGCTTGCCATGCGGCCAACTCGCTGCGCGTCGGCTTGTCGATCAGCAACTGCTGCAGTGCGTCGTGCAGGACTATGCCCCGCTGGCGCGGACTAAGCCCTGGCCGAAACGGCTCCAGTTCAGACACGGCAAGGCGGCCGGTTACAAACGCAGTAAACGGCTCTTCGCGCATTTTTTGCACGGTATACGCTCCGCCGCGAACCTGTTCATCGCTTTGCACTGGCGGTGCATTGTCCGGTTGCAGTAGCGCGCAGCTAGCCGAACCCGTCCAGTTAGACGCGTGTAAGCCGGGGTCGTCAGAATCGGCGATTACATTGCTGTCGGCGTCAAGGCCAAGCAAAGGTGACGGCAGAAGTTCAGTATCGCCGTCCCCGCGGGCCCAACAAAACACCAGCTCCGCGGCGGAATGGCGTAGTCGAGCCAGCGTTCGCAGCGCGAATTCCAGTGTATCGCCGGGGGTAGCATCAGGCATCTCGGCCGCGCGCTGCAAATCACGATTCAACAATGCGAGCGGCTGACTCGAGGTTGGCCAGCGCGTGGAATCCATGCCACCAACCCACAAATAGTCGAACTCCATGCCGGATGCTTCCAGCAATCCCATCAGACTCAGTCCGCCTGACGCGGCTTCTGGCTGATACAAAGTTGCGCCAGCGAGCTGAAACAGCCTGCGCACTGCTTCCGCAAGATTCAATATCGGCAGAATGTGCTCAAGGCCCGCAAACTCGTTGAGTAGTTGCCGCCAGCGATTCAACAATTGAAACTCATCGCTGTCGGGTTTATTGACTGCGGGCCAGCCGACCGCCTGCAAAACCTGATCAAAGCGCTCTGCCCAGCGGGTCGGCGTCAGCTGGCTGTCGGCCTCCGCCTGCAACTCCACGAGACACTTGAGACGCTGGCGCCACGCAAGCCCGTCGGTCTCTTGCGATTTCGCGCTGAGCAAATCGAGCAGATCCTGAGGTTGCCAGATACGGTCCGGCACACTGCGTAAATGAAGCTCAAGTCGACTGCGTCCGGGCAACTCATCAGCGCTAACAAATGGTGTCCGCAACAGGAAACTGATGTCGCCGCCACGCAGCCCACCGGCTGCGAAACGCAACACCTTTTCGGCGGCGACCAGCAAAGGAAACTCAGTTAAACGTTTGCCGTAGGACAGGTTTACCGAACGTCGGTACGCAGGGCCCGCCAATTGCCAGCCGGGCGCGAAACCTTCGCGAACCTGGCGGCTGATTGCGTCACCATCAGCCTCAAGATCCGGGGCGATGACCGCAAGCCGGGCGCTGGGTTCCGACTGCAGCATCTGCCGAGCCCAGTTACCCGCTGCACGCCATTGTGAACTCTGATCTACGTATGATCGGTATAGCGTCGTTGCCGACTTCCCGGCCTGCGGCGCAGCGGCAATTTCAACGCCTTTTTCGGCGAGAGTCTGCAATAGAAATTGTTGCGCTGGAGTCAGCCGATCAAAGCCTGCGTGAACAATTCGCATGCCCGGAGCCAGCGCGGCGGGAGTCAGTTCCGCGGCACAGTACGCGCTGAGCTGTGCGTCATCGATCCAGCCTCCAGCCTGCAAGCTCTCGCTGTAGGCCTTCGCGGCGCGTACGAACCACTGCTCATCGCGGGATGCGGCTGCCGCAGCAACCGTGTCGAGCGTTAATCGCCAATCGTGCATTCGTTGCCATGCCTGGCGCGCATGCCGAACGATCGCTGTCATGCTCAACAACGGCTCGCGGCTCGACTTGCCAAGGCATTGCTCCCACAACAAGGTCGCGGCGCCAACGTTCAGGAGACGCTTTAAGCGATCCGACGTGGCGGTGTCCAGCGTCGCAGCAAGCCAGTCATCCCAGTACTGAATCTGTGGCGTGTGCCAGGTCTGCCGATCAGCACGCAACTGTTCTGATTCGTATGCCGCTCGTAACTCACGTGTCAGGCGCCGACTTGAGCAAACGAATATTGTCTTGGGCCCTGCAGACTCCGCCGAATCAACCAGCCAGGTGTACGCGTGAACTGTCACCGCTAAACGTGCTGCGCTAACAAGCCGTCAATACGTTCGAATACCGCATGCACGGTTGCACTGTCCGGCAATGTCGTTATTCGGAAATGATCGCGATACGACGTATTGAAACTACTACCCGGCGCAATCAGTACGTGACAGTCATCCAACAAGCGCGACGCGAATTCGCGGTCATCCAGCTTCACGGAGCTGGCCAATTGGATAAAGGCGTACATCGCACCCATTGGTTTCTGCATGTCGAGATACGGGCTGGCCGCGACGCAATCAATCACCGCCTGGCGCGATTCGTAAAGCCGTCCTCCCGGCACGACCAGATTCTGAATACTCTGGATACCGCCCAGAGCCGTTTGCACGGCCCATTGGCCAGGTACGTTGCTGCACAGTCGCAAGGCTGCCAGCAACTCCATCGCATGTAGCAGGTCGCTGCCGCGATCAGTATCACCGCTGAATACGCACCAACCCACACGATAGCCGCACGCGCGGTAGACTTTCGACAAGCCCGAATAAGTAAGGCACAACTGGTCGGTGGCGAGCGTCGCCATAGGGATGAACTCGGCGCCGTCGTACGTCATTTGGTCGTAGATTTCGTCCGCCAGAATGACCAGGTTGTGCTGTGCTGCAAAGCTCGCCAGCTGCTCCAGTGTCTCGCGCGAATACACAGCACCCGATGGATTGTTCGGATTGATAATCACGAGCGCGCGGCAACGCGGCGACACCAGCGACTCGAGCGCAGCAAGGTCCGGCTGAAAACCGTTAGCAGGTGGACAGGGGTAATGCTTTACAACACCACCGTTCAAGGCAACCGCAGCGGACCAGAGCGGATAATCGGGGCTGGGTACCAGTACTTCATCGCCTGGGTTCAGCATGGCTCGCAGAGACAGGTCAATTAACTCACTGACGCCATTGCCGATAAATACCTCATCGACCGTAACGTTCAGCACGCCACGACTTTGTTGCTGCATGACGACTGCTTCGCGCGCCGGGAAAATACCCTTCTGATGGCTGTACGGCTCTGCCTGTGCGAGATTTTCGATCATGGCCAGTCGCATGGTCTCTGGCGTACGAAAACCAAACAGCCCGGGGTTGCCAATGTTCAGCGAAATGATCTCGTAGCCGCGTTTCTCCAGGTCCTGGGCGCGATGGGCCAGTTGACCGCGTATTTCGTATTTGACTCCGCCGAGCGCGCGGCTGACGGCGACCGATTCCGCTTTCATGTGATTCGCTTATTCAATATGCGTAAACCTAAACATCATATAGCACCGCCGGCGCGCAGCCCTGCGATATCGTCGTCGCTATACCCCAACTCCTCTTTCAGAATCGTGTCCGTATGTTCTCCCAGGACCGGCGCGGCGGAGCGTAGCTCCACGGCCGTAGCCGAGAACCGAACCGGGTTTGCAACAGCCGGCACCGTACCTGCAAGACTGTGCGGCAGTGATTGCAACAGACCGCGTTCGAGCACTTGCGGGTCAGCGAATGCTGCCGCGAGATCGTTGATAGGTCCGCACGGTACACCTGCTGCGGAGAACTTCTCGAGCCAGCGATCTGTCGTCTTTGTGGCAATACGCTGCTCCAGTAATGGAATCAGAATCTGCCGGTTTTGCACGCGTAGCGAGTTACTCTGAAAACGTTCATCGCCACCGAGTTCGGGGCAATCCAGGCAGACCGCGCAGTCACGAAATTGCCGATCATTGCCTACCGCCAACATCAGGAAGCCGTCGCTGGTCCGGAATGATTGATACGGCACAATATTGGGATGCGCATTGCCGTGTCGCTGTGGCACTTCGCCACTAACCAGATAGTTCATGGACTGGTTGGCAAGCCAGGCGAGCTGACTATCGTACAGTGGCACGTCAATATGCTGACCACACCCGCTCTGCTCGCGTGCATGCACAGCGGCGAGAATGGCGCTGACCGCATACATTCCGGTCATGATATCCGCGATTGCCACGCCGGTTTTTTGCGGCATGCCAGCCGCGTCTCCGGTGAGGCTCATCAACCCGCCCGCCGCCTGGATCATCGCATCGTAGCCGGGTTCGTTGGCGCGCGGCCCCTCTTGTCCGTATGCAGATATGGAGCAGTAAATCAGTCGCGGACAAAATGCTGTCAGGCTGGCCGCATCAAGTCCGAATTTTGCCAGCGCACCTACCCGGTAGTTTTCCAGCAGGATATCGCTACTTTTCGCCAGCTGCTTTACAACTTCCTGCCCCGCAGGTTTCGAAAGATCAACCGTTATTGATTTCTTGTTGCGATTAGTCGATTGAAAGTACGCGGACTCGCGAGTGCTTTCGCCGTCCGGCGTTTGCAGCCAGGGAGGCCCCCATTGCCGCGTATCGTCGCCTTGCCCCGGGCGCTCAACCTTGATGACATCCGCTCCGAAGTCGGCAAGCAACTGACTGGCCCACGGACCCGCCAATACTCTGCTGAGATCCAGTACTTTCAAACCAACCAGCGGTCCGCTCATTCTTTCTTGTCCGTGTCCTAACAAGGCGACCGATTGTCGAGTGGTGCTTGCAACAGTGCAAGCATTCGGACCGCGCGCAATAAAAAACCCGGCCAGCGTTAGCTGGCCGGGCTGGGTCCGCACGGAGATTGCGGATTGCGCGACTGTGTTGGTATCGAAACCTTGCGGTCCCGACGAACCAGCTCAGTCTAGCTCTTCGACCTCGGCGCCTTTAACTTCTTCCGGTGCCGGTGCCTTTTGTTCTGTTGGCTCTTTCTTGCCAAACCGAATCTGTATGTCCTCGGCTTGTTCTTTGTTCACCCGACTGATCGATCTCACCCGGACGCTGTCGCTGGCCAAATTACCGAAGACAATTGAATCGCCGCCATACGGGCAAAGCTGATCGTCTCGTGACGAGAAGCCGAGTCGGAAAGAACTTCGGATCCCGAATGCTGGCCTGGTCAGGGTCACCAAATAACCGCGTTTGGCTGCGCCCCAGATCAGGAGGTTGCTGTCATCCAGCGGCGTATAGTCTCGGATAGTCCGGATCAGGATGCAATCGGAACCTCGCAATTCGAGCCCATCGAGGGGCTTCCGAGGCGTCTCGTCGGCTACTGCAGTTGCCACTAAAGCACTTGAGAAAGCGACTGTAACAAATTGTTTAAAAACCCTTTTCATAAATATTACCAATGTCAGGTTGATGCCATTCCCGAATCTGAAGATTGTTGTGCTGCCAGTCGATTGGACAGACCTGTCCTGAATTAAGTTCAGGAGCTCCCGCTGCCGGCCAGTCCAGTCGTGCGCCTCGCAGGCGGCTTCACGGCGCGACCGGTCGGCGCGGGTCCCGGATCCACTCGCTCCAGGATCCAGCGTACAAACGCGGCGGCGGCAAGCCCACCAAATGCGCCGACAGGGCCAGATGACAGGCCGTGACACCGGAACCACACATAACCGCCCATTCGCCGCCTGCAGCGGGTCCTGGCAGGTCCTGCCAGGCTTGCCGCAGATCATCAGCCGTGCGCCAGCGTCCGGTCTCGCCCATATTTTGCGCAAACGGGAAGTTAACCGCACCGGGAATATGCCCGGCCAGGCTATCGATAGGCTCGGCTTCCCCGCGAAATCGTGGCGCTTCCCGCGCATCGACCAGCAGGGGCGCTGAATTGCTCGTGAGGCGCTGTGACAGCTCATCGGTAGTCAGGACCCATCCTGGCCGCTCGCGGGCGCAGAAATCGCCTTCAGGGGGCGTCAGAGCTGCCTGCTCCAACGCCGGCCCGGCGGCGCTCCAGGCAGCCAGACCGCCGTCCAGCACCGCGACCCGTTCGTGCCCCAGCCAGCGCAACATCCACCACAAGCGTGACGCCAGCGCCCCGTGACCGCCATCGTAGACAATGACCTGGCTATTCGAGCTGATACCGAAGCGCCGAAGAGTCGCCTCTAACGTGGCTATGACTGGCAGCGGATGCCGCCCGGAGGTCGGGGTGACCGGAGCAGCGAGATCGTTGTCCAGATTCGCGTACACAGCGCCAGGCACATGCCCGTTCGCGAAATCCAACGCGCCCTGCGCTGGATTGAACAGATCGAAACGACAATCGACAATCGCGAGCTGCGCCGTACCCAGTCGGGCCTGCAACTCACTTACAGATATAAGGCCGGTAAATTCCTGCATTCACGCCTCCCGTACTGAATTCGTTGAATGCGCCTTGTACACCTGATACGGGTCGGGGACAATGCGCCGTTTCGACCATCAGGCGCTGATTCGCGGCCTGAGTTTGACCGATACTGGAGATGCCCGGAGTGGAAAAGATACTGGTAGGCCTGAAACGGGTCGTAGATTACAACGTCCGAGTTCGAGTGCGCGCGGACGGTAGCGGTGTCGAAACCGACGGCGTCAAGATGAGCATTAATCCGTTCGATGAGATTGCACTCGAAGAAGCCCTGCGCATACGCGAAAGTGGTGAAGCTAAAGAAGTAATAGTGGTTTCGATCGGCCCGGAGGTAGCACAGCAGCAGTTGCGAACAGGCCTCGCTATGGGCGCCGATCGCGCCATTCTCATTAAGTCCGATAGCGAACTTGATTCCTTGAGTGCTGCCAAATTGTTGCTGCAGATCGTGCAGCGGGAAGCGCCAGAGCTTGTACTTCTCGGCAAACAGGCCATCGACAACGACAATAACCAGACCGGGCAAATGCTCGCGGCACTGTGGGGACGACCGCAGGCCACCTTCGCATCGAAAGTTGCCGTGAACGGTGACAAGCTTAAAGTAACTCGCGAGGTTGACGTCGGTCTCGAGACCATCGAGGTGGACTTGCCCGCGGTAGTTACAACAGACCTGCGTCTGAACGAGCCACGCTACGTCAAACTGCCCGACATCATGAAAGCGAAGAAAAAGCCGCTCGATCAGATTGATGCGAGTGAACTGGGCGTAAGCGCGGACGACAGCATTCGCACCACTGCGTACGAACCGCCGCAGGAAAGACAGAAAGGTATCATGGTTAAGGATGTAGCCGAACTGGCTGCGGCGCTGAAAGAAAAAGGACTTCTGTAATGAGCAAGATTCTGGTTATTGCTGAACATGATGGCAGCGCGCTCAATCCGAGCACGGCAAAATGCGTCAGCTGCGCTGCATCCATAGACGGTGCTGAAATAGATATTGCCGTGTTAGCCGCTGACGGCGCAGCGATTGCGGCTGAAGCAGCTCGCATAAACGGCGTGGCGCGCGTTGTGCTGGTCAACAACCCCGCCAGTCAGCATTCCCTGGCAGCAGCTATCGCACCACAAGTGGTCGCCCTCGCCGCCGGCTATTCGCATGTATTTGGCCCGTCAACTACGTTTGGCAAGGACCTGATGCCGCGCGTGGCGGCATTGCTGGACGTTAACCAGATTAGCGACATCATGGACATCCTTGGCGCACATCGCTTCAAGCGACCTATCTACGCCGGCAACGCAATTATCACGGTCGAAGCCACCGCCGACAAAACAGTTGTTGCCACGGTTCGCACAGCATCGTACAGCGCGGCTGCATTCGACAACGATGCACCAGTGGAAGACGTTTCGATAACGGCCGAAATACCGCAGCACACACGATTCGTTGAATTGCAGGCAGGCTCGTCCGACAGACCGGACCTGCAGACCGCAGCCAAAGTCGTATCCGGTGGTCGCGCACTGGGCAGTGCCGAGAACTTCGATGTGATCTACAAGTTTGCGGACAGTATCGGTGCTGCGGTGGGCGCATCACGTGCTGCGGTCGATGCAGGCTACGTCCCAAATGAAATGCAGGTCGGCCAGACAGGCAAGATCATTGCGCCGGACTTGTATATCGCAATCGGCATCTCTGGTGCGATTCAGCACCTTACCGGGATTAAAGATGCGGGAACTATAGTCGCAATCAACAAAGATGCGGAAGCGCCTATCTTTGAAGTGGCCGATATCGGCCTGGTCGGCGACCTGTTCACTGTCGTGCCGGACTTGCAGGCAGCACTCAGCAACTAAGAGTTAGTCGCCGTACGCTGGTTAAATTCACGGGCATTGCAGCATTGCGCTGCAATGCCCGTGCGAATAACTACAGCTGGGCCAGAATCGCCTCAGCCTTACTGACTTCAAATTTACCCGCCGCTTCAACCGCAACGTGGGTTGCCACGCCATTATCCACAACGATAGCGAAACGCTGGCCACGTGTGCCCATACCAAAGCCAGACGCGTCCATTTCCAGACCGAGTGCTTTTGCGTATTCGCCGTTGCCATCGGCAAGCATCATGACCTTGTTACCGACGTTTCGATCTTTGCCCCAGGCGTCCATAACGAAGACATCGTTTACCGCCATGCAGGCAACCGTATCTACGCCTTTAGCCGACAAATCGTCGGCATGATCGACGAAGCCGGGAAGATGATTCATTGAGCAGGTTGGTGTGAATGCGCCCGGCACAGATACCAGCACAACTTTCTTTCCGGCAAACAACTCTTCGCTGGAAATAGCGCCAGGTCCTGCATCCGTCATTACGCCAAGTGTTCCGGAAGGCATCTTGTCGCCCGCTTTGATCGACATACGTAGTTCTCCTGCTTCGGTGAGCAATAGTCCGCCGGGCACGACAGCTGCGCCCGCAAATCGCAATGGTATGCTCATTTGCGGAAGCCGTCATGTCCGACCATCGAATTACCGCTCGGCTGTCACCAGCATTTTCCCTGTGGCTCAATCGGCCAACGTCCGTATAATCCCGCTGTTCAGGAGGACCTGTCATGCATTTCGAACTCAACGAAGAACAACAGATGATTCAATCCGCCGCGCGGGAGTTCGCGCAAAGCGAGATTGCGCCGGTCGCTGCAGCATTTGATAAAAGCGGAGAGTTTCCAAGCGAGACAATTCGTCTTGCTGGCGAATTGGGCTTTATGGGCGTCGAAGTGCCAGAAGAATACGGCGGCTCCGGTCTCGACAGCATCAGTTTCACCCTGGTAATCGAAGAACTTTCGGCCGCCTGCGCCGCGCACGGTGTCATTACCTCCGTCAACAACACTCTGTTTGGCGTGCCTTTACTGCAATTCGGCACGGAAGAACAAAAGAAGGCGTATCTAACTCCGGTCGCGTCGGGCAAGGTCAACGGAGCCTATGCACTAACTGAAGCACAGTCCGGCTCAGATGCGGCGGCAATGCGGTCACGGGCATCGTTGAGCAAGGACGGCACGCATTACCTGATCAATGCCAAGAAATCCTGGATCACCTCCGGCCCGGTTGCTCGCTACATGGTTCTCTTCGCCAAAACCGATATGGATGCAGGCGGCTCGCGCGGTGTAACCGCATTCATAATCGACACAGAAGGCGCAGGTTTTCATCGCGGAAAAATCGAACCGAAGCTCGGCATTCGCGCATCGGCTACCTGTGAAATTGAGCTAACCGACTATGAATGCTCGGTCGAAAACCGGCTGGGCGAAGAAGGGAAAGGATTCCGAATCGCCATGACCGTACTGGATTCCGGTCGCATCGGCATCGCCGCACAGGCGCTTGGCATTGCCCAGGCCGCCTATGATGCGGCAGTTGCTTACTCGCGGGAACGTCACGCGTTTGGTGTCGCAATTGGTTCTTTTCAAACCATTCAAAACAAGATTGCCGACATGAAAATGCGCATTGATGCGGCCAGATTGTTGGTCTATCGCGCCGCCTGGCGGAAAATGCGGAGTCGCGAAACCGGTGAAAAATACACGGTCGATGGCAGCATCGCTAAATTATTCGCCTCTGAAACCGCAATGTTCGTAACCAACGAAGCCTTACAAATTCACGGCGGCATGGGGTATAGCAAAGAATTGCCGCTGGAACGTTACTTTCGCGATGCGAAGATTACAGAGATCTACGAAGGCACAAGTGAAATTCAGCGTATCGTCATCGGCCGATCGGAAACTGGCCTGAGATAGATTTAGTCGTTCGAGACTCGGTCTTTCGCTCAGCGCTTGATTAAAGGCTCTGCAGAATCAAAGATACGGTCGATGCAAGAGAAGGCGTTCGGCTGACCTATTTAGGGGGATGGCTCCCACTCGCTTCGTTATGTTTCAACTAGGCGGCTCGGCCGAACACCACCATTGAATAGGTCCGCTTTATTCCCTCTAAAGAGGTCCCGGGAGACACTGCCTTGGTCCATCGCGAGGTTTCGGGCCGGAGGCATCGTTCGCCGGCATCCGACACTTAGCGCAAGATCAAGTCCCGGCCGTCATAAGTCGACTCCGTGGCAATGATCACACGTCATTTTCAGCAACGTGTACCACCAACCCATCCAGCTCATCACTGACTTCAAGCTGGCAAGTTAAGCGACTGTTGTCTTTACGATCGTAGGCAGCGTCCAGCATGCTGTCTTCCATGTCGTCCATCTCGGGCAGTTTCGCAACCCAGGCTTCGTCAATGTAGCTATGGCAGGTTGCGCAGGCGCATGCGCCTCCACACTCGGCGACAATGCCATCAATATTGTTATTGATAGCACCTTCCATCACGGTATAGCCGTTTTCCACTTCAACATCGTGGCGTTCGCCATCGGGCGTGATGTAGGTAATCTTTGGCATTACTGAACTTCCAGGGACTCAAAAATGGTCCGGTATTCTAAGGGCCTCGTACTTGCAGGGTCAACGCGACTTGTCCGGAGGCAATTGGGGAGTAAAAAAAAGCCCGGCGAATGCCGGGCTTTTTTGATTACAAGGTCGAGAGACTAGATACGGTTAGCCTCCTGACGGCGCTTCTCAAGCTGTTCTGTGCGTTTGCGAGCCGCCGCTTCCGCGAGCCGAATCTGCTCATCGCGCTCGATATCACTCTCAATTACGCTGACCCACTGCCTTGAAATTCGTTGCGAGCGGCTGCTCTTGCCAGCCTGACGAAATGCAGTGATGGCACCCTGATACTTCTTGAGATTGTACAAGCACATGCCCATGGATATTTGTGCGTTGTCAGGACTCTTCAAGCCGCCCTTTTTCAGACCTGCGTTGACCGCATCCTCGCACTTGTCGTACTCACCGAGATTTAGGTAAGCGTTACCCAGGCGCACAAACAGCTCGCCGTCCTCTTCAAGATTAGCCGCTGCCTGCAATGCCGGAATTGACTTCTCGTCTTCCATTGCAAGCTGCCAGGCCTGTGACAGCAACCGATAGTTCTTGGCATTCTTTTGCACAATGCCGTCCTTCATTTTTTGATCAAGGAGCGTGGCCGCCTTGTAAGGCACTTCTGCCTGCATATAGAGCTGCGCCATGGTTACAAACTCAGACTCCTTCTCAAGCAGACCCTGAGTATGCGCTGCATCGTATGCACTGATCAGGTTCTGATCTTCGCCCAGTTCCGTGAAGGCACCTGCAAGCGAGAACCAGTAACGCTTCTTCGGCCACGTGGCCAGCAGGGTCTTCTGGATGTCGCGAACTTTCGCGTAGTTTTCCTGTTGGAAATACGCAAAGTTCAACAACACGTACCAGTCTTCCTTGATTTCCTTTTCTCGCTTGGTAGCCACTTGCATCGCCGTTTCGATCGGCTTGATCATATCGGCGTAGCGCTGTTCCTGATACAGATTCTGTGCATACAGAATGTACGGTTCCGGCGCCGGATTTGATTCAAGTACGAACCACTGGTCAAGATACTTCAGGCTTTGACTGTACTGCTCTTCCATCGTCGCAAGCTGTGCGAGCGTGTATACCGTCTGCTTTTTGATCTGCGGTTCGATGCTGGGAATCTTCAGCATGTCCTCGTAGACCCGCATCGCCTGTTTGACGTTGTCCATGTTGTAGTAAACGAAGCCAAGGTAGTTGAGTACGTTCTGTAGCTCATACTCGGTCAACTTATCGTTACGAAGGTCACCCAGGATCCTGAGTGCAGCGTCGTATTCTTTCGCATCAACCTTTTCCTGAGCCTGCTGAATACGATCGTAGACCTTCTTGCTAACGGCTTGCGCCTGCTTGGTCTTGGTATCGTCTTCCTCAGCGTTTGCTCGTTCCTGGGCTGTTGCCGTTCCGGCTATCAGAAAAATTGACAGCAACAACATGCACAGCCTGGTTGAGAGTCGCGTTTCGAGTTTCATAATCAAATATCCTTAAATCGAGTCCCGCACTTCGGAGTGGTAGGTCTTGCTCCCGCCAGGCTCGTTTATTCCTCGATCTTGAACGTAATTCTGGTTTTAACGTTCGGTACATCTACCGGAACGCCATCGACAACGCGCGGCTTGTACTTAAATTTGAGTACTGCGCGAGTTGCTGCCCGATCGAAAAGGCTACTGGTTGATTGAATGACAACCGGATCAGCGACAGTTCCAGCCGTGGTAACTGTAAATGACAAGTCAACAAAACCTTCAATGCCACGAGACAAAGCACGCGATGGGTACACCGGCGCAACTCGAACGATTGGCAGGTAATCGCCTTCGGCGATATTCATGCCACCCGGGCCACCAATATCCACGGCCTGCGCTACGGTCGGCGGCGGCACATTGATGGTTGGCGCATTAGGATCCATCGTGTCCATATCCTGAGGCGGCACTTCCGGTGGCACTTCCGGTGGCTTTGGTGGTTTCTCAGGGGTTATGTCTTCGGTATTCACCCGTTCGTTACGTTTGACGCGCACAAACTCCAACATATGGCGTTCGCGCTCTTGGCTGAGTGCGTCCTGCCCGCTCTCGATCAGCAGGTGCATTACAAACAGCAAGCTCAGTGTAACAAGGGATCCGACGACAATTGCAAATGCGTATCGGCCTATCATGATTCAACTCTCCTGTAACGCCCACGGCGCTAGGGGGTGGGCGGGAATCCGGAGTCATTCTTCATTTTGACCCCGAACACCCTGTCCGGTTCCTAGTCGTTTGCCGCGATTGACACGTTAAATACTCCCGCCGATCTTGCAGCATCCATCACCACTACGAGCATTTCATTGGTCGACTTTTTGTCGGCCTGAATGACGACGGAGCCTTTCGGATTCTCCGCGTGCAAACGCTCAATATTGGCTCGAACGGCGCGCGGATCAATAAGCCGCCGGTCAATCCAGATTTCATCATTGGAGCTAATCGCGATCAGGATATTGGCGTCCTGAACTTTCTCCGCCGTTGGTGCATCCGGGCGGTTCACGTCGATGCCGGCTTCCTTAATAAAGGATGCCGTTACGATGAAAAAGATGAGCATGATGAATACAACGTCGAGCATGGGCGTGAGGTCGATTGCAGCTTCGTCCTCGTCGCCGCCCATTCCTTCGTTTCCTTTACGCATGTCTATCTACCTTCTTAATGATCCATCGTGAGAGAGTCCTGAAGGAACTCCACTTCACGCGCCGCGCGGCGGCTGAGTAGTGTCACGAGAAGGACCCCCGAAAGAGCCCCCACCATTCCCGCCATTGTCGGCACTGTCGCTTGCGATACACCTGCAGCCATTGCCCGAACATTACCGGACCCCGACACCGCCATGACCTCGAACACCTTGATCATGCCAGTTACGGTTCCCATCAGACCCAGCAACGGACAAAGCGCTACCAAGGTATGAATCATCGGAATAGAACGGTTAGTCGCCATTTCGAATTTTGAAATCATGCCTTCACGAATCTGATGCGCGCCCCAGGACTTGCGTTCCGGGCGTGCCTCCCAACTTTCGAGAGTATCCGCAGCCAGACTATTCATCTGGCTGCGGAAAAACAGGATTCGCTCAACAATCAAAACCCACATGACGAAGATGGTGACTGCAATCCAGCGTAAGACAGGGCCGCCGAGATCCATGAAATCCCGGATAGCCTCAAAGCTGTCAGACAACCAAAGCATCGTCGCTCCCCTCGGCGTTAGCCGTGCTTCTCAGAATGCTGGGCAACAATGCCGGCACTCTGTGAATGGATGATATTGACGATCTTGCGGCTCTGGCCACTTACCAGGGTATGGATCAGTACCATTGGAATGGCAACTACCAGACCCAGTACGGTCGTCATCAAGGCTTGTGAAATACCACCTGCCATCATCTTCGGATCACCGGCGCCGTAGAGCGTGATGACCTGGAAGGTCTTGATCATACCCGTAACCGTACCGAGCAGACCCATCAGCGGAGCGACCACGGAAATTACCTTGATGAAGAGCAAGCCCTTCGTCAGACCCGGCATTTCCTTCAGTGCGGCTTCGCTGAGTTTCAACTCGATGGTTTCGGTATCGGCGTTCTTGTTCGACTCGTAGGCTGCGAGAACACGGCCCAGCGGATTGTCGGTACTGGCCGAATCACGTTTGAGCTGTGCGGCAACTTTACGGCTGTCCGAGGACAGGCCGATCCAGCGCCACAGTGCGATCAGCAGGCCCACAATACCGAGACCGATAATGCAGTAACCAACGATGCCACCCTGGTGCACACGTTCCATGACGGTCGGCGACTCCACGAGCAGTGCCAAAATGCTACCGCGCGTTACGTCGAGTCCGAAGCGTACGGTGCCATCACCGGAACCAAGAATGTCGCCGGTAGAGTTGGTGTAGCGCCCCTGTTCTGGCTGACGCTGCAGTTCGGTTACATTTTCAGTTGTCGGGTCGTACTGCAGGTATCCGCCAGCGTAGACAATATTGAATACGCCGACACGAACGACCTCATCGTTTACACGTTCACCGTCAGCAGTTGCGAAGTCCTGATTGAAACGAACAATCTTGCCCGACTCTGCGATTTCACGCTGCAGTTCGAACCAAAGCCGTTCAATATCTTCAATTGATGCCAGTGAGCTGGCGCCGGCCATTTTGCTGCCGAGTTCGACGAGGAACTCACCGCGATCCGGATACTGGACGTTGGTCAGCGACGTTTTGAAGCGTCCCTGTGCATCGCCGGTAACCGTTTGCAGTACGCCAAACAATTCTTTCAAAGCGCCAAGACGCTCATCCAGCGCGGCGCGCGCATCGATAATTTGCTGCTGATTGGCAGCAAAGGACGTTTCGAGGCGCCCACTCTCAGTTTCCTGGCGTGTGCGTTCGGCGCGTGACTGAGTGAGAATCTGCTGTTGCTCGTTGCGGCGTTGCGCAAACTCAGCTTCGCGCTGACGCGCTTCAGTGGAATCCCGAGCCTGACCGCGTTGAATCATGTTCAACAGTTCGGTCATGCTGCCAGCAGCGTCTTGTGCCTGCGCTGCGCCGAAGGCGAGTACGCCGGCGACGACTAATATTGCTATGCGTTTCATATTAAGAAGCCTCCGCAGGTGTAGCCGCCGGAATCGGCAACAGAAGCAGTTCAGGCGCGATCAGCTGACGAGCCATTCGCAATCCTTTCCGAATTTCACTTCTGTTTTCGCTGTCTAACAATTCGTATTGACGGGTTTCCTGGTTGAAGTGACCCGTAATCTGCGAATCGTCTGACTGGAAGTAGAGGCCGACTCGACCAATGCGCAGCATGTTGTAATCGCGCAAGCCACCGTCGATATCGAGTGACTCTTTGTAGTACTCGGCCGAAGAGCCGTAGTCCATCTCGATTTGATAGGCCTCCATGACCTTACGGAATTTCTCGGCAACACTCACATCCGAGCGCTCCATGATTTCCTTAAGCGCATCTACTCGCCCTGTGCGCTCAGCCAGCAGGAACGGAATGTCCAACGCGATAGACTGCTCAATGCCGTCAATCATGCGGGTCATCAGCGGAAAAATTTGGCGGTTGATTACATCTACCTGATCCATTGATAGGCCGATGTCAGCAAGTGTTGCCTGCTGGCCTTCGACCTGCGCCGACATCAGTCGGTTGTATACACGCAATCCGTCAATTTCTTTATTGATAGCGCGATACTGATCAGTCAGAGAACGAGTGCCCTCTACCACCTCATTAATTCGCTCCTGTGAAGCCTGAGCCAGTTCTAACCGTCGCTGGTCAGCTTTTAATACGTCATCGACGGTTTGGGCGAAGACGCTGCCGGATGTTGCGATGACAGTTACTGCAATGACTGCAGCTGCCATCTGCCGACTGCTACTTTTGCACCGTTTCATGGACACTCCTTAAAGATCGAGTTTTGATGTAATGATTTGTTTGAATCGTTGGGGAGAGTGATGCGCGGGGATTGGTCTAGCACCTGCACATAATAATGCAAGGACTGCCACCTTACTCCGGCAACCTCGCTTCACACGCGACCCTCTCCCCTGATGTCGCGGCGTTTGAAACTTTTAATTCTGCTAACCCTTTCTGTCTGCTTCCAGATCACCAGCTTTCCGGGCCACTTTGTAAGGCTGAGGTAGTCCGTCCTCTGCCTGATTTTGATTGGGCCCCCTTCTGCCAGCCAAGAATACCACATGCCTGATAGATCGCCAGCCCATCTACAACATAAGCTCTTGGTAACAAAAGGAACCTATTATTCTGCAATCGGCAACCACTTTTGAAGCGCTGTCTCAACCGCGCATTTCCCGCTGACGCGCCATTTCAAGCTTCGCCAGCGAGGCACGATGTACCTCATCCGGCCCATCCGCCAGTCGCAAGGTTCGCGCACCTGCCCACGCCGCCGCCAGTCCAAAGTCCTCGCTGACGCCGCCACCGCCATGGATCTGTACCGCCCGATCAATAACTCTTAGTGCCATGGATGGCGCGACAATCTTGATCATCGCGATCTCCGCCTTGGCGACCTTGTTGCCCACCTTATCCATCATGTCTGCGGCTTTTAGCGTCAGCAACCGCGCCTGTTCGATGTCGATTCGCGAATCGGCTATCGCCTCACGAACTACGCCTTGCTCGTCCAGTCGACGACCGAATGCCACGCGTGCTTCAGCTCGTGCGCACATAGCCTCGAGCGCGCGCTCGGCCATTCCAATCAGGCGCATGCAATGATGTATTCGGCCAGGCCCTAGTCGGCCTTGCGCAATTTCAAACCCGCGGCCTTCCCCAAGCAACAGGTTTTCCCGGGGAACGCGCACGTTTTCAAAAGTCACTTCGGCGTGACCGTGTGGCGCATCGTCGAAGCCGTAGACCGTAAGCGGCCTGACCACCGTCACGCCAGGCGTATCCATCGGCACGAGTACCATCGATTGCTGACTGTGGCGGTGGGCGTCCGGATCGGTCTTGCCCATAAAAATAAGTATCCGGCAGCGCGGATCCATGGCACCCGACGTCCACCATTTACGGCCGTTAATTACGTAATCATCGCCATCTTTGACGATCGTCGAGCAAATGTTGGTCGCATCGGACGAGGCAACGTCCGGTTCGGTCATTGCGAAGGCTGAGCGAATTTCCCCACGCAGCAAAGGCTCAAGCCACTGCTTCTTGTGCAGGTCGCTGCCGTAGCGCACCAGGACTTCCATGTTGCCGGTATCGGGTGCGGAGCAGTTAAAGACTTCTGACGCGATGAGTGAACGACCCATGATTTCCGCCAGAGGCGCGTAATCCAGGTTATTGAGGCCTGCCCCGTATTGGCTGTCCGGCAAGAACAGATTCCATAAGCCCGCCGCGCGAGCCAGGCCCTTAAGTTCGTCCATAATGGGCGGTATGCTCCAGCGTGTATCGCCACTGGCGACCGACTCGGCATAGAGCTTTTCATTCGGATAAATGTGTTCCTGCATGAACGCCAGCAAGCGGGCGCGCAGCTCCTGAACCTTTGGAGAATAGTCAAAATCCATCAGTGGATTGCCTGCATGCAAGACTCGGGCTTCAGAACTGGACGGCGGAGCATACCCTTATATATTCGCAACGGACAACCGCCTCACTCAGGCGCAGCTGATGTTGCGTCGCACAATAAGGCTGACGTACTGTGAACACCTGCGAGCAGCCGGCACGGACTCGAATTTCAAGCGTCAAGCCCAGGAGCCACTACGTGCAAGCCGTTATCTGCAATCAACACGGAACCCCCGATCAGCTGACGATAGAAGATCGCCCCGAACCGGTAGCCGCCGCCGGCGAAGTCTGCATTGCCGTGCGGGCATGCGGTGTGAATTTTCCGGATGTGTTGATGGTAGCCGGGCGTTATCAAATGCAACCCGACCTGCCCTTCACCCCGGGCGCCGAATTTTCAGGCGACATCATAGCGGTTGGCGATGGGGTTAAAGGTCTGCAAGTAGGACAACGTGTACTCGCCATGTGCGGCTTTGGTGCCATGGCGGAACAGGTGTCTATTGCAGCCGCTCGGGTTATGCCGATTCCTGACGCCATGAGCTATGAACAGGCTGCGGGTTTTATCCTGACTTACTGCACGTCATACCACGCGTTGAAGCAGCGCGGCAAAATTCAGCCCGGCGAAACACTGCTGGTACTGGGCGCTGCCGGTGGTGTCGGCCTGACCGCGGTTGAACTCGGTCGGCTGGCCGGCGCCAAAGTTATCGCTGCCGCCAGTTCTGCCGAAAAGCTCGAACTGGCCCGTTCTTACGGCGCTACCGAAGGCATCAACTACAGTTGCGAATCACTGAGCGAGCGGGTCAAGGAACTCACTGGAGGCAAGGGTGCCGACGTGATTTACGATCCGGTCGGCGGCGAGCTTTTCGATCAGTGTCTGCGCTCAGTTGCGTGGAATGGCCGTATCCTGATCATCGGTTTTGCATCAGGCAGTATCCAGAAGATTCCGGCGAATTTGCCGCTCTTGAAAGGCAGCTCAGTGGTGGGCGTGTTCTGGGGTCGCTTCGCCGAAACGGAACCCGCCGCGCAACAAGAGAATACGCACGAGCTATTGCAGCACTTCGCAAACGGCGAATTGCGGCCGCATGTGTCGCAGGTATTTCCATTGGCGGCCGCAGCAGAGGCGCTGCAGTGCCTCGCCGATCGCCGTGCCCAAGGGAAAGTCATCATCAAAATCTGACGCTGACCAAGAACCTTGGGTACAGATCGCGAATCCCTGAGCAACTGCCGCTGCGGCCGCACTGCACGACGACCAGCTGTGTTCAGCGGCAGCGCGAACGCAGAAGCGCGGTGACCGCTGCAGTAACACGAGCAACTGTTTTTCCTGCAGTTGACATCGACATGGGCATCCAACATCATCGACCGCTATGCGTATTTTTGCGACAACAGCACAGGTCCTGCACCAAGCCGCTCCGCTTAAGCTGTGGGTGCTGCTTAGTGTCCTCCTTAGCGGGAGACATAGCGGGTAACGCCTGAAGTCGCAGTAAGCAACGGCCAACCCCGCATCCTGAACCGGATCGTGGGGTTTTTTTTGGTTCGCGCAACAGTTTTCATTTGGTTCAACACGGCGTTCGCAGCGCCATAGATTAGGGACTACAGCAATGCAAATGTACTCGGAGACCGATGTCGACATTACCTGCCTTAGCGACCAGCGGATTGCCGTTCTGGGCTATGGCAGTCAAGGGCGAGCGCACGCTCTCAATCTGAAAGACAGCGGCCTGGACGTTGTAGTTGGTCTACGTAAGGGTGGCCCCAGCTGGGCGCGTGCTGAAGCGGATGGCCTTACCGTCATGGAGCCGAAAGACGCGGTTAAAGGCGCTGCTATCACGGTGTTCCTGACACCGGACCTGGTACAAGGCGATTTGTACCGCAGTCTTGAATCGTCGCTCGACAAAGGTGCAGCCATTCTGTTTGCGCACGGTTTCAATATTCACTACAAACAAATCGAACCGCGTGCGGATATCGACGTGGTACTGATTGCGCCGAAAGGTCCTGGCGATCTCGTTCGGCGCCAATATGAAGAAGGTCATGGTGTCCCCTGCCTGGTCGCGGTCGCACAAGACGCAAGTGGCAAGGCCCTGAAACTCGCGCTGGCCTATTCGCATGGCATCGGCGGCGCGAGAGCCGGCGTTATCGAAACCACGTTTGCCGAGGAAACAGAAACTGACTTGTTCGGCGAACAGGCTGTGCTCTGCGGCGGCGCTACGGAGCTCGTGGTTGCGGGCTTCGAAACTCTCGTAAAGGCAGGCTATCAGCCAGAGGTCGCCTATTACGAGTGCATGCACGAGCTGAAGCTTATCGTGGATCTGCTGCATGAAGGAGGCATGAAGAAAATGCACGAGTTCATCAGCGAAACCGCGGCGTGGGGCGACCTCATCAGCGGCCCGCGTGTTATTGACGCGCACGTACGCGAGAAAATGCAGGACGTACTGAACGACATTCAGGACGGCACTTTTGCACGCAACTGGATTAAGGAAACAGCTGGCGGCCAGAAGGAATACCGTCGACTAATGAACGCAGACCTTGACCACCAGATTGAAAAAGTCGGCGCCGACCTTCGCGGTCGAATGGACTGGCTCGAAAACTAGCGCAGTCAGCACGAAGTCAACTGGCGGTGCCGGACTGAACAGAATCCGGCATCGCTGTTTACTCCTAGCAATGTGAACAGGCGCAAAGCAACGTCGCTTACTTCACAAAGGGACAGGCGATGAACAACCAGCGAATCAAGATTTTCGACACCACGTTACGTGACGGCGAACAGGCACCGGGTTGCAGCATGACGCTGCGCGAGAAACTCCGACTTGCCAAAGCGCTCGCGGACTTGCGTGTTGACATAATCGAAGCCGGTTTTCCCGCTGCGTCCCCGGGCGATTTTGATGCCGTTAAGGCCATTGCGGATGAGAATCGCGGGCCGATCATTTGCGGGCTCGCCCGCTGCCATCCGGAAGACATCGAGAAAGTGCACGCCGCAGTTAAAGGTGCTGACAATCACCGAATTCACGTGTTTGTGGCAACCAGTGCAATTCATCGTGAGCACAAACTCAAGATGGCCAAAGAGGAAATCATCAAGAGTGCGGTTGGCGCCATCCGCCTGGCGCGTGAGCTCTGCGACGATGTCGAATTTTCACCGGAGGACGCTTCGCGGACTGAACTCGCCTATCTTGCGGAAGTTGTTTCTGCGGCGATTGAGGCTGGTGCGACTACCGTCAACATTCCCGATACTGTCGGGTACACGGTTCCCGCCGAGTTCGACAAGTTGTTTCGCTACCTCAAACAACACGTCGCCGGCATCGACGACATCACTTTGAGTGTGCATTGTCACAACGATCTCGGCATGGCGGTCGCCAACAGCCTCGCCGCGGTTGCAGCGGGAGCGCGTCAGGTGGAATGTACGATCAATGGCATCGGTGAACGTGCGGGCAATTGTTCACTTGAGGAAATTGTCATGGCATTGCGTACGCGATCCGAATTCTTCGGTATCGAGACCGGCATCGATTCGACCCGCCTTTATCCAACATCCCGGCTGGTGGCGGGTATTACCGGCATGCAGATCCCACGCAATAAGGCGATCGTTGGCGAAAACGCGTTCGCGCATGAAGCAGGCATTCACCAGCACGGCATGCTGCAACATGCATCAACCTACGAAATCATGCGGCCGGAGGATGTTGGCATTAGTAAGTCGAATCTCGTGCTCGGCAAGCACAGTGGCCGGCACGCGTTCAGGGACCGGGTCCGCGATCTGGGTTTTGACCTGGACGATTTCGAGCTGAATCGCGCATTCCAGGAATTCAAGAAGCTCGCTGACAAGAAAAAAGACATGTACGACGGCGATATCGAAGCGATTATTCTTAACGTCGACAGCTCCTCTACCGGCCCATGGAAACTAAAGTCAATGGAGGTGCGCACAGGCACACAGACGCCTGCCCACGCCAGCATCTGCTTGCTAAATGAAGACGGCAGCGAGTGCGCCGAGACTGCGAGCGCCGCAGGACCGATGGAGGCGGCGTTTAAAGCGCTGGAGATTGCCACCGGAATATCGCTGGTCTTGCGAAAATTCGAGTTGCACAGCGCAACTGCTGGTGACGACGCACAGGGTGAAGTTACCGTCGTTGTTGAGCACAACGATCAAACCTGGCGCGGCCACGGCACCAGTGTCGATATTGTCGAGTCCGGCACCCGTGCATGCCTTGAGGTCATCAATCGCATACTTCGACGACGTGAGCGTGGTCTTGACAGCGCACCCATAAATGAAGATATCAACAGGGCGTCGATCTAGCGCCGTGCCCTGACGATAGCAGGCGATTCACGGTCGATGTAGTGCGTCAACGCTGAGCGCGAATCTGCCTTGGCGGCGTCTGCCAGGACTAGCGGGAAGCGCACACAGAATGCCGCAATCTACCGGTATTTCGTAAGTGCGAAAGCCCACAGCAGTTGCTAAGCTACGCCGTCTTGAATTAGTACAAGTGCCTCCGGAGGCAAGAAATGAGTTTTGATGGCGCCAAATTGATCTGGATGAACGGCCAGATGATGCCCTGGGAAAAAGCCAGCGTTCATGTGATGGCGCATGCTCTGCATTATGGTTCTTCGGTATTTGAAGGAATCCGTATGTACGGTACGCCCGCCGGTCCGAAAATTTTCCGGCTCGGCGACCATGTCCGGCGCCTGTTCGATTCTGCGAAAATCTACCGGATGCAGTTGCCATATTCGATTGATGAATTGACCACCGTCTGCAAACAGGTGTGTCTCGCCAACGACCTGATTGACGGCGCTTATATTCGGCCGGTAGCGTTTCTTGGCTACGGGGAGATCGGCCTGGCGCCGAAGGCCGGGCATCAGGTAGATGTGGCCGTAGGCGCCTGGAAATGGGGCGCGTATCTCGGTGCAGACGGGCTTGAAAAAGGCGTCGATGTTTGTGTTTCGAGTTGGCAGCGCGTTGCGCCTAATACGATTCCATCGATGGCGAAGGCAGGCGGCAATTATCTCTCCAGCCAACTCATCAGCACCGAAGCAAAACGCCTCGGGTTTGCCGAGGGCATTGCACTGTCAACCGACGGCACAGTTAGTGAAGGTGCCGGCGAAAACCTGTTTGTCATTCGCGATGGACAGCTCATGACGCCGCCCTCGACGGCCTCGATTCTGACGGGCATTACTCGCGACACGATCATCAAGCTCGCCAATGATCTCGGTCTGACCGTTCGCGAGCAGTCGATTGCCCGCGAGGCGCTGTATCTGGCCGACGAAATGTTCTTTACCGGCACTGCGGCAGAAGTTACGCCTATTCGCTCGGTCGACAGAATCGAAATCGGCGCCGGCAAGCGCGGGCCGATAACTGAGCAATTGCAAAACGCATTTTTCGGACTGTTTGATGGCTCGACCGAGGACCGTTACGGCTGGCTGGACGGCCTTGATGAGGCGCAACCGGCCGTAGCCAGCGCCTCCTGATTTCATTCATTACTCTTTTCGCCACTGACACCGCAGGTACGCGCCAGCATGCGCACGAACGACGCACGAACGCTGTATGAAAAGGTCTGGGCCGATCACATTGTCAGGCCAGAGTCGGCTAAGACACCGGCCATTCTGTATATCGATCTGCACCTGATACATGAGGTTACGACACCGCAGGCATTTACACTGCTGCGCGAACTCAAACTGCCGCTGCGCCGACCCGACCTGACCCTGGGCACGATGGATCACTCCACGCCAACCACACCTGTCGGTTCGCTGCGTGATATCGCTGTCGTCGCTGAAGGCGCTGCTCGCCAGGTGGCGCAGATGGAAACAAACTGCCGCGACTTTGGCCTTGAACTGCATGGCTTCGACTCGAAACATCGCGGCATCGTGCACGTTATCGGACCCGAACTGGGCGCAACACAACCTGGTAAGACCATCGTTTGTGGCGACAGCCATACCAGCACGCACGGTGCCTTCGGCGCCCTCGCCTTCGGTATCGGCACCACAGAAGTGGGCCATGTAATGGCCACACAATGCTTGCTGCAAAGGAAAGCAAAAACGCTGGAGCTGGATATCCGCGGCGCGCTTGCTCGCGGCGTCACTGCCAAAGACGTAATTCTTGCAGTAATAGGCCAGATCGGCGTTGACGGCGGTACCGGCCATGTCATCGAATACCGTGGCGATACGATCTCCGCAATGGATATGGACCAGCGCATGACCGTTTGCAACATGTCCATAGAAGCCGGCGCGCGCGCCGGCATGATCGCGCCTGATGACACAACCTTTGAATACTTGCATGGCCGCCCAAGCGCGCCACAGGGCGCCGACTGGACAGCCGCGGTCAAACGATGGCGTCATTTGGCAACTGACGCCGATGCAAAATATGACAAATCGATATCTATTGATGCCTCGACAATGCAGCCCATGGTGACCTTCGGTACCAACCCGGGCATGGTGATCGGTGTAAACGAACCCGTACCGGATCGCCGTGAACCCGGTTTTCTGAAGGCGCTCGACTACATGCAAATCACTGCAGGCAAGCCCTTGTCCGCTTCGGCAGTAGACGTTGTGTTTATCGGTAGTTGCACAAACTCCCGCTTGTCTGACCTGCAACAAGCCGCAGATATCCTGCGCGGACGCCACATTGCCGACGGCGTTCGGATGCTGGTGGTTCCGGGGTCGCAACAGATCAAGGCAGAAGCGGAAGCACTGGGACTTGACGAAGTTTTTCGTACGGCTGGGGCGGAATGGCGTGAATCTGGCTGCTCCATGTGCCTGGGCATGAACGGCGACACGGTCGATTCCGGTCGTCTGAGTGTCAGCACGAGCAATCGCAACTTCGAAGGCCGCCAGGGCAAAGGCGCGCGTACGATACTTGCAAGCCCATCAACCGCTGCCGCATCCGCTGTCCGCGGGCATGTAGCGGACCCACGTCCATTTCTTTGAGTACGGCTGAGTTCGATGGAACCTATTAGTACAATTTCTTCGCGCACGGTCGTATTGCCGGTTAGCGACGTCGATACCGACCAGATCATTCCGGCCCGTTTCCTGACCACAACATCACGTGACGGTCTTGGCAAAAACTTGTTCGCCGACTGGCGCTTCGCTGCCGACGGTTCGCCCAAAAACGACTTTGCTCTGAATCAGCCGGAGGCCCACGGCTGTTCGGTTCTGGTTGCCGGGCGCAATTTCGGTTGTGGATCGTCGCGCGAACATGCGCCCTGGGCATTGCTCGACTACGGTATCAAGGCCGTAATCAGCAGCGAAATCGCTGACATCTTTCGCAGCAATTCACTCAAGAACGGATTGCTGCCAGTAGTGGTCGAACAGGATCTGCTGGAATGGTTGCTCAGCAATCCGGGAATAAACGTTGAACTTGATATAGCTGCATCACAGCTCAGACTGCCGGATGGTCGCCAGGTTACCTACCCTATTGATGATTTCGCGCGCTATTGCCTGCTGGAGGGAATCGACCAGCTTGGTTTTCTGCGCCAGCACGACAACGACATCAGCAAATTTGAGGAGAGCAGATCCTGGACGCCCTGATCACACTATTGTCCGGCGACGGCATTGGACCGGAAGTCACACTGGGTGCGCGCAGCGTACTGGAAGCGGTCGCCAGCAAGTATGACCATAACTTCAGCTTTTCGGATCAACTGATCGGCGGCGCGGCTATTGATGCGATTGGTAGCCCGCTTCCGCCCGACACAGTAGCAAGCTGCCGGGAAAGTCACGCTGTATTGCTTGGCGCTGTTGGCGGTCCACAATGGTCCGACCCGAACGCCGCAGTGCGCCCCGAACAGGGCTTGCTGGCGTTACGCGCTGAACTCGAAGTGTTTGCAAACCTGCGGCCAATTCAGATTCTCCCTGAGCTGGCCGGCGCATCGCCCATTAAGCAAGATCGTCTCAATAACGTCGATATGATCGTCGTGCGGGAATTGACCGGCGGCATTTACTTTGGCGCCAAAACGCGTGACGAAACTTCCGCCAGCGATTTATGTGTCTATGAGCGACACGAGGTCGAGCGGATTGTTCGCGTCGCCGCGAATCTCGCACGTAGCCGCAAGGGCAAGCTGTGTTCGGTCGACAAAGCCAATGTTCTGGAAACCTCAAGGCTCTGGCGCGATGTTTCGAGCAAGTTGCTTGCAACCGAATTTTCCGACGTACAGGTCGAACACATGTTGGTCGATGCCGCAGCAATGCACCTGATCAATCGCCCGGCGGATTTCGACGTCATCGTGACAGAGAACATGTTCGGAGACATCCTGACTGACGAAGCATCCATGCTTGCGGGCTCGATGGGCATGTTGCCGTCTGCCTCGATCGGTGACAGCGAATGCGGTTTATACGAACCGATTCACGGCTCGGCGCCGGATATTGCAGGCAAAGGGATCGCCAATCCCTGCGGCATTATCTTGTCGACGGCGCTGCTGTTGCGCCACAGTCTGCATTTGAATGAAGAAGCGGCTGCGGTGGAAAATGCAGTCCGACAAGTGATTACCGATGGTAAGCGCACCGCCGACATCGCGGTCGCAGGTGAAACGACCCTGAGCACACGGGAAATGACTGCTGCGATAATTCAGCAATTGCATAAGGCGGCCTGAGCCCGGCCGCGCCAAGCAACAGAAGTTACTGCCGCTGCCTGTAGCAAAGGCGCAAACCCTTAATCCGGCTAAACAGCTACCGCACTAAGCGTGGCAGCGCGGCTACACTCAAGGGCGCGGTCAAGTGCTTGCAACACGTCAGCCAGCAGGTCATCGCCATGCTCCAAACCAACTGACAAACGGACAAGCCGGTCGCCAATGCCGGCTTTGGCAAGCGCCTCGCGGTTTACAGCAGCGTGGGTCATGCTCGCGGGGTGACAAACAAGACTTTCGACACCTCCCAGCGATTCCGCTAACGAAAACAATTCCAGATTTTCGACAAAAGCACGTACGTTCTCGCTGTCCCCAGCCAGGTCGAAACTCAACATGCCGCCGTAGCCCTTCTGCTGCGACGCTGCCAGCTCATGACCAGGATGATCTTCCAGTCCCGGGTAGTAGACGCGTGCGACTGCCGGGTGATCGACCAGCGCTGCAACCAACTGAGCCGCATTCTCTTCATGCGTTCGCATCCGCGAATGCAATGTGCGAACACCTCGCAGTGTCATGAAACTGTCGAACGGTGCGCCAGTGATCCCGAGGCAATTCGCCCACCACGACAGTGACTCAGCCAACTCGACACTACCAGACACTAAGGCGCCGCCAACAACATCACTGTGACCATTCAGGTACTTGGTTGTCGAATGCACTACGAGGTCCGCGCCGAGTTCCAGTGGATTCTGTAACGCAGGAGACAGAAACGTATTGTCCACGGCCAGCAATGCACCGCAGACTTTTGCCTGGCGTGAAATAGCGCGGATATCCACGACCCGCAGCAATGGGTTGGACGGTGTTTCGACCAGTATCAGTTTCGGCTTGCGCTCACACGCAGCTGCAATCGCGGTGGCGTCTGTCTGGTCCACGAAGGCCACGTCAAAATGTCCCTTTGCAGCCAGGTTTTCAAACAGACGGTAGCTGCCGCCGTAGCAATCGTGCGGCGCGATCAGCAAATCACCCGGCTCGAGCAACTGCACCAGCAAGGTCAACGCTGCCATTCCGGAGGACGTGATAACGGCGCCCTCGCCGCCTTCCAGCGCGCACAAAGCATCCGCCAGTGCGTCCCGGGTGGGGTTGCCGCTGCGGGTGTAGTCGTACTGTCGCTTATCGCCGAAGCCGGCAAATGCGAAATTGGATGACAGGTACAACGGCGGCACTACCGCGCCATGCTGCTGGTCAGATTCGATTGCAGCGCGTACAGCACGTGTGGCCGGGTGAACTGAAGAGGTCATGTTTGTCTCCGCTCGAGCTTCCAATGTGCGACCAGGTCGCGTTCCTCTCATCGGAACCCCGCGGAAACCGCAGGAAGGGTGCCGTGCCCTCCGTATTGTCCTGACGGACGCCACGTTGCACTGACCCTCATCTATCGGAAGCGATTAACGCTCCGCAGGAGTTGGCACCTTCTCAGGATGGTTAGTCCTGCAGGTTGCCCCGGCGTCTTTGGGCCTTTCCCTCAGCCGGTCTCGATGAGTTCGATGGAGTCTAGAGCGTTACTCGCGAGCGGGTCAAGTGCGTAAGCGCCATTTTTTTTGTTACCAGCGAAACCGCCAGAGTCGTCAATTGGGTGCAGATCATGCGGAAATACAATGCTTGCAATTGGCAATCGCCTGCATTAGCGTACTAACGCGTTAATACATTACTACAAGCCGCCGAGCCCGCAAATGCCATGAAACCGAATCGTCAGGAATCCGACCGAGCACGAAAGCGCGCTGAGAATGCACTGTTTGACGCAATCAGTTCGCTGCAGGGCATCGACGAATGCCGAAACTTCCTGAAAGATCTGTGCACGCCTGCGGAGCTACAAGCCCTGGTAGATCGCTGGCAGGTTGTCGCCCTGTTGCAGCAGGACCTGCCCTATCGGCGAATTCATGACCTGACCGGTGTCAGTGTCACCACTGTGGGTCGCGTGGCGCGTTTCCTGAGCGACGGACATGGCGGTTACCAGACGGCAATTGAACGAACCGGAAAGCAACGCCCGCGCAAAGCCAGCGCCACTCACTAGGACCCAAGTAATGGAAAAGCAAGAGCAGCGCATAAAAATTGCGGTGCAGAAATCCGGCCGCCTGACAGATCACTCACTGGATCTACTAGAACGCTGCGGCCTAAAGTTCACGCAAAGCAAAGACCAATTGTTTTGTTACGGCGAGAACATGCCCATCGATCTGTTGCTGGTGCGTGATGACGACATACCTGGTCTGGTCAGCGACGATGTCTGCGACCTGGGCATCGTAGGTCTCAACGTTGTCTCGGAAAAACGCTTCGCCCTGCAAGCCGAAGGGCGTGACGCCCTCTTCGACCAGGTCTTCGAATTGGATTTCGGTCATTGCCGCCTGTCGTTGGCCGCACCGGAAGGTGCCGAGTTTGCCGGCCCTGAGTCGTTGCGCGGCAAACGCATTGCCACCAGCTACGTTGCGACTCTCGGCAACTATTTGCGCGAGCACAACATCGATGCGGAGATCATGTATTTTTCCGGCGCGGTGGAGATTGCACCCAAGCTAGGGCGTGCGGATTTTATTTGCGACCTGGTCTCGACTGGTTCAACACTCGCGGCAAATCAGTTGCGGGAAGTCCAGACCGTCGCGGCAAGCGAAGCGGTCATCATACAAACCCGGGAAACATTGACAACGTCGAAGCAAGAATGGGTCGACAAGCTGCTGCAGCGACTCGATGGTGTACTGCAGGTGCGCGAAAGCAAGTACATCATGCTGCACGCACCGCGCTCTGCGCTCGCTGAGATCAAACGGCTATTACCCGGTTCCGAGGCACCGACCGTTATTCCGCTGGACGGCGACGACCAGCGTGTCGCTGTGCACGCAGTTTGCCGCGAGAATGTGTTCTGGGAAACACTCGAAAACCTCAAAGCCGCGGGTGCTACTGCCATGCTGGTATTGCCTGTCGAGAAAATGCTCGCGTGAACTCGCAGAACCTGCAATTGGTCCCGCTCCGTTGGCGCGAGTTGGACGCGGCGCGACGTGACGCAGTACTGCGGCGGCCCGCAATAATTGGCGGTGAAAGCATAGAGCAGTCCGCACGCAACATCATTGCACGCGTACGTGAAGGTGGCGATACCGCGCTGCGCGAACTGACAGTGGAACTGGATGGCGTCGACATAGACCCGTTCCGGGTTTCCGCTGCAGAGCTGCGGGCTGCGGAACAATCCCTCCCGGATACGGCGGTCGCGGCAATAGACGTTGCCATTGCCAACGTGCGCCGCTTTCATGAAGCGCAACAGCAGCCCGGCATTGACGTAGAGACAATGCCCGGTGTGCGCTGTGAACGGCTCAGCCGTGCGATAGACGCCGTGGGCTTATACGTGCCGGCCGGCAGTGCGCCTTTGCCCTCGGCTGCCATCATGCTGGCAGTACCCGCCACCATCGCCGGCTGCAAACGCAAGGCACTGTGCACGCCGCCGCGCCGCGACGGTAGCGCAGATGCCGCTGTACTGGTGGCGGCACAGCGCGCAGGGGTGGATGAAATTTACAAAGTCGGCGGTGCCCAAGCGATTGCGGCGCTCGCCATAGGTTGCGAAAGCATTCAGCGGGTAGACAAGATCTTTGGCCCGGGCAACGCCTGGGTGACCGCCGCAAAGTCTCTGGTCGCTGGAGAACCGGGTGGCGTCGCCATCGACTTGCCCGCCGGACCCTCAGAGGTCCTGGTAATCGCCGATGCAACGGCAGACCCGGCCTTCGTCGCCTCCGACCTGCTTTCGCAGGCAGAACACGGCGCTGACTCCCAGGTTATTCTGCTGACAACCAGCTCGCAGCTGGCGGCGGACGTCGCGGCACAGGTGGTCTTGCAACTCGCCAGGCTGTCCCGTAGTTCAGTCGCAATGGGCGCCCTGGCTCACAGCCGAATAATCGTTTGTGACGATATTGACCAGGCAATCGATATCAGCAATTTGTACGCGCCCGAACACCTGATTTTGCAAATCGCCAATCCCCGTTCGTACCTGGACGCGATCAGTAATGCCGGTTCCGTATTTCTCGGTCCGTGGACGCCAGAGTCGGTTGGCGACTACTGCAGTGGGACGAATCACGTACTGCCAACCTACGGCGCTGCACGCAATTTCAGCGGACTTGGATTGGAGCAGTTTCAGCGCCAGATGACCGTTCAGGAACTGACTTTAGGCGGGCTCAAAAGTTTGGCACCAACCGTGACGGAATTGGCACGCCTGGAAGGTCTCGACGCGCACGCGGCGGCGGTCACAGTGCGCCTCGCGCAAGCACCAGGCCGCGAATCATGAATATCGAGCGCCTGGCACGCGCAGAAATCGCGGCGCTGCACGCCTACGTCACGGCGGCGCAACAGCCCAACACCGTTCGATTGAATGCGAATGAAGCGCCGAACTCGCCGCTGCTTCCGGCGACCTCGCTGCACCGCTACCCGTCCATCCTGGCCGACGCGATTACCGAGCGGCTTGCAGACCTGTACGGCGTCGATCCCGGCAATTTGTTGGTCACGCGCGGCAGCAGCGAAGCCATCGACCTGCTGATACGCACATTCTGCCGCGCCTATTCCGACAGCATCGTGACTACGCCCCCTACATTCGCGATGTACGGTGTTTACGCCGACATGCAAGCTGCCAGCAATATCAAAGTACCACTGGACAGTCATGCAGAATTTGCATTGGACAGCGACTCTGTCGTGTCTGCGTGTACGGATAACACCAAGCTCGTATTCCTTTGCTCGCCCAACAACCCTACCGGCGGTTTGCTTGAGCGCGAAACGATATTGACGATCGCCCGGGAACGCGCCGGAAAATCGCTGGTGGTCGTTGATGAGGCGTATATCGATTTCAGCGCGAGTGCCGGCATGACCGCTGAAATCGCAGAGCACGACAACCTGGTGATTCTGCGCACCCTGTCCAAAGCATATGGCCTGGCAGGAACGCGTTGCGGCAGCGTTACCGCGAACGCGGCCGTCATTCGTTTGCTGGCAACGATGCTGCCCCCCTACGCGTTTTCAACACCCGCAACCGAATGCGTACTTGAAGCACTGTCGGCCAATGCTCAGGCGACCGTTCAAAAGCAGATTGCTACGACGATCCAGGAGCGCGAGCGAGTTCAACGAACCCTGGCGGAGCTGAGTATCGTTGAACACATCTCGCCAAGCAGCAGCAACTTCCTGTTGGTTCGCTTTACTAATCTGACACTCGTAATGAACAAGATGAAGAATGCCAACATACTGATTCGCAGCTTCGCGAATGACGAACTATTGCAAGACTGCGCTCGGATCACGATTGGCTCGACAACAGAAAACGACCTCCTCCTTGACTGTCTGCGTGAACTTGCGGAGTCCGGCACATGAAGACCCGGGTATTGTTTATTGATCGCGACGGCACACTTGTCGAAGAACCGGACGACTACCAGGTCGACGCGTTGGATAAAATTCGCTTGCTACCCGGGGTAGTCCCCGCCTTGCTCAGGCTTACTGACGCAGGCTACCGGCTGGTAATGGTCAGCAATCAGGATGGTCTCGGCACCGAGTCCTTTCCGCAAGCAGACTTTGATCGTTGCCAGACACATATCCTGCACCTGTTTGCGAGCCAGGGAATTGATTTCGATGAGGTCTTGATCTGCCCGCACCGGGAGGACGACGGTTGCGACTGTCGCAAACCGCGCAGCGGACTCCTCACCCGCTTCCTGGCGCAGACGAATCTCGATGTCGCACGCAGCGCGGTAATTGGCGACCGTGAAACGGACCTGCAACTGGCCGCAAACATTGGTGTGCGTGGCTTCCTCGTCCAACAACCAGGTGACGCCGAACAAAACTGGCCGGCCATCGCCAGCGCCCTGCTCGACGTCGACCGGGTCGCCGATGTGAGCCGCAATACCAAGGAAACAACGATACGGGTTCGTCTTAATCTCGATGCCGAACAACCGGTGAACATCAACAGCGGCCATGGCTTTCTCGATCACATGCTGGAGCAGATTGCTCGCCACGCAGGCTGCAGCCTGCAAGTGGAATGCACAGGAGATTTGCATATCGATGAGCATCACACCGTCGAAGACATTGCGATTTGCCTCGGTGAAGCGTTTCGCGAAGCGCTGGGTAACAAGCTAGGAATTGCTCGCTTCGGCTTCTTGCTGCCGATGGACGAGACTGAGGCCAAAGTCTCCATCGACTTATCGGGTCGGCCGTACTTTGTATTCAGCGGTGAATTTCCGCGCGCCGAAGTCGGTGGGCTCGCAACCGAGCTGGTACCGCATTTTTTCCGCTCATTTGCCGACGCGCTGGCCGCAGCACTCCATCTGGAGGTGCGTGGGGAGAATACGCATCACATGGTGGAAGCGTGTTTCAAGAGCACGGGGCGCGCGTTGCGCCAGGCCGTGCGTGTTGAGGGCAACAGCCTGCCATCAACCAAAGGCACGCTGGCCTGACATGACGTCACAGCTGGTCATCATAGACAGTGGCGGCGCCAATATCGCCTCGCTGAAGTATGCGCTGGAGCGCCTCGGTGTCACCGGACTGTTGACGACTGATCATCGCGTTATCCGCTCGGCCGAGCGCGTCATCCTGCCCGGAGTAGGGGCGGCAGCTGATGCGATGACCCGTTTGGAAACGCATGGCCTGACGGAGTTAATTCCCGACCTGCAACAGCCGGTGTTCGGTATTTGCCTCGGCATGCAATTACTCGCTACCCGCTCGGCCGAGCACAATACGCGCTGCCTCGGCATTATTCCTGCTGATGCCACATTGTTGCCGGCGAGCGATGATGCACCCGTTCCGAATATGGGTTGGTGCCGGATTTCGAAAAGCACGGACCACCCGTTGTTGCACGGCATTGATAGCGGCAGCTGGTTCTACTTCGTGCACAGCTATGCACTGCCCGTCGGCGCATACAGTATTGCTAGCGCACGTCACGCATCGGAGTTTTGCGCCGTTGCCGCGCAAGGCAATTTCTTTGCTGCACAATGCCATCCCGAACGGTCGGCTTCCGCTGGCTCACAGCTACTGCAAAATTTTCTTAAGATCAAAGCATGAATATCATTCCGGCCATAGATCTCCGTGACGGTGCCTGTGTACGCCTGTACAAGGGCGATTTCGCTCGCCAGACTCACTACAGCTCCGATCCATTAAGTGTTGCACGTGGCTTTCACCAACTGGGATTTCGCTACCTGCATGTTGTTGACCTTGATGGTGCGCGGAGTGGCGAACAGCTCAACCATAAAACCGTGAGCAAACTCGTAAGAGACAGTGGACTCGATGTGCAATTAGGTGGGGGCATACGCAACCGCGAAAATGTCTCCTTGTGGCTCAATGCGGGGGTACAGCGCCTCGTTATCGGCAGTGTCGCCATATTGAACAGCGATGATGTAATAACCTGGATGCAGGAATTCGGGGCGGATCGCTTCGTCCTCGCGCTGGATTGCCAGTGCGATGAAGACGGCACTCCCTGGCTTACGACCTACGGCTGGACGCAGCGCACCGACCTCACTTTGTGGGATTGCCTTGACCGCTATACTGGCGTCGGTCTGCAACACGTCTTGTGCACCGATGTGAGCCGGGACGGTGCAATGGGCGGACCTTCAATCGCGCTATACCGCGAATTCCTGACCCGGTATCCGCAGCTGCAACTGCAAGCGTCGGGGGGCGTCCGCCACATTCGTGACCTTACCAAGTTGCGTAGCATTGGTGCGGCCGGGGCAATTACCGGCCGGGCTTTACTCGACGGCTGTATCAGTGCTGAGGAGATATCGTCATTCCAGCAAAACGCCTGATACCTTGCCTTGACGTGCGTGACGGCAAGGTCGTCAAGGGCGTACAGTTTCGCAATCACCGGATTGTCGGTGACATCATCGGACTGGCGGAACGCTATTGCCGTGAACAAGCCGACGAGCTGGTATTTTATGACATCACTGCAAGCCCCGATGGTCGTTCGGTCGATCGCCAATGGGTTTCTGATGTAGCCCGCGTGCTGGATATTCCATTTAGTGTAGCTGGCGGCATTCGCAGCGTCGCCGACGCTGAGGAAGTACTGAATCGCGGCGCCGACAAGATCTCGATCAATTCGCCAGCACTGCAGAACCCGCAGCTGATAACGCAACTCGCCAATCGATTTGGCTCACAATGTGTTGTGATAGGGATCGACAGTCGCGAGGCGGATGGCAACTACCAGGTCTATAAGTTCACCGGAGACCCGGACAAGACCGTTCGCTCAAACCTGGATACCATGAGCTGGATTCGCGAAATCCAGGATCGTGGTGCCGGCGAAATTGTGCTGAATTGCATGAATCAGGACGGCGTTCGCAATGGTTACGACTGCGCACAACTGACATTGGCACGTGCGCATTGCCAAGTACCACTCATTGCATCTGGCGGCGCAGGCAGCATGCAACACTTCGCCGAGGTATTCAGTAAAAGCCGGGTCGACGGAGCTCTGGCTGCCAGCGTTTTTCACAGTGGTGAAATTACGCTCGGCGATTTGAAATCATTCCTGCACCAACAACAGATAGCAGTTCGCCTCTAGCAGATCCGCTTCCGGAATCCCTGATGAATAAGCACGACACAAGTTTTTTAACGACATTGGAAGACGTCATTCGCCGACGTGCAAATGACGAAGCAGATAACAGCTATACAGCATCGCTGTTCAGCGCCGGCACCCGGCGAATCGCCCAAAAGGTCGGCGAAGAAGGACTCGAGGTTGCCCTGGCCGCCTCAGCCGGTGACAAGCAGGAAATTCTCGAAGAATCAGCAGACCTGCTCTATCACTTGCTCGTCCTGCTGGCCAACGCGGAGCTCGACCTCGCCGAGGTAGTAAGCGTGCTTGAGAAGCGACACCGGCAATAGCTCAAAGCATGACTTCCTCGGCCGGCTCGCGCAGGTTGTAACGTGAACTCATTACTCGCCCGTACGCGCCCGCGTTCGCTATCGCAATAACGTCATTCTCGACACTCGGCGGCAGCATTCGATCAACTCCGAGCTTGTCGCCCGTTTCACAGATAGGCCCGACGACTGTCACGGATTCCGTCGCGACTTCATCCGCTCGACTTAAATTGACAATCTCGTGCCACGCACCGTACAAAGCCGGCCGAATCAGGGAATTCATACCCGTGCTTACGCCAACATACTGCTTTTCGCCCTTGCCTTTTGTCTGGGTTACCCGCGCCAGCAATACGCCCGATTGTGCGACCAGGTAGCGGCCGGGTTCCAGCCACAGGCGGTATTTGGGATGCGCCTTGCGAATGCTACCAAGCGTCTCGTCCAACGCCTGCATATCGAATACCGAGTCGCCGGAACGATCTGGCACGCCGAGACCACCGCCCAGGTCTAGCACCTCAACATTCGGGAAACGGTCAGCTACCTGTGCAAGGGTCGCCGCCACTGAACGCCAGTTGTCTGGATCAAGAATACCGCTACCGCTGTGCGCGTGAATGCCGATGACATCCGCTCCGGCACGTTCCAAAAGGTCCTGCAACTCGTCAATTTCGAACAAGGGCACACCAAATTTCGACTGCGCGCCGCCGGTCTTCACGTGCTCGTGGTGGCCACGCCCCTGGCCGGGATCAACACGGATAAACAGTTTCAGACCTGCAAACACTTCGGGCCATGCGCGTAATGGGTAGAGGTTATCGAGTGTTAGTTGCAGACCTTGATCGCGCCCCCAAACGTATTCCTCCCTGGGCGCAAAGTTTGGTGTAAACAGAATGCGTCGATTGTCGAAATCCGGGATCACTTCATTGAGATGCCGCACTTCACCCGGGGAAACGCATTCAAAGTCGACGCCCAACTCATTGATCGTGCGCAGTACTTCCGGGTTGAAGTTCGCTTTCATTGCGTACAGGATCCTATCCACCGACTTGAGGTTAAGTAACGAATTCGCGGCTGTACGAATCGTTTCGCGGTCATAGACGAATGCATTCGAGCGATCCTTCATGAGTTCGAGCAAGCTCTCGCGTTTGCGTATCCACCAGGCGTTCCGACTGCTTACGGTCGGCTTCACAACCGTGAACAATGCCTCCCAACTCGGGCCGAATACCTTGCTGCTTCCCGCATTACTGATTACAGAGTTGTGAATGCGCCGCACGAGTTTCCGCAAGTGCTCCTGATCCACAACGAAACTAAAATTCAAGTCGTTCGCGGCTTGCGAAACAAGGTGAATTTTCTCCTCCTCGAAGGCGCCGAATACTGGCGCGAGGCGTGGCAGGATGGCACGAATCCGTCGACCCACCAGGCTAATAACCGCGCAGTCCTCGATAACCCGAATCCGGCAAAGTTGTTCCAGATCTTTAACCAGCGCACGCTGTACATCGCCTGCCAGCATTTGATCGTCGTTGTCGATAGATACAGTGACATTGGTTTGCGATGTGGATATGAGATCAATTGAGACGCCGTGCTTGCCGAAACAGGCGAAAGCTTCTGCAAGAAATCCGACTTCGTGCCACATTGCCGAACCTTCCATCGATACCAAGGTAACGTTGCGCCGCGCCGATACCCCCTTAACCTGCGGTTCCGATTCGCTGGTCACAGATGAAATAACGGTGCCCGCAATTTCCGGTGCAGACGTACAACGAATAAACAGCGGAATTCCGAATCGCCGCAACGGCCCCAGGCAGCGCGGATGCAACACCCGGCTGCCGGTCGAGGACAGCTCCTGCGCTTCATCGAAGTGCAACTCGGACAGGAGTCGCGCGGATGGCACAAGCTTTGGATCAGCAGTAAACATTCCCGGTACATCTGTCCAGATTTCTACGCGCCGAGCCTGTAGACGGGCTGCAAAATAGGCGGCGGAGGTATCGGATCCCTCGCGCCCCAGCAAAACTGGTTCACCACGAGAATTACCCGCAATGAAGCCCTGGGTCAGGACTACGCTGCCCCTGGCATTTAACCTGGTGGCCAAGGCCGGGTCCGCATCGTAGGTGCAAATAGCGGAAAGATAATTCTGCGCGATACTGCGTCGGGGAGATTCCTCACTGATCAACAGCTCGCGAGCGTCGGCCCAAACGGTATCGATGCCGATGTGATTGAGCCACGCCGCGCCAATCGTCGTCGCCATCAGTTCGCCCAGAGAGAGCATGCGTACGCGAACACGGGGGCTGACTTCACGGACCAGTTGTACGCCGGCAGCGATCTGCCTCATCTCGGCAAAGTAGTCCTGAAGCAGGACCTCGCCGTCAAGTCCAAGGCTTTCTGCAAGCGCGCAATGCGCTGCCTGCAATGCACTCATCTCTGACCCTGCATCACCGTGAATCGCGGTATCCAGAATGCGCTCCAGGGCATTTGAGGCATCCGCGATTGCGGAATGCACAATAAGCGGTCGCAACCCGGCGTCAAGGCGATTGCGAATAATGCCTGCAATATTGGTCCAGTCGGCCGCGGTTGTAACACTGCTACCGCCAAATTTCAGAACCACCCAAGGCGAACCAGCGATATCCGGCCCAGCCCCAAGATCCTCGCTGACACGAAATTCCGCTTCCCTAACCTGCTCCGCCATTGAACTGCTCTCGTCGATTTTGATCGTGAATGAGTGGCAAAAAAAAACCCGCGCGGTGATGACCTGCGGGTTCGATGACTACAGCCGGATTATTATTATCAGCCGGTTCTGTCGTCACTCGCGCCCGCGCACCTCTGGCGCGCCGGTTTATTTATGCGTTTTTTAACAGCAAAGAGATTGCTGCTCTGGCACTTTACGCGGGCGGATAAAAATTTCATTGCCGGAGTAAAGCTGAGCGCCGCTCCGCCGTCAAGAGCCAGTCAGCATTTAGTCCCAGTCCGGTACCACTGTGATCGCACCGATCGATGCGCTGCTGACTTCAGCCCGGTACTTGGCAAGTAGCCCCGTCTTTACCGAGGAAACCGGGCGCTGCCAGGTACGACGACGTTCAGCGAGAACCTCAGCGTCGACTTCCAGCAAGATCTGCCGACTCTCAGCATCGATGACAATGCCGTCACCATCTTCGACCAGCGCAATAGGCCCACCCACTGCCGCTTCAGGCGAAACATGCCCGACAACAAAGCCGTGACTACCCCCTGAGAACCTGCCATCAGTAATGAGCGCAACATCCTTACCCAGCCCCTTGCCCATGATGGCGCCTGTCGGGCTTAGCATTTCACGCATCCCCGGCGCACCTTTTGGACCTTCGTAGCGTATGACGATCACGTCGCCGGTGACGATCACATTGTCCAGTATGGCTTGCAGCGCCTGTTCTTCCGAATGAAACACTCGCGCCCGGCCAGAGAATTGCAGCCCTTCTTTGCCCGAAATCTTCGCGACTGCACCGTCCGGTGCCAGGTTCCCGTAAAGTACGACAAGATGACTGTTCGGCTTAACCGGATTGCTGAAATCCCGGATAATGTCCTGACCCTGCGGGTAATCAGCGACGTCAGCGAGATTCTCGGCGACCGTTTGTCCTGTGACCGTGATGCAGTCGCCGTGCAAAAGGCCATGGTCCAGGAGGCGCTTCATCAGCGGCTGAATGCCGCCTATGGCGATTAATTCGGACATCAGATACCGCCCACTGGGTTTCACGTCGGCCAACACCGGCACCCTGGCACCAATGCGAGTGAAATCATCAAGACTCAGTTCGACCTCTGCTTCGTGCGCCATCGCCAGCAAGTGCAGGACCGCATTGGTCGAGCCGCCAAGCGCGATGACGACAGTTATGGCGTTCTCGAATGCCGCTTTCGTCATGATGTCGCGAGGTTTGATATCCAGCTTGATCAACTCAAGCACGGCGGCGCCCGCGCGCGTGCAATCATCAAGCTTACTGGCTGAGACCGCCTCCTGCGCCGAGCTGTTCGCGAGACTTAGCCCGAGCGCTTCGATAGCAGACGCCATCGTGTTGGCGGTGTACATGCCGCCACATGCACCAGGACCAGGAATCGCGGACTGTTCGACGTCCAGCAGTTCGTCGTCGCTGATTTTGCCGGCTGAGTGAGCGCCAACGGCCTCGAACACGGAAACAATATCGCGTCGCTCTCGGCCGGGTTTGATCGTTCCGCCATAAACGAACACTGATGGACGATTGAGTCGCGCCATCGCCATAACGCAGCCGGGCATGTTCTTGTCGCAGCCACCAATGGTGACTACGCCGTCAAAGCCCTGGCCGCCGACTACTGCCTCGATGGAGTCAGCAATGATCTCACGCGAAACCAGGGAATAACGCATTCCTGGCGTACCCATAGAGATGCCGTCCGAAACCGAAATGGTATTGAAGATGACGCCTTTGCCGCCGGCAGCATCGACGCCTGCAGAAGCTTTTTCCGCGAGTCCGTTAATATGCATATTGCACGGCGTGACCATGCTCCATGTCGATGCAATTCCTACTTGCGGACGTTTGAAGTCGGCTTCCTTGAAGCCTACCGCACGTAACATGGCGCGGCTTGGCGCATGCTCAACGCCATCCACCACTACTTTTGAATAGCGGCGCAATTCTTTTTCTGTCATTTTTGAAAGCTCTTGATACCGATAAAAACGCTGCCCGGCGACAGCAATCGGCGTGCAAACGCACACCAGCTTTCTGTCGACCGGCTTACTGGTCAGGCAAGTCGTCGTCCTGAATGGTTATCACCAGGCGACTGCTATCAGCAGCAATAGCACCGGATACGGGGGCGGACTGACTCAGCTCAATGACGAAACTTTCCTCACCTTCTACAACGGTATCCTGCACAAGCGGAATCAGCAAGCGCGCGTTGCGCTGTCGTGGACCGAAGGTAATTACGCGCCGTCCCGGCACAAAATAATCTTCGCCCTCGGTCGCAGTGAAGTCGTTTACGCTGTAACTAACAGTTAGTGAATTTTCATCTGGATTGAGTCGAACTATGTCAATCAGTACTGCCGGATCACGTTCACGGACGACAACCCGACTATTCGTAAAGGCAACTGTATTCGGTGCCAGACCCTTTTCGAACGCACGTTGATCGTCATCCTGCAAACGCAGCTGCAGCTGTGCATATCCGGACGCGGCATTGTAGTAATCGCGAAACAGAAGTGTTACCTGGCGGTCAGCTTCGCGGGCATCGTCCTGGCTTGGATGGACAATCAGACTCGCGTTCCGCTGTCCGGGCTCAAAGCTGACGATGCCATCGTCGGACAGGACGTATTCGCCGGCCTCACCGGGCGACCGACTGCCGCTGAAACCGACTTCATCAACGCGTAAGAGCAATGCGTCCGACAATCCAAAACTACGACTAATATCCAGCGTAATCGGCCCGCCATCCTCGGGAAGGTCCAGCGCCACTTCGGTACGCGCTTCGCCGGGCCCAGCAAGTATGATACGGATCACGCCCTCCACAGCGGCCACGTCGACCGCCGTGCTGTTCGTTGCTCGGGCGTCCCTCGCGTTGGCATCGGCCGGAATTTGTTCCGCTGCTGCCGGCGCTTCGAACTGTGTCTGTCCGACGACAGCGGACGCACTATCAGTCTCCGTGTTGCTGGCAGTATCTGCTGGCGGGGCTGAAATGGCTGGCACTGTAGCGCGAGTCGGCCCGTCAGATTCGCTGTCTGCAGAGTCCACTGCTGGCTGCGCATCCCGTTGATCCGAGCTGACACTGTCGTCGCTTCCCGATTCCTCAACCCCGGCACCTGGCGCCGGTAATAACGTCCGGGCACGTTCCAGCAAGGGCCGTAGCTCAGCCACCGCCGTCGCCCGCCAATCAGGACGAAACACCAATACGGCCGTCGCTGCCGCCACTAACAGGAGTAACCACAACAGCCAATACGATCGCGGCGTTGCAAAACGCCGCTCTAGCATTGCTTCTGCCGGAATGTGGATGGGCTGGTCTAATCCACGCTCAATCGATTCCTCGTTCGGTACGATCTCAGGTTCGACATCCGCCGCCGTGCCCGTCAGCTGATCTACGAATTCCATCGGCGATGCCTGCCGGGAGACGCGCGAAAACGCGAGACCCTTGCGCAGTGCTTTCCATTGATTGTCGCTGAGTCCCGCTGGTCGCTGTGGTTCCATGCCAGCCTCGGCCGCTTCCGCCGCATTGCGTGGCCCGAATACCCGATGTCCGGCAATCAAGCGGTACGCCAGGCAAGCCAACGAAAACACATCGTCAGTCGCGACCGGCTCGTCACCAGTCAATACTTGCATGCTCGAGTACGCGGGCGTCGCAGCGCGCATTGCCGATGCAGCGGCGCTGCTCCAGCCTTCACGCTGTTGACGTACACGTGCGATGCCGAAATCAAACAACTTGACCTTGCCATTCGGCAAATACATGACATTGCCTGGCTTGACGTCGGCGTGCACCACGCCGCAGCGATGTGCATAGTTCAACGCCTCGCCAACCTGGCTGACTATATCGATGGCTGTTGCGGTATCCGCGACCAATGAGCCGTTGTCCAGCGCGTCGGCAAGAGACTCGCCTTCCAACCATTCCATGACCAGGAAATAGAGATCGTCTTCCCTGTCGAGGTCGATAAAGCGAACAATATTCGGGTGATTCAGGCAGCGGCCTTTCGCAGCTTCCTGTTGCAACGCGCGCAACGCGGTTTTGTTGTCCGACAGATGTGGCGAAAGTACCTTGATCGCCACAACAGCATCTTTGCCGTCGACATCAGGCAGATGCCGATCGTGCGCTTTGTAGACCACGCCCATGTGGCCGCCGGCAACGCGTTCCTGAAGCAGGTAGCGATCGCGCAACATGGAGCCTGGCTGTAAGCGTGCGTCAGGGTCGGATTGGCCTGTATTAACGTTCTCAATTACCATCGTTTGGCTAAACTCGTCATCAAATTCGTCGGCGCCCGATAGCGGTGAAGTTCCGTCCTTTTCAGACGACGCTAGTCCGGGAATGGTTTTGAGATTTTCGTTCAAGCAATCCTCCGAGATCGGGACAATAATGTCGACGCTGGCCCATCAGGCCAGCCTCAGCCGGACATACTATCCTGCCAAGGGACACAGGCTGTGGGAACTGGTCGTCAGAATAGGCGCTTTTGCGCCCGTTCGTTTACAAGACTTTGCCTGGATTCATGATGTTATGGGGATCCAGAGCAGATTTTACGCACGTCATCAGAGCAAGCTCTGTATCGCTTCTATAGTGCCTTAATTCCGCCCGTTTCAGCACGCCAATGCCGTGCTCGGCACTAAAGCTGCCGGCGAATTGGGCAACCACGTCGTGAATTGCCGTTGCCATCGGTTGGCGCAGCGCGTTGAAGTGATCGGCTTCCCAGCCCGCCGGCTGGCTCACGTTGAAGTGGACGTTGCCGTCGCCGACATGCCCGAATACAACAGGCCGCGCACCTTCACAGAACTCTTCGACAGCGCGCGTGGCCGCTTCGATAAACTCACCGACTGCAACGACCGGTACAGAGACATCATGCTTCAGACTCGCGCCCTCGAACTTTTGTGCCTCCGAGACCGCATGCCTGATCCGCCACAGCGCCTGCCGTTCGGTTTCGCTCTTGGCAATCATGGCATCGCTGATGAGCGATTTATCCAGAGCGACCTCCAACACCTGTTCAAGAATTTCCGCTTCACCGCTGAGCGCAGTCTCCAGCAGGACATACCAGGCTGAATCCGAGCCAAGAGGGTTGCGGGTATTGGCGATATGTCGATTTACCATCGCCATGGCGGGCGCCGAAATCAATTCGAATGCCTGTAACTGGTCGTTCAGGCGACCGCGCAGCTCCGCCAGCAGGCTTACGGCCTGTGGTGCGGAGGATATCGCCAACATTGCCGTGCCGGTGCGTTCCACTCGCGGATACAGGCGCAGGCTGGCAGCCGTAATAATGCCCAAAGTGCCTTCTGCGCCGATGAAGAGCTGCTTGGTATCGTAGCCGGCGGTGTCTTTGCGCAGTTCCCGCAAACCCTCAATGACACTGCCATCGGGCAAGACCACCTCAAGACCCAGCACCTGCTGGCGCGCTGTGCCGTAGCGCAAGACGTTGACGCCTCCGGCATTCGTCGACAAATTGCCACCAATCTGGCAGCTGCCCTCTGCCGCCAGGCTCAGCGGAAACAAACGCCCCACTTTGTCAGCCGCTGTTTGCAGCTCGGCGAGAATGCAGCCAGCCTCAGCAACCAGGGAGTAGTTCTCCGGCGACAAGGAACGGATGCGGTTCATACGCTTCAGCGAAACGATGACCTGTTTGCCACTTTGGTCCGGAATCGCGCCACCGCACAGTCCTGTATTGCCGCCTTGCGGGACAACGCTAATTCCATTCGCATTACAAATCTTGAGGATTTTCGACACCTGCGCCGTCGTTGCTGGTAACAAGACCAACGCCGGTATGCCATGCCAGCTTCCGCGCCACTCAGTAACGAATGGCGTCAAATCTGAGCTGCTATCAAGCCAGCCTGCCCGGCCGACAATCTCTTTAAGTAACTCTATGCTCACGACAGATCCAGGTGCGCCTGTTTTTCGAAGGTATGCCAATCAATATTGCTACCGCACATTAACAATACAACGCGCTTGCCGCGAAGACTTTGCCGCAATGGTCCCAGCAAAGCCGCTGTGCTCGCTGCGCAAGCTGCCTCTACCGCGATTTTCATCTCGCGAAACAGAAAGCCCATCGCGGCTTGCATGTCGTGGTCTGTCACACGAACAAGGTCATCGACATTATCGCGACAAAGCGCAAACGAGTACGGCAGCGCATAGGGCGCGCCCAAGCTGTCCGCTATCGTTCTGACCGCATCGATAGATTGCGGTGAACCCGCGGCAAAGCTGCGATGCATGGAATCTGCCCCGTCCGGTTCGATACCAACAATACGTGCGCCCGGTCGCAGCTGCTTCACGGCTGCCGCGATACCCGAACACAGCCCGCCGCCACCAATCGGTACCAGCAGTGCATCAAACTCGCCCACCTGTTCGCAGATTTCGAGACCGACCGTAGCGGTTCCAAGCGAGGTTAGCGGTCCCTCAAACGGGTGCACGAAGTACCGACCTTCCTCATTCTGAATTCGTTCTACTTCCGCAAAACAGCTGTACACATCGTCGGCCAACACTACCTCGGCCCCGAATTCGCGGCAGAGTGCGATCCGGCATGCGCTCGCCGACCTGAGCATGACCACTTTTGCATCAATGCCGAGCTCCCGTGCCGCGAAAGCTGTCGCAATAGCGTGATTACCAGCACTAACAGCCGTGATGCCACGCGCGCGTTGCTGATCGTCCAGCTGCAACATGACCGCGAGCGCACCGCGCGGCTTGAATGTCGCTGTCCGCTGCAAGAACTCGAGTTTGGCGGTTACCTCAGCCCCAGTCTCTGCCTCCAGAGCTGGACAACGAATGACCGGCGTTACCGGCAGCCACTCGTCCAGTCGGCGGCGCAGCGCCCGCACCTCATCAATCAATACATTCTGGCTCGTCAAGTTGCCCTCCCGGAGCATGCGATTCCATCCTTACTGTGCGCCGTTAAGGACCTACCTGTACGGACCATGACAGTGGGTCTCAACGGGTGCGCAATGTATTAAAATTTAAATACCTACAGCTGAATCTTAATAATACTTGCACTGTAGGACAGAGTTGATTAATTTCACCCTGGGGTACCGTTTGAAACCAATCGCCGCAAAATGCGGAAATTGACGGCAGAATGACCGGACGTAGCGGCGCTGCGAGAGCTGCTACGTGCGACGGACTTCGTCCAAGGCACCCTCCGTCAGTATCTGGACAACATTGCATGGAATTTGACGACCTGTCGCCATCAGGCATTCACCGAATTGCGGGATACTCGCCGTATCTCGATCAATTGGCGGGATATGCGAGCGACATGGGACTGCGCCAGCGCAGCAATCTGGTGCAACTCGAACGCGCCCTGAATGAGCTATGGGCCCTGGGCCAAAACAGCATCCTGAGCTGGACCCCGCTGGACGATGGCATGTTGGTGCTCGTTGTCCCGCACTATGCAATCGCGGAATACATGGCGTGCATACCCAGCAGCGGTGACCTGTCGCAATCAGTCTCGTCGCGATTCATTATCGAGCTGGTCTCTGGCGAACGCGAGCTGACCCTGGCGCAAATGCAAAAAGTCGCGAAATTGATGACGGTTGAGCCGCGCCACATTCGCTTGCGGCAGGCATTGAGCGGACACTCGGTCGAAACCCAGATTATCGAGAAAATGATCCGCCGCTACGGCATTAACTATGTCGCCAGCCGCGCCGTCACGCTGTTCGATATCGTTGGCTTCAGCTTGTTGACGCCGTTCGAACAAATGACCCAGCTCAATAGCCTTGCCTACTCACTGAATTCGGCGCACGCCAAGATGCTGGAACGGGACGTGCAGATCAATTTTGCGCGATCCACAACCGGCGACGGCTTCTACATCTGGAATCGCGACAACGGACTGGAAGCCAACGTCAACCTGTACCACTTCATGCACATCGTGCTGGCTGACAATGCGATTGCACGCAGCAAGTCGGCCTCAAAGATCGTGCCGCGGCTGCGCGCCTGCTTTCACGTCGGCAGCTGCTACGAGTTTCACCAGGCAGAGGGCCTGAACCCGACAATTCATGACTTCATTGTGGGCGATGTCACGATAGAGCTTGCGCGCATGATCGACGCCGCGATGCCCGGCCAGATACTGGTCGGTGACTTTCAGGCAGAACTCGTTGGCGACTCCGAAGACCACGAGCAATCACAAGTGCACCTTGACGCCGCAGCATTCCTGGAGCGTGCACAGGGCAACCTGTCAAAACTCAGTGGCCTGGTGCTGTCAGGAGACCACGTCACCGCCATCAAGTGCTATCTCACCGGTGAGCGCCTGGAAAGCGGCGACTTCGATATCCGCAAACTTGAGATATGCGACAAGCACGGGTTAACGCGTACTGCGTACAACGCCAAAGTCAATATCTATCGCGAACACGCTGAGCCCATTCTGCTGGGCATCGAAGATCGCAAGCTACAGCTCGAGTCGACCGAGAACGTATCATCGGCGTTTTGAGCGACTGAAGCATTTTCAACAAGCCTCGTGCCTGAGTTCAAGCTATGAGATCAGCCCTGCATTTCTTCCAGCTCGCGGCCCTTGATTTCGGTTCCATCGCAGCCGACTAATTACCAAGCGAAAAAAAAGCCTTTCCCTTTTAGTGGGAAAAGTTGCTGGTTGGTAGATCGTGGGGCGAGAGGATGGGTTGGCGGCTGCGCCACCAAGTTCTGCGGACCCGCCTCGCT
>JBBKWB010000126.1:0-5844 GCA_037968755.1 Woeseia sp.
CCCTGTTGTTGTTGCGGGTGCGCGAGCCGGCTGTACTTCGAACGAGTGAGGTCTAGTTGTCCGGCCGGAAATTATCGACTGCCATTTTTAAATCATGCAAACCGGTAGCACCATTAGCAGCGTAACGTACGTATAAGTAATGCGCCGTGATGGCGTCAACTGCAGCGGCGTGGGTCGCATGAGCGTGCTTGAGCCGCTTAGCGTATTCGAGTGGAGTCTCGCCGCGTTGCGTCGGTAAGCCCGCCTTGCGCACGAAGCGTCGATAAAGGCGTGCCGGCGGGTCAGCGAGCGGTGGTCGGTAGCGCCGAAACAGCAACAGGCTGATGGCCAGGGTTAGCGCCATGACGATGCCAATCAGGGTCAACATCATCTTGCTCCAGTCCGGATCCTCCATACCCAGCCACTTCATAAGATCGGATTGTTTGTCAGGGCCGTAGGCGAGCACCCACTCATTCCACTGGGCGTTGATCGCATCCCAGGTGAGTGTCATCTGGTGCAACCATTGCACATGTGCGGCCAATCCCCAGCTTGCACCGATGCCATCAATCATTGCGCCGGACATGCCGGCTTCGATGCGTTCGGGCGCAACCGCAGCGGTCGGGTCGACACGCACCCAACCACGTTCTGGCAGCCATACCTCGGTCCAGGCATGCGCGTCAGACTGCCGGACGATCAAATAATTACCGATCGGATTCAGCTCTCCGCCCTGGTAGCCGAGCACTATTCGAGCAGGAATGCCGACGGCGCGCATCATTACCGCGAACGCAGAGGCGTAGTGCTCGCAGAAGCCGCGCCGGGTCTCAAACAGGAACTCATCAACGGGTTCAGCGCCGAGCGCGGGTGGCTCCAGCGTGTAAAAATATTCCTGCTCGTGAAAACGACGCAGGACGTCATCTATAAAATCCTGATCGGAATTGGCTGCGCGGCGCAGGTCGCGTGCAAGTTCGAACGTGCGTGGATTACTGTTGGCCGGTAAGCGCATATACCAGGTGCGCGGCATTCGGCCGACGCTGCGGTCAACCTGGTAGCGTGTATAGGAAGTCGCTTTGTATTCGATCCGCTGGTCTACAGGTTGTGGCCGGGCCAGCTGATGCTGGGGGCCGAAGAAGGTTCGCCTGAGCGACACGTCATAGGGCATGTCGAGCGCGAATATCCACTGTTGCCCCGTCGGTTCCAGCCTGACGAAGTACTCGATCGGCTCGCCCGAATATTCCACTCGGTCGCGGGCCTGCCAATCCGGGGTCGCTTCAATGCCGGTCCAGCTGCGGCCATTGAAGGCGTACAGCACGAGCCCCCGCCAGTAGCGATCACGCGGTGCAGGCACGACATCGTCGAAGGTCACCCGAAACGCCACTTTGTCGGACAGCGACAAAGAGCTGATATCCCCCGGGCTCATCGTATCGGACAAGCCGCTCGAGGCAGCGCTGGTATCGATAGGTACCGCCCAAAACGGTGTGGCGATGCGCGGGAAGAAGACCCACATCGCGAGCATCAGCGGCACGCTGTACAGTAACAAGCGGCTGCTGGTGCGCAAGCTCGCAATAATTCCGCTGCCGTCGCGCGCCGCCATCTGCAGCCAGGCCGTCATGGTTACAGCGACGGCCACAAACAAATACAGCATGGACCACAGGTATTGCTCGCGCAGCAATGACGCCATGATGAGAAATACACTGATAAACAACAGCACGAACTGATCGCGCCGTTGGCGGGTTTCCATCAGTTTCAGCGCTGCCATTACGGCGAGTAGTGCGGAGCCAGGACCTACTCCGCTTACCGCGTCATAGGATGCCAGTACGCCAATAAAACACGCGAGTGACAGCGCGATGCGCATCCATGCTGGCGGCAGCCGCCAGCGACGCAGTTCAACCAGCCAGCGACCGCCTGCGCACACCACGAAGGCGGCTGTAATCCAGAACGGTAGGAATGGGATATGCGGCAGGAGTGCGAATGTCAACGCACCCAAGGTCCAAGGCAAACTCGCCAGCAAGGAGCCGTCGGTGCCGCTGCGACGCGCCTTCATGTCTTGTTGCCATTATTAAATAGTGCAAGCGAACGCAGGCATTGTTGTCGCTGCTGATCGCCATGCGCGGGAACGAATGCTTCGCCCGGAATGCGCAGGCCGTAATCGCGTTGGCTGCGTTCCGAATCCACGATCCAGCGCGTCAGTATCGATAAACGCTCTTCAATATCGGCTGACGTCAACGCATCGAAATCGAACCATTGGCTGCTGGTGTCCGCGCCAGCGAACTGCTTGGACAACAGCTCGCCGCTGCGAGCATAGGCTTTCCAGGCGACGTGTCGTGGCGAGTCGCCATCGCTGTAGCGCCGCAAGCCGGCAAAGTCTTCTTCGCCGCGTGCATCGTGTTGCCGATGGCCGGTGGCAGTCAGTGCCGGTGGCGGTAGCGGTGCACTTTGCGCCTGCGCGGGCCAGACCAGGGCTTGCAGGTCCATGTGCAACCAGCTCCACGCGCGAAACAGCTCGAACGGAAAGGTTGTGCGGATACCGAAGCGCGGTAATGGCACATAGCCGCGGCCTTTGCTGGCCAGTTCCAGCTGGAACATCCGGCTTTCGCCGGCCGGAATGTTACGGATGTCACTGACAATCTCGCCAGCGTACAGTTGTACGTGATAACGCGTGCTGCGCGAACGATTGTGCACGGCGATTCGAAATTCGACCGGTCGGCCCGCATGCACCGGTTCAGCGCCGGCGAAACTGACTTCCAACCCGACCAGATTGCGTTGGCACTGATGCATGGCGACAAATCCCAGCGATGCCAGCAGGAACGTAAGCAGGAAGGACAGGTTGTTGTTGTAGTTCATCGAGCCGAGCAGCATCGCGAGCGTTGTCAGCGCGAAGATCAAGCCGACGCCGGTCGGCAGAATATAGATACGCCGGGAGGCGAGCGTTGTCGTTAGCGCATCGCGGCCCTGGCGCTTGCGTGCCCAGCGGAATACCCGTGCCGACAAACGCTCGCGAAGTGCGCGGGGTGTCAGGGCCTTAGGGAATGGCCACGGAATTGAGGACATGGCGCCCCAGTTCACTCGCATCAGCGTAATTCGAACCGCTGGCAAGTTTCAGCCGGTGACCGGCAACGGCAATGAAGACGTCCTGCACATCATCCGGGAATACGCCCGAGTGATTGCAGATCAATGCGTGCGCGCGCGCAGCTGCGACCAGTGCGAGCGCGCCGCGCGGTGACAGCCCGGTTTCGATATCGGGTGATTCGCGGGTGAAGCGCACCAGCGCCTGCACGTAGTCCACCAATGGCTCGCTAATGTGCAACTGACTGGCAGCTTCCTGCAATGCCAGCAACGCCTCGGGGGTGAGTGCTGCGGATACGCTGCTGAGCATGCTGCGTCGATCCGCTCCTGTGAGGAGTTCACGCTCATGTGCCTCGCTGGGGTATCCCAGTTCGAGACGCATCAGGAAACGGTCCAGTTGTGATTCGGGTAGAGGGAAAGTGCCAATCTGGTTCGAAGGGTTCTGCGTTGCGACTACGAAGAATGGCTTCGGCAACGGCAACGTCTGACCGTCCACCGATACCTGCTGTTCTTCCATTGCTTCCAGCAACGCACTTTGTGCTTTCGGTGTTGCACGGTTCACTTCATCAGCCAGCACCAGTTGTGAAAACACCGGGCCCTTCTGAAATTCGAACTCGCCTTTGTTTTGTCTGTATATCGACACGCCGATAATATCGGCCGGCAACAGGTCGCTGGTGAACTGGATGCGCTGATAACTGAGGCCAAGTACCTGTGCAAGCGCCTGCGCCAGGGTGGTCTTGCCGAGACCGGGGAGGTCTTCGATCAGCAAATGCCCGCGGGCGAGCAGGGCGGACAAGGCCAGCGTGATCTCGTCATCTTTACCGAGAATGATGCTGCCCAGGGATTCGCGTGCGCGAGCCAGGGCATCGCGATCCACGTTGGCGCCCTGCGGTATTTTCTCGATCCTGTTATCGCGCTGCATGCAATCAGTATCCCGTGCCGATGAATCTGCTTCAATAGTCGCGAATGCGCGCGATCAATGCACCTGATCCGGGCGCATACTGTGACTTGGTCCTCAGTCAGACCGCCGCGCTAACGACTGTATCAGGCCAGGCTCTCAAGTTTGGCCATCTGCTCGGCCAGTTGCTCCAGCTGGAGTTCGAACTCGACGACGCGGGCCTTCTCCTGTGTGACTACTGCGGCGGGCGCATTGTTCACAAACTTTGCGTTGCCCAGTTTGCCATTCGCCCGAGCGAGCTCAGCGGCAACCTTGTCCCGCTGTTTGCCGAGGCGAGCGCGTTCCGCGTCGACGTCAATAAGGCCTTGCATGGGTACCAGCAAGCGCAGATTACCCATCAGCGCGGTTGCGGACGGCGGTGCCGGCTCGTCGTCGCCTAGCGTGTTGATGGATTCGACTCGGCCGACTCGCTCAAGTAATGCCGCATGGCGAGTGGCTCGTTGTTGATCTTCAGCCGACGCCTGTTGCAGCAACACTGGCAGTTTCTTACCTGGCGAAATATCCATCTCGCCACGAATCTGCCGTATGCCAAGCACAAACTGCTTCACCCACTCGATCTCGAGTTCGGCATCCGGGTCTGCAACGTAATCCGAGGCTTGCGGATACGGACGCAACATGATCGTTTCGCCCTCGATACCGGCACGCAGTTTTGTCTGCTGCCAGATTTCCTCAGTGATGAACGGAATGATCGGATGCAACAGGCGCAACAAGGCTTCCAATACATCGATCAAGGTGCGTCTTGCGCCTTCTTTGTCTGCATCGCTCGCATCTTCCGATTGCAGCACGGGTTTCGACAGTTCGAGGTACCAGTCACAGAACTCGTGCCAGGTGAAGTCGTACATCGCCTGCGCGGCCAGATCGAGTCGGTAGTTTGCGAAGTGCTCGTGGACGGCCGCGACCGTCTTCTGCAAGCGCGAGCGTATCCAGCGGTCGGCCGGACTCAACTCAGGCGCAACATCTGCCGCATACTCCGTGTTCATATGCGTATAGCGAGCGGCGTTCCAGAGCTTGTTGCAGAAATTCTTGTAACCCTCGATGCGGCCCAGATCGAAACGAATGTCACGACCTGTAGTGGCCAGGGCGGCAAAGGTAAAGCGCAGCGCGTCCGCGCCGTATTCGTCGATACCATCCGGAAACTGTTTGCGGGTGTCCTTCTCGATCTTGGGTTTCAGGTGCGGCTGCATCAGGCCGCGCGTACGTTTGTCGAGCAAGGTATCGAGGTCGACGCCATCGATGAGGTCAATCGGGTCCAGGACATTGCCCTTGGACTTCGACATTTTCTGGCCTTCCTGATCGCGTATCAGACCATGGATATAGACTTCATGGAATGGCACGTCGCCTGCAAACTTCAGGCCCATCATGATCATGCGTGCGACCCAGAAGAAAATGATATCGAAACCAGTCACCAGCACATTGCCCGGATAAAACGCCTTCAGCGATTCCGTTTTTTCAGGCCAGCCCATCGTACTGAAAGGCCAGAGTGCGGATGAGAACCAGGTATCGAGTACGTCTTCGTCCTGGCGCAGCGCAAGCGAGTCATCAAGTTTGTACTTTTCGCGAACGGCTGCTTCGCCATCGCCGACATAATAATTGCCGGCGTCGTCGTACCAGGCAGGAATGCGATGCCCCCACCACAGTTGGCGGCTGATGCACCAGTCCTGGATGTTGTACATCCATTCGTAATAAGTCTTGTTCCAGTTTTCCGGCACGAAACGAATACGCCCGGACTTGACGGCTTCAATAGCTGGCTCTGCAAGCGGCTTGATCTTCACGTACCACTGGTCTGTCAGGTACGGCTCAACTACTTCACCGCTGCGATCGCCACGCGGCACCTTGCGATCGTA
>JBBKWB010000127.1:0-2520 GCA_037968755.1 Woeseia sp.
TGTAACGTCTGCCTGCGTGCGGGGAGGAGTGCGCGGCTCAACGTTTTAGCAGTTGGTGACGCCCCTGCAATAGACATAACTCGGGCGGTTGGGTTTTGACGCCAACGGATAAATTCTACGCGCTGTTTCACCTGCGGGCGTCGACATATCGGCGCGTTCGGGTAACAGTGGGACCATTTGACGTCATGGAAAGGGCCTGCTAGGCCCCCATCCTCACACCTGTTTTACTCAGCCAATGTCAGCATTGAACGCAACATTTTCAATGTCCGCTCCTGGTAGAAAGTCACCCGAACGCAACCTGCAAATGCGATGGCTCTACCCCTAACTACCGTCGATGGCAGTATGCGGTAATGAGACGAAATCACCTGCCCGGTTTCTTCGTACCAATAACTTCTAGGAAGATGGCTCCGCGTTTGACCGAAGATTGCCTTTTACAAGTAATTTATTTATTAGACGGAGGAAGTTGTCCATATGCGGTTCCACGGGGACATCATCTGACCTGTGTGTCGCAAGCATTCAGTTCATGACGCTTGGCTTCTGAACGAGAAATCCTTTCGCCCTCAAGAGCCAGAGCAACCGTGCTTTGTGCCCGGGGCGTGGATTGCGTGTCCCAGCCACTTCCAATAGCGGTCGTCAGCGCGCGAGAGAGAGAAAAGCTCAACAGCGACTTCTAGCGTCGACGCCAAGTCGTCAGCCGTCTCGGTCCGTAGGTACTCTGTCATATGTGGTCTGGCACCGTCGTTCAGCCGACGCTGCACGGTCAGATGCAGCGGCTTGCAAAAGTCATGATTCCTGCTGCCAAACCATTTTCTTGTCATTGCCCCAACCGTTTCGACCCGCCAGAAAGCCCTTGTGTGCAGGCGTTGGTTTGATTCGAAAGACGACGCGCCCATCTCTATCGGCCGCGTTCAGGTCCGTGTGGATTCGAAATGAAAGAATCGTTCCGCCAAAATGAGATAGCTCACTTTGGTTAGAGTGCAAGTACAGGTCACCTCCTACTAGGCGTGCCGCCGTATCTTTGGCAATTACCCAATAGCCGCTTTCCCATTCACCGTCGCTATCCGGTATGCGACTAACGTTGTTTAGACGCTCTACGAAATGCACTGCTGCCATGCTGGCTCCTCGGGTTTCGATGAAAAGTAAATCGCATGATATCCACTCGTATCCGGAATATTTCCAGAATGCGAGGCTACAAGGGAAGTCATGCTCGCAATGTCGGTTTTCAAGCAGCCCTATGAATGTCTGGCGTTGGTGGCGGATTCAACCGGTCGAAGCGAGCTAATCAGGCGTCTGCAAAACCCGGGTCGATTTAGATTGCCCGCGAGCAGTCATTGCGACCATGCTTGCGGCGTTAAGCCGAAGTCGGCTTGCCGGCGTTGGAATCGAGGGAGGCTAAGACCGCCGTGGGTCGAATGCCGGCTCTCACGGTGCAACGTTGGCACGCAGGAACGTTGCTGACGGGGAACAGCAATGTGCCGTCGGCGATCGTCCAGAATTTCTGTGGGTTATTTGTGGGAGTGACTGTCACCTGGCGACACCCGCCCTGGCGGCCCATGCCAGGACCGCGGCGATCTACAGGGCGGAAAACTTCCCGGATCATGCGCGGCTGACGACCGGGTACGACTTCAAACTTCGAGCTGCGATTTCGAGGGCTGAGGCGTACTCTTTCTGACGCGAGCAATTTGCAGCGCGGGCCGGGCCCGGCAACGGGACTTTAACCATCTAATACCGACCAAGCCTGCACTGCCATCACCATCGCCAGCGTGTCCAACTCGCAGTAGCGCAGCAATGCTCGTTCGATGGCGGAGCGATTGGCAGGTTCCATTTGTTCGAACTGGAGCCGCGCATAGGCGCTCATTGCTGCGCCACCCTCCTGTAACTCAGTCGGCAGGCTGTGGATGGCTGCTTTGATCTCGTCACGGCTCATGTCGTCGAAAACGGGGGGTAGCAGGTCGTACGGGTCGCTAACACCGTCGTCAGTCTCGATCCACCACCGCATGGGCTGTGCCAGGTTCAGGCTAGGCATCGCCGGGCTGCCATAAGTGGGCTGGCCGTACAGGTCACGCAGCACGGTTAAACTTTTCATCAACGCCGGCAGCACTTTTTTCAGCGACGAGCTTCCGTTGGTGTCGGGGTGAAAGAAATAGCGCTCCGCAAGCTTGCACAAGTCGACCATGCTGCGCGGCCCGATAATCTTTACTTCATCTTCCTCGCGGGTGGTGATCGATTCGATGAAGGTGATCAACTCAGCCGCATCGTGCGGCGGCTGGGACTCGGAAAGTAGGCGCCTCCGTAACTGGTTAAGGACCGTGTTTTCGTGTGTAGCCCAGCGAAAAATGGTGCCCGCGTCACCGCAGAGCGACTGGCGCAGGGCGCGCAGGAACGGCATGCAAGGGTCGATCCCGGGTGTCGCCTCCAGGAACTGCGAACGGTGTTCCACGCGACCGTCCTGCTGCATCACGTGGTGGGAGAACTGGAAGGCAATGGTCTCGTACGGCCGCTGCCCTCGCGCGAATGGGA
>JBBKWB010000128.1:0-15039 GCA_037968755.1 Woeseia sp.
CCGGAGCCTTGATGCGCTCGCGATTGTTCGCAAGCTGATCCAGGAACCAGCGAAACGACACGCCATTCTTGATCGCTTCAAAGCTCGACCGCTGAATCGTCATGCCATCCGCCATCGGGTCGGAGAACGGCACGCCAATCTCAACGACGTCGCCCACTTCGCTGACCGCAGCCAGCACATCAATAAAGTTATCGAGTTTCGGATAGCCGGCGGTGATGAACGGAACCAGTGCCGGGCGGCCCGCGTCGTTCGCTGCGCGCAGTGCAGTGCTGATCGATTCATGCGCCTTCATGTGCGTGCCCTTACCGGGTATTGCGTCAGGGTCGGCATATCTTTGTCGCCACGCCCGGAGTTGCCGATCAATATGCGCTTGCCTGGATTGTCCACAGCCCAGCGTTTTGCGGCGGCGTATGCATGTGCAGTTTCGAGTGCGGTGAGTATGCCCTCGGCTTCGCAGACCTCTTCAAGTGCGGCGAGCGCTTCGTCGTCGCTTGCCATGACGTAACTGACCCGGCCAATTGCTTGCAGGAGGGCATGCTCCGGCCCTACACCGGAATAATCGAGCCCCGCTGAAATTGAATGCGTTTCCTGAACCTGACCGTCGTCGTCCTGCAGAATTACCGTATAGCTGCCTTGCAGCACGCCCGGCCTGCCGGTCGCGAGAGTGGCCGAGTTATCACCAAGCCCGGGACCGCGACCGCCGGCTTCCACACCGAACAAAGCCGTGCCCTCGTCGCCAAGCAGCGGATAGAACATGCCAATGGCATTGGAACCACCGCCGACGCAGGCGAACACTGCGTCTGGCAAGCCACCAGCCCGCGCCAGTATCTGTTCGCGCGACTCACGACCAATGACGTTCTGGAGCTCCCGCACCAGCCATGGATAAGGGTGCGGACCAACCGCGGAGCCGAGCAAATAATAAATGCCGTCGGGATCCGATACCCAGCTGCGCATCGCCTCGTCGATTGCGGCGCGCAACGTAGCATCGCCGCTGGTGACCGCGACCACTTCGGCGCCGAGGCGGCGCATGCGATCAACATTCGGCGCCTGCCGCTCCATGTCCACTGCACCCATGTAAACAGTGCAGGGCAGGCCGACTCGAGCACAGGCTGCGGCCGAAGCCACGCCGTGTTGACCGGCACCGGTCTCGGCGATAATGCGCTTTGCGCCAAGACGTTTTGCTAACAATGCCTGGCCAATCGCATTGTTGATCTTGTGCGCGCCGGTGTGCGCGAGGTCTTCGCGCTTCAGCCAAACTTCCGCACCCCACCGTTCACTGAGGGTGCGCGCAAACGTCAGTGCGGTCGGGCGACCTACCCAATCACGCAACTCCGCGTGATATTCCGCAAGAAATTTTTCGTCGCCAAGATAGCGACGCGCACCTTCTTCGAGGCGCTCGAAAGCGGGTACCAGAGTTTCCGGGATGTAGCGCCCGCCGAATGGTCCAAAGCGACCGCGCGCGTCCGGCAGTTCGCCTGCGATGGACGCTGCCAACAGCGTTGCTTTTTCGCCCGGCTCGAGTAAAGACTTCATTTTTCCAACCTTGTGTTCATTGTGAGTATGTTCCGATTGCCGATCGTGCGGCCTTTATAAACGCGGCAATTTTTAGTGGATCTTTCTGGCCCGGCGCTTTCTCTACCGCACTGGACACATCAACGCCCCAGGGGGATACCTGTCCAATTGCAGTGGCGACGTTGTCGATAGTCAAACCGCCCGCGAGAATCAACTCACCGCGCGCAGCGTATGCCGCGGCTTGCGCCCAGTCCACCTGCTCGCCGGCACCACTCGCGCGTCCCTCATACAGGAAGCGCCGCGGTAGTATGTCATCGCTGGCAATCTGGCCCTCTCGGTACACAGGCCAGCGTTCGATTTCAGCCGGCACGTCAAGATTCGCGAAGTCCGCTGCATCCGCCTGCAGCACCTGCGGCTGAAACACATCGCGAACTGCCATCCACTCGGCGCTGGTCGGGTGCAGCATGACGGCAACCCGTTTTACGTCGCCTGGCACGGCGGCGGCCAGCTCAGCAGCGCGTTCCGGCGACAGCTGGCGTACCGAATTCGCGAACACGAAACCGACCGCGTCTGCGCCCTCATCAATTGCGGCGGCAACCGCGATCTTGTCAGTCAGGCCACAGATCTTGATCATGCCAATCATGTCTGCAGAGCCTGCCGCCCAGCCATGCACATGTCGCGCAACAACCCGGCCGGATCCGCGGCCCGCATCAGCGCGGTGCCAACGAGTCCCAGGTGATAGCCCATGCGTGCAGCTGCTGCGGCATCCGCCGCAGTTCTGAGGCCACTCTCCGCAACGCACAATGCTCCAGCAGGTAGCGAGCCGGCCAGGCTTTTCAGGCGCTCGGGGTCAACCGCCAATGTGCGGAGATTACGGGTATTCACGCCTACGAGTAGCTGACCCTCTGCAGCCCGGCTCGCAAAGCGTTCTTGCTCGAGCAGTCGCGCAGTGCGCTGCAGATCGTCGTCGTCAAACGCTTCGAGCAGTACAAACAACGAGTGCTCCTGTGCACAGTCGAGCATGCCGATCAGATCACGATCGGTTTGCATCGCGGTAATCAGCAACACACCACTTGCACCGTTTGCGCGCGCCTCAAGCAACTGCACCGGATCGACGAGAAAGTCCTTACGCATGACGGGTATGTTTGCCGTTGCGAGTTCAGCGGCTACTTCGCTCAGGTGTTCCAGCGCGCCAGCAAACCGCGACGGCTCTGTGAGCACGGAAACGGCAACAGCACCGCCTTCGGCATAGTGACGGGCTTGCCGCAATCGATCTCCGTCTTTGCCGGCCAACGCACCCTCTGACGGCGAGCGCTGTTTTATCTCCGCAATGACATCGAAGCCCGAGAACGTGAGACGCTGCAACGGCAGATCCAGTTCGGCGTCGCTGTAGCGGCGCTTCGCCTTTGCTGCGCGTTCGGCGCTTGACGCTGCCATCTGTTGCAGAAAATCACTCATGATGTCAGGCGAAGTGTTGTTGCAAGCGCTGCAGGAAGTCTGCCGCGCGACCATCGTCAATCGCCGCCGCAGCCTGAGCTACGCCGTCGCGCGGGCCGCTTGCCAGGCCCATGACTTCGAGTACCAGGGATGTGCCCAACAACAGGGCATCGCGATGTGCGCCGCGGTCTTCGCCGCTGAACACACGCCGCAACTCGGCCGCGTTGTGTGCCGCATCACCGCCAGCGAGATCGTCCGGTGCGCAACGTGCCAGTCCGTAATCTTCGGGGCTGCGCTGAGTTTCCTTTACGGCTCCCGGTGTGACATCAAACAGAAGGAAGTTGCCTGCTGGCGACGCCTCGTCCCAGCCTGGCTCACCGTGCACCACGAAGGCGCGTTGCAACGGCATGCCGGACAAGGTGTCGGCCATCAGTTTTGCCGCCGCCGCACTGAATGCGCCGATCAGTTGGAAGGGCGGTGCAGCGGGGTTGGTCAGCGGGCCCAGCATATTGAAAACAGTGCGAACGCCGAGCGCGCCGCGTACCGGCATGATGGCTTTCATTGCCGGGTGATAAGCCGGTGCGAACAGGAATGTGAAGCTGGTTGCCTTGAGGCAGTCGATCGCCGCGCGTTCATTAAGCGGCAATGGCACACCGAGACACTCAAGCATGTCTGCGCTGCCGGAGCGGCTGGATATTGAACGATTGCCATGCTTGACCACCCGTGCCCCGCAGGCTGCCGCCAGCAAGCCGGTACCGGTGGAGAGATTCAGGCTGCCCGAGCCATCGCCACCGGTGCCAACTGTGTCGACGGTCGGAGTGCCATCCGGTATGGACGGTGACAGCGCCAGCTCGCGCATCGCCGTAGCGAAGCCACGAATCTCATCGGCCGATTCACCCTTCGCGCGCAGGCCCGCGAGAATCGCACCGGCCAGCGCCGGAGGCATGTCGCCAGCGGCCAGGGTGTGCATCAGGTCATAGGCTGCACGCTCAGTCAGTGCTTTGCCATTGAGCAGGCTCTCGAGCAACGCCGAATGATCAGTACTCACTGCCCGATACTCAGAAAGTTGGCCATCAGGCGATCTCCTTCGGGCGTCAGTACGCTCTCCGGATGAAACTGCACACCCTCAATGGGCCACTCGCGATGCCGCACCCCCATGATCTCTCCCTTGTCGGTCTGCGCCGTGATCGTCAGTGCACTCGGAATCGTTTCACGTTGTGCGCCCAGTGAATGATATCGGCCGGCTGCAAACTGTTGCGGAAGACCGTTGTAAATTCCCAGGCCATCGTGGCTGATCTCCGAGGTCTTGCCGTGCATCAGGCGATCGGCACGAACAATCTCGCCACCGAAATGACTGACAAGGCATTGATGACCGAGGCAGACGCCGAATATCGGCAAGGTACCCGCAAAGGCTGCGACCATCTCGAGCGAAACGCCCGCATTCTCGGGTCGCCCCGGTCCGGGGGAAATCAACAAGTGCGTTGGCTGCAGATCGTAAGCTTCATTCACTGTGATCGCGTCATTGCGAAACGTGCGAACATCAACGCCCATTGCTGCAAAAGCCTGCACCAGGTTGTAGGTAAAAGAATCGAAATTATCGATCAGCAACATCCGGACCTTGCTCACAGGCCTTCTCCCGCCATGTCCAGCGCCCGCCGCAGGATCGCACTCTTGGCCAACACTTCCTGGTACTCCTTCTTCGGCACACTATCGGCGACGATGCCTGCGCCTGCCTGGAAGCTGTATTCGTCGCCATTAAATACCAGCGTACGAATCGTTATGGCCTGGTCCATGTTCCCGCCAAGACCGAAATAGCCGGCCGTACCGGCGTACAGGCCGCGGCCGCTGGTTTCCATTTCTTCGATGATTTGCATTGCACGCACTTTCGGCGCACCGACCAGGGTGCCCGCCGGGAAGCTCGCCGCAAACAGATCAAACGCGTCGTATTCATCGGCCAGCTCGCCTTTCACGCCACTGACGATGTGCATCACATGCGAGTAGCGCTCGATGGAGCGGTACGGATCCACATGCACGCTACCTGCTTTTGCTACCCGCCCCAGGTCATTGCGCGCGAGGTCAACGAGCATGACATGCTCGGCAGACTCTTTCGGATCTGCCAGCAAGCGAACGCCATTGGCTTCATCTTCTTCGCGATTCGCGCCACGCGGCAAGGTGCCGGCGATCGGTCGCAGCGATGCAGCTCGACCGTTAAGTTTAACCAGCGCCTCGGGCGACGAGCCGACAACTTTCAGATCTCCGAATTCGAAGAAGAACATATACGGCGATGGATTCAGCAGGCGCAGCGCACGATAGACTTCGAACGGTGGAATATTGCTGCGACCCTTGAACAACACTGAGATAACAATCTGGTAAATGTCGCCGGCCGCGATGTATTCCTTGCAGGCAGCAACCCGCTCACAGTATTCGGCCTCGCTCATGCCTGCTTCGGCGGGCGTGAATTCCAGGTCTTCATTGCGTTCCGGCAAGGGGCCGCGCAAACGGCGCATAACATCGAGTCGCAGGCTTGCACGCTCCGCCTCAGTGCCGTCGTGCAACAACGCAACACGGCGGGTCAGGTGATCGAAAACCAGCATTGACGAGGTCGCACAAAATGCTGCGCGTGGAATGCCCTCCTGCGCCTCGGTCGTGACAGGCAAGCGCTCGAACAGGCGCACGATGTCATAGCCGGATACGCCGACCAGGCCCCCTTGAAACGGCAGCTCGGGCACCTCGGGCTTTGGCCGCGGTGCCAGCGACTGTGCGTAACGCAGGGCGTTGAGCCAGTCTGCCTGGTTGCCGGGAGTGGGCTGCTGTTTGCCGTCGATCTGCAGGCCATGCTCATCGAAACGGAGTTCCATCGCGTCGCCGAAACCGAGGAAGGAGTAACGCGCAAGACGCTCGCCGCCCTCGACACTCTCGAGCAAAAAGCGTGGCCGCAGATCGCGCAGTTTCAGGTACGCGGATACCGGTGTATCCAGATCAGCTGCTATATCAAATGGTGGTTGCATCTGTACTCTTCTTATAGGGCTCTGGCCGCCACGCCGGGAACAAAAAAAAACCCACCCCCACGAATGGCGGAGATGGGTTTGTCGGATTCTTTGCTCTCAGGCAGAAATCAGCCGGCCACCCACTCCTTGATGGGTCGCCACAGCCAGCTTGCTGAATTCCGGGAAATCATGGGGCGAGTATTACCGCCGTTGCGAGCCCCGTCAAGTGCACTCATCAGTGACCTCAGAAGTCGTAGAGCATGGGCAAAATCAGGGAAAACCCGATCCACATGATAATGGTCAGGGGTATGCCTACGCGCATGAAGTCCGAGAACTTATAGCCGCCCGCGCTCATGATTAACAAGTTTGTCTGGTAACCAAACGGGGTGGCGTAACTCATGTTGGCACCGAACAGAACTGCGAGTACGAAGGGTTCCGGATCGACGCCCAGTTGCTGGGCGATTGCGATCGCAATCGGCGTGCCTATGACGGCCGCCGCATTGTTCGATACGACGTTGGTCAGGACGGTCATGATAAGAATAAAGACGCTTAAGATGACCTCGATTGGCATGCTTGCTGCCGCCGACACAAAACCATAAGCGAGAAAGTCCGCCATGCCGGTGCCCATCAACGCTTTGCCCAGCGCCAACGAGGTGACGATGATCATGATTACTGGCGTGGACAACGCGGTCGCGGCGTCACGCCAGTTAAGGCAACCAAGCGCCAGGGTCAGTCCAACGCCGATCATCGCGCTGACTGAAATCGGCATGAAGCCCGTTGCCGCCGCCAGTACCACGAGCGCCATGATGCCAAGCGCGCGATTCGCAAGATGCGTGTGCGGCAAATCCATCGTGCCATCGAGTACCAGCATGCTGCCGCTTTCTTTCAGATTCCTGATCGCATCGCTGGTGCCCTGCACCAGCAGCACGTCGCCGGCACGCAGTCGTATTGCGTTCAGGTCGCCGGTTACCTGTGAACTGGGAGCACGGGCGCGGTGGATTGCCAGCGGCAACAAGCCGTAGCTGCTGCTAAACGCAGCGGCAGCAAGACTGCGAAGATGCAATGGCGAGCCGCGGGTCACGACGACCTCCGCCAGCTGCTGGCCTTCCGCTTGCAGCGGTGTCTCATCGTCGATTGGATGCTCGTTGTCCGATATGTTGAACAACGTCGCCCCGAGTTCCGTTTCGTAGTGTTTCAGATTTTCGGGTGAGTCTTTGACGAACAAGCGGTCGCCGGGCTGCAGGATGACCGATGGCAATTTCGCCAGGAACAGCGATTCGCTGCGCTGGATTTTGTCGACGCGCATGTCGCCGTTGGTCTTGGCAAGTATTTCCGAGAGCGTCTTGCCGGCGGCGAAACCATCTTCCTTGACGTGCAACTGGGCGCTGAAAACACGCGGGGTTGTATCCGCCATGGGAGGAATGCGATCAGGAATCATGCGTGGCGCTATCAGCCACAGAAAGAGTATGCCGACGCCGCCTACTATGACGACGGGCAACGCAAAATCGAACAGGCCGAAGGTCTTGAGCCCCATGTCCTGGGCAATGCCGACTACCAGCAAGTTGGTTGATGTGCCGATCGTCGTGGACATGCCGCCAATAATGGTTGCCAGGCCCATCGGCAGCATGACACCGGAAACCGGGAATTTAACCCGCAGTGACACACCAACGAGAATGGGCATGAGCAATACGACGATCGGCGTATTGTTCATGAAGGCGCTCAACACCGCGCCTGCAACCAGCGTTATCAACAAGGCGAGTACTGGCCTGGCAGACCACGCGCGGCCAACGATTGCTGCGAGCGGTTGCAACGCACCCGTCGTTTCCAGGGCTTTGCCAACGATCATCAACGCGCAGATTGTTATCAGTGCTTCGTTGCCAAAGCCCGCGAAAAAATCAACAGCGCCAAGTGACGAAGCACCATCTTGATATGGGAATAACTGAAAGCCCGTGATGAGGACAATCAATACGATCAGGCTCGAGGTCTCAAGCGGAATCTGATCGCGGGTAAACAATACCAGGGCGACTGCTGTCAGCAGCAGGACTGCAACGCCGTGTGCATCTGGGGTTATTGCTTGCAATGAATTCTCGCGTACCTGTTGATGGTTTAACTCAAGGTGCAACGCCGCTGATCATCGCAGCCGATCGTGAACGGTATATCAGTTCATGCCCCTCCCGCAACGAATGTCGCCGCATTGCGACGTTGCATGATCGCAAACGCACGTCGATGGAAGTGCTTGAATTCACTCATACTCCAGCCGGCGAATGGTGGCGGCGAGGCGAAACCGCAGACATCCGCATGAGCCAGCAAAGGCAACAGATCCGTGTATTCCGGAGTGGCTGCACCACATTGGGGCAACACGGCGTAGGGTGAAATGGCCAGCAGATTGCGATGGCGCACGGCGGCGCTCGCCAGCGCCTCGTGCCAGCGGTGTTGCCAGTCACGTCGTTGCCGGCCTGCGGCGATCGCACGACTTGGATCGCGGGCCGACAAGGCCGGCAACAAGCCCCTCTGCCCGGCCAGCCGCCGCGACTGATCCCAAAGGCAGGAGTGCACCCGCGCTATTAGCTGGTCCAGTTCGCGCAGGCATTCGAAATGCGTCGGGTCGGCACGCCGCAGGCATACCAGATCGCCAATGCCCTGTACGACGAATGCAATTCGACGATTGTTGAGCGCATCCTGGCGTTGCGATCGATCGCTCCAGTGCAAGACGTCAAACAACTGGTCGGCAAGTTGCAGGCTGCGGCGCAACGCGTACTCCAGCGCCGGAAAATTCACCACGCCACGGCGATCCGCATAGCGACAGAGATTCAACTCCAGGGTCAGCCAGGCGCTGTCAGCAGGAACCAGCAGGCCGTGCGGAGCAAGCAAGGCCAGGCTTTTCTCATCGGAGAGCAGCGGGCAGCGTGTACGGACATCGCCGGAATACACCGGCCGCAAACCCCAGCTGCGGGTTCGCTGCTGGTACAGGGCAGTCCACGCAGCCTCGGTATTGGTCGGTAACAGCTGCGCCTGATGCTGCATATGCACCGTATCCAGCATCACATAGCGGGGCCCCTGACCGAGCAACACTTTACTCATTAACAGGAATGCCGGCAGCGGCATCTCCTCGGCATCGACCGTAAGCCCGAACAGTCTCAGATCGATGCACGGCGCAGTGAGCCGCCGGCGCAAATTCCTGAGCAAGCATTCTATTCGTCGCGATGCGCCATCACCTGCGTCGCTCAACGCCAGGTTGACGGTGAGACCGCGCAACAACAAGGCACGCAAGCGCGCCAGGGCGAACGCCCGCTTTTCCGGCGCCGCAGCGAGTTCACGCACGGACACCTTGGTACCCAGCCCGGCGCCGGAGATATTGCCGCAGCTTGCGCGTAAATCGGGGCGCAAGCCCAACTCGCATAGCCCCTGGTGCAGCCTGCGCACTGCAGAGACCGGACGCACCGGCTGTGCGCCATTTGTAGTGACGGTATTCCTGGTAACTGTAGCCATTGCGGTCCTTCCCTGACCTGCCTCGATACTGCCGCTGTGGAACCCGATGCACTCGTCTCGTAACTGGGCAGCATGAGTAGTTTTTGTTATTGTCGCCGCGGCTCCGATGCCTTGATCACACCTAGCTGCAGGAACAAAACCATGCGATTCAAAACGCTGCTTGACGGCTGGAGCAAAAACCCTCCCCGGGAGAAAACCGAGAAGCGCTATTCCATAGCATTGACCGTGGATGACGCGGCTCGCCTTGCGGCACTCGAAGAGTTGTTTCCGGGCAATGACAGCGAACAACTGATCAGTGACCTGCTGGCGGCCGCTCTCGATGAGACGGAAACCGCCATGCCATACGTCGCCGGCGGCACGGTCATACGCGAAGATGAGTTCGGGGATCCCGTTTATGAAGACGTCGGCCTGACGCCACGATTTCTCGAGCTCGTGCGCAAGCATCGTGGTGCTATCGGCAAAAGCTGACACGCTGCCTGACTATTGCGCTGCCGTTTCGCACCGCACCGCGCCGGGTTCGCGACCGTTTGGCACTGGAACCGCGCAAAGACTGCGCTACACTCGGACCCCCCATTGCAACGCAGCACAGCAACGGCCTACTCATGAACGTATTTTCCCGCACATTGCTTGCCCTCTTTCTGGTCCCGGCTCTGCTAGCCAGCTGCGGCGAAGCCGATTCTCCGGCAGTCGACAACGAGCTGCAGCAAGGCTTCTGGCATGCGAGCATCAGCTTGCCCGGCGGCGACATCGACACCGGCCTGGAAATCAGCAAATCCGACAATGGCTACTCTGCAAGCCTGATTAACGGCCAGGAGAGGGTGGTTATTGACGAAGTGAGCTTCAATGACGGTCAGTTGGTGCTGCGTTTTCCCGCATTCAACAATGAGATTCGTGCTGTGCTGAAAAATGGCCAGCTCAAGGGCGAATTGATTCTTGTCAAACAAGCTGGCGCGACTCAATCGATGCCGTTTGCCGCCACGCATGGAGCAGCGCGTGAATACCCGGACGCAGCCAATGCTACGGACATGGATCTGTCGGGTCGTTGGGCGGTTGAGTTTCATGAACCAGACGGCAGTAACTCAGCCAGTATCGGCGAGTTTTCGCAACGCGGCGCAAGACTGTACGGCACGTTCCTGAACAGTAACGGCGACTATCGCTATCTCGGCGGCTACGTACGCAACAGGGAGTTCAAGCTGTCGACATTCGACGGTGCGCATGCCTTCCTGTTCACCGGCACTTTGGATGAAGAGCGAATTACCGATGCCGATTTCTGGTCCGGAACGTCCTGGCATCAGACCTGGTCCGCGCTGCGCAGTCCGGATGTCGAGCTGCCTGACGCCTTTGGCCTGACCTACCTGAAACCGGGCCACGATCGTTTCAGTTTCGAGTTTCCTGATCTTAACGGCGATATGGTATCGCTTGACGACGAACGTTTTGACGGCAAGGTCGTTGTCGTGACGCTGGCCGGCACCTGGTGTCCAAACTGTCACGATGAAGCGCGTTTCATGGCGCCGCTGCACAAGAAGCTGAAAGAACAAGGTCTGGAGGTCGTCGCGCTGATGTATGAGCATTTCGAAGATCCACAGCAAGCAGCACAGCAAGTGGCCCTGTTCCGCGACAAGTTCGATATTGAATACGAAACCTTGATTGCCGGCACCTCCAGCAAAACGGATGCCGCGGAAACCCTGCCGTCGCTAAATGCGGTGCTCGCGTTCCCGACCACGTTATTCATCGATCGCTCTGGTCGGGTTCGCAGTATTCACACTGGCTTCAGTGGCCCTGGCACCGGCGAGCATTACGAAGCACTGACCAAAGAAATGCATCGTCTGATCGAAGAACTACTGGCTGAGCCTGCCGACTTGATCAATTCGCTTGGTGACAGCGAACCACAGGCGAGCTAGCCACACTGCTACCGGGAGCGTCCTAATGCCAACTTTTGATGTAGTCAGCGACTTTGATATTCACGAGGCACGCAACGCCGTTGATCAGGCGAAGCGCGAAGTCGACACGCGTTTTGATTTCAAAGGTACGGGGTCGAAGTTTGCGCTTGATGGCGAGGTAATCGTTATGACCAGCAAGAGTGATTTTCAGCTGGCTCAGATGCTGGATATTCTGCGACAGAAAATCGCAAAGCGTGGCATCGACATTGCCTGCATGCAGGTGGAAGAACCTGAAATCGCGCTGCACGAAGCACGCCAGAAGATCATACTTCGCAAGGGAATTGAGTCGTTACTGGCGAAGCGCCTGGTCAAGACAATCAAGGCCAGCAAGTTGAAGGTTCAGGCCGCGATTCAGGGCGACAAGCTGCGCATCACAGGCAAGAAGCGGGACGACCTGCAGGCCGCGATCAGCCTGTTGAAAGAAACGGATGTTGAAATACCACTGCAGTACGATAACTTTCGCGACTGAATAGCAGCGCGCCACGTCACACGGATATCAAGACATTGCGCAGGCAAGACATTACATTCGAAGACAAGGACCAGGCGTTGCGCGACGACGTCCGTACCCTGGGCCGGCTGGTTGGTGAACTGCTGACTGAGCAGGGTGGCGAAGAGCTTTTCGAATTTGTCGAAGCCGCCAGACTGCGCTCCATTCGCCGCCGCGAGGGCAACGAAAAAGAAGACGAGCGACTCGTTGACCTCGTCAGCAACCTGGACCTCGCCCTGGCGCACGAAGTTATCCGTGCCTTTTCGACGTATTTCCAGATGGTCAACACGGCAGAAAAGGTCCATCGAATTCGTCGTCGCCGCGAATACCTGCAGGAAGCTGGCCAGTATCAGCCGGGCGGTCTCGAGGAGACGATGGTCAAGCTGAAGGCCGCGGGACTCGATATCGACGACCTGCAACGATTGCTGCGCAAACTCTGCATCGAGCCTGTATTCACTGCGCACCCGACCGAGCCTACCCGGCGCACCATACTGCGTAAGGAACAACGCATTGTTCGGCGCCTTATCGATATGCTCAACCCGACGATGACCGCTCAGGAAACGCACGCTGCGATCGAGAACATCAAGCTGGAAGTGACTACCGGCTGGCAGACCTCCGAACATCCCAGCGAACAGATGACTGTAGCTGACGAACTGGAGCACGTACTGTTCTTCGTCACCGACGTGCTGTACCGGACAATTCCGCCATTCTATGAAGATATAGAGAACGCGACCGTGCGTGTCTACGGCGAGAAGGCTGCAAAGATCAAGGTACCGAATATCGTCCGCTTCGCATCCTGGGTTGGCGGCGACATGGACGGCAACCCTAACGTCAACGCGAAGACAATTCGATCAACTATGGCGCGACAGCGCTCCTTGATCCTGGATCTGTACTTTCGCGAATGTGCTTCTTTGTCCGCGAAACTCAGCCAGTCGCGAACGCGAATTTCGGTGAATGCCAACGTATTGCAGCGCATCGACCAGTATCGCGCCGAGTTTCCCAATGCGTACCACGCGGTACCGTTACGCCACCGGGAAATGCCATATCGTGTATTCCTTCGGCTGGTCCAGCAACGGCTGCAAGCAACCTACGATGACGATGCTTACCCGTACGAATCCGCGAAGCAGTTCCGGGCAGATATAAAGATGCTCGCCGACAGCCTCGCGGAAAATAACGGCGTGCACGCCGGGCTGTTCGCGGTGCGTCGCTTGCTGCGACGTATCGATACGTTCGGCTTTCATCTCGTCACTCTCGACATTCGCCAGGACGCCTTGCTGCACCGGCAGATTATTGGTGAATGCCTGGGTATCGACGATTGGCTCGAATGGAGCGCCAAAGATCGCACCGAGCGCATCGTCGAGGCGATTCGCATGAAGGATGCGACGCCCGTCAAGCAAAGCATTGCGGTTCGCAAAACTCTTGCGGTTTTCCAGGCGATCGCATTTTGCAGACGCAAGTACGGCAAGGACGCAATTGGTCCGTTCATTGTCAGCATGACCCAGGGCGCCGACGACATACTTTCGGTGCTATTGCTGGCGAACTGGAGTGAGTTGCATAACCGCCGCGGCGAAGTGCCAATGGACGTAGCGCCACTGCTGGAGACCGTTGACGATCTCAACAACGGTCCGCAGATCCTCGATGACCTGTTTGGCAACGAGTTGTATCGGGCACACCTCGCACAGCGCGACGATACGCAGACGGTAATGATTGGCTATTCGGACAGCAACAAGGATTCCGGTTTCGCCGCAGCCCGCTGGGCCCTGCAGAATGCTCAGCTGGAACTGGTGGAGTCGGTTAAGGAAGTTGATATTACTTTGCGCCTGTTCCATGGGCGTGGTGGCACAGTCAGCCGCGGTGGCGGCAAGACCCATGCAGCCGTGCTGGGCTCACCGCCAGGCACGATCAACGGCTATCTGCGAGTTACCGAGCAGGGCGAGATTATAAACGAGAAGTTCGGCTTGCGTGGCATCGCATTGCGCACGCTTGAGCAGGCAGCGGGCTCAGTCGCGCTGGCAACCGCGATGCCGAATCATCGTGGCAATGACATGCCGGAGTGGCACGAGATGATGCAGGTAATTGCCGAAGTCAGCCGCCGCACTTATCGCAAACTTGTCTACGATACGCCGCGCTTCTATGACTACTTCCGCAAAGCGACGCCTATCGACCTGATCGAACGCATGCGCATCGGTTCGCGGCCGTCGTCGCGTCGTTCCGGTGGCGGAGTGAACGATTTACGCGCCATTCCATGGGTATTTTCGTGGACGCAAAGCCGGCACATTCTGCCGGGCTGGTTCGGCTTTGGTAGCGGCCTGGCCGCTGCCGCCGAGCAATTTGACGACGAGTCGTTCCGGGTGATGTTTCGTGAATGGTATTTCATGCGCGCAATGACCGCCGACGTCGAGATGGTCCTCGCGAAAGCTGATCTGGGAATCGCTGAAGAGTACTCGAAGCTGGCTGGCGACGACCTGCACAACGAGTTTTTTCCGATCATAAGCGAAGAGTTCGAGCGCACGCGCAGCCTGATCCTGAAGCACTCCGGGCACATGGAATTGCTGGAAGGTGACATCACGCTGCAGCGCGCCATCATGTTGCGCAACCCGTATGTCGACCCCATGAGCATCATGCAGGTCGATTTGCTTAAGCGTTGGCGGGCATCAGACTACGAAGACAACGATCTGTTCGAGGCTCTGCTGGGCAGCGTCAATGGCATTGCCCAGGGGCTGCAGAACACAGGTTAGATTCAGATCAGTCTTCGATAAATGAAACGAACTCAGCCAGCGGTTTCCGGCTGATGTCCGGCACGCGGGCGTCAGCGGCGGGATAACCAGTAACCAGCAGCAGAAACGGCCGCTCGTTTTTCGGTCGGCCCAGGATCTCGTTCAAAAATCCCATCGGGCTCGGCGTATGCGTCAGGCAAGCGAGCCCGGCGCGATGCAGCGCGGTAATTAACAAGCCCGTCGCCAACCCTGTTGATTCACTCGGATAGTAGTGTTTGACCTTGCTGCCATCTGCCAGAAGATCGTACTTCTTGAGGAACACGGCGATTAGCCACGGTGCCGTTTCCAGGAATGGCTTGTTGGTATCCGTGCCCAGCGGCTTCAGTGCATCCAGCCATTCCTGCGATGCCCGGTGCGTATAGAATTCCTTTTCTTCCGCTTCCGCAGCCACTCGAATGCGCTGTTTCGTA
>JBBKWB010000129.1:0-11891 GCA_037968755.1 Woeseia sp.
GCTCCGCACAGCGGTCTCGAATGGATTGGACGGTAATGTCCGCAGCCGCCACCCTCAATATATAGGCGACCAGTTTGGCTTTAGCCGAAACAACGGGGCCGGCCGTAGTTGAGTCAATAAGCGTCGCAAGCAATGCGCGTTGCCGGGCATTGAGCGCCGCCACCCTCGTCGATAGCTCTTCGTTCCTGGCCAGATCAGAGCTCATCTACTTGACTGCCCGCACTGCGACCATAGTGTCGGACCACCAGGCATCCCGGACATCATCCGGAACCGGCAGAGAATCAATAATGCGAATTTCGATGCTGCGAAAATGCTTGAGCAATAACCTCTGGTGCGGGCGGCCGAGTGAATCCACCTCATTCGACAGGTACGTAAATACACCACCAACACGCAAATGCTGTGCAGCATGTGGAAAAAAATGATCAGCGAAAGTCGTACTTTCACCAATTTGCTCCACGAACTCTTCTTCGTTCAATGGATAGGTGTGAAAGAAAATGCTGTCAAACTCGCCCAACTGTGGAAGTGTGTCCTGCCACAAACCGTGTACCAGCCGGATATCGTTTTCGGGAAATGTCTTTTTCCAATCCTCAAAGCGCCGAACGATGGCATCGTTACATTCGACTATGGTGTGTGAACGTACACCGCGCTCCTGGATCATCGATGACGAAACGCCGCGGCCGAAGCCGATCTCCAGAACGTCTCCGTGCCCTTCCGTCGCGATGTCGGCCATTGCCTGCATCATTGGCAGCTGCCAATCTTCCATGATCTGCTCATCCGACAAATCGGATTGCGTCCTGTCGCCGTCCGGCACGGAATCACTGCCCGGTACGAACCCGGCCGCAATCTCGCTTGTGGCGACCAGATTCTGTGCAAACTCCGTCATCGCCTTGTTCAGCAGCCAATTACGTTGGCTGTCGCGCGGCGGCCGAAGAAACTGCTCGTTCCGTAGCTGCAGCGTAATCTCAAAATCTTTAAGCCGTTTGATTCGTCGGGTCATTGCATGTTCCTAAGTCAGCTGGCGTCTGCGCGCGAAGCCTCGGCTTCAACGAGCAGGCGCTCCGCGTCCGACGCGGGCAGTGTGCGTAACAGTTCTGTCAATGTGTCCGCGTCATCGCCACTTTCCAGCAAGACTACCGCCTCTGTTATATCGGTGTGCGACGTGAGCGCGCTTTCAATCTCCGCCGGCTCGATGCGAAACCCGCGAACTTTGAGCTGATGATCAACACGGCCGATAAACTCCAGCTGCCCGTCTTCCATCCAGCGAACGCGGTCCCCCGTTCGATACATCAGCCCGTTACCGGCAAACGGATCGGGTAAGAACGCAGCGTCAGTTGCATCGTTTTTGCAAAAATAACCACTCGCGACATTCGCGCCAGCAATGTAAAGCTCACCTCTTGCGCCGGTCGGTTGAGGCCGATTACGCTGATCCAGAACGTATACCCGTGTATTAGCAATTGGACCGCCAATCGAAATACCGCGTTGCAGGCTGTCCTGATTCAGTATCGCTGCTGTCGCCCAAACAGTCGCCTCGGAGGGTCCGTACTCGTTCGCGAGCTGCGCTCCCGGCAACTGGCGAAAGTGTTTTTCTGCCACTTTTCGGTCACATGCTTCGCCCGCGACAACTACCCAGCGTAATGACTGCAATGTTTCGGAGGGAATACCGTCGAGCATCAAGCTATACAGTGTGGGTACGCACAAGGTGTGCGACACCTTGCAATCACGAATCAAGGCACCCAGCGAATCGAGATCCTGCTCAGCGCGCGGTCGAGGTACAACAAGCCGCCCGCCCTCTGCCAGGGCCCAAAACATGCCTGCCACGGAACTGTCAGTTGCAAGCGATGACAGCAGCAGGAAGGCGTCGAGCTTCCCCGAATAAAATTGCCGCCTCGCTCGAGTCGAATTGAACAGATTGCCATGGCTCACGACGACACCTTTTGGCCGTCCCGTAGACCCTGATGTGTACATGATGTAGGCCGGGGCCTCACGCTCAATCAGGTAGTCCGGAATTGTGTTGTCAATCGGCGCGCTGTTGCCATCAAGGCAAACTACATTCGAACAACTTTCCAGAACACGATCACGCAAATGCGACTGAGTCACTACGACCGGCGGCACACCCCCACTCGTCGCGAGGTCTTCGAGCACCAGGCTAAAGCGCGCCGCGGGATAAGCAGGGTCAACCACAACATACGCAGCACTTGATTCCAATACGGCAAGAACAGCGACAATCGAATCAACACTGCGATCCGTGTAGACAACGACAGCCCCACCTGGTTTCGCACCCGCTACCGAGAGGCGAGTGGCAAGCCGTCGGACGGCTTGCATGAGTTCCGAATAGCTAAGCTCGATACTGCCGTCGGTCACTGCGACCGCGGCAGGCTGTTTTATCGCCCACTCCGCGACGATCCTGTTCAGCGGCTTGAACTCACCGAGGTCCATAACGGTGTCATTCCACGCTTCCAGCTGCTGTTGCTTTTCTTCGCTTGGCAAAATGGGCAAGCTGCCTACGGGATCGTCCAGTGTTATCGCCATCGAGCGCAATAGCACATCAAGCTGGCGCAGTAGTCTTTCGATGCATTTGTCGCTGTACGCTTGCGGATCAAATACCGCGATTATCTCAAGGTCCTCGCCTGGTACCACCAGCAACGCTAATGGGAAATTGCTGTACTCGAAATACATCTCGTCATCGATTTTCAACAATTCTTTATTGGCACCTTTATCTTTTGCCGGAAAATTCTCGAATACGACCAGCGAATTCAACAAGCTGCTTCCAGGCGGAATGTCACTACAGCGCTGCGCAACCGTAAGCGGTGTTTGCTGAAACGCTTGCATCGCAGTTTGGGTACGCTGTAATTCGCGCAAGAATTCGACTGTTGGTTGCCCTTCATCAAGCCTGGCGCGCAGCGCCAGCGTATTGATGAACAAGCCTGCCATCGCCTCAACGCCTTCAAGATCGGGCGGGCGACCCGCCACCGTTGTTCCGAAAACAACGTCGTTACTTTCCGCATAGCGACTCAACAGGACAGCCCATGCGCCAATGACCAGGGTATTCAGCGTGAGCGAATTTTGTCGCGCGGACTCTTTCAGCTGATCTTGTATCTCACCCGGTATTTTGTGCTGCAAATGCGTTCGCGAGCCTCGCTGGCCCGATATCGGGACGTTGCAAGGTGCTGTCTGTAATGTGGTCGCAGCCGTCACACCTTCCAGCGCGTCGCGCCAGTAAGCGGATTCTGATTTTGTATTACGCTTTTCATACCAGGTCAGGAAGTCGGCGTAGGCCGGCGCTTTCTGAAGGGGCGAAACTCTGCCCTCATGGGCTGCGGCGTAACACTGCATGACCTCGCTCAGCACCAACCGCATCGACCAGCCATCAAGTATCAAATGATGAAAACTCCACAACATTCGGTGCCGATCGTCATCCAGGCGAATGAGCGTAATCCGGATCAATGGAGCCCGGGTCAGATCGAAACCACGATCCCTGTCGAGTTGCATGAGCGTACGCAGGTGAGACGCCTGTTCAGCTTCGGTAACGGTGCTCCAATCGAGATAGTCGAAAGGCACCGCGACATTGCGTCGAACCAATTGCAGTGGCTGCGAACGCTGCTCCCAGGTAAAAAGCGTGCGCAATGCGCCATGTCGAGCTGCCACTGTGTTCCAGGCTGATGCGAAAATCTCTTGCTGCATTGGACCGGATAACAAGCAAGAATACTGTTCGAAGTACACACCGGAATCTGGCGCCTCCAGCGTGTGAAACAGAATTCCTTCCTGCGTCGCTGTCAGCCGATGAATCGACTCGATATTTTTGTCGCTCACATTCCAGCCCTTACTGTGAATCGCCAAACTCGGCAAGCAGTTCATCCAGCTCATCCTGGGCGAGGTTGGCGTCCGGGAAGTCAGCAGGCGTCATGCGTTGGTCCGAATGCGTCGAACAATACTCAATCAGCGCCAGCAGTTCACTTCGGTAAGCGCTCACCAGCGCCTCCATCCTATGGGCCGCGATATGCTGGTCATCGAATCGCCAATTGACCGTCAGGCAACCGTCAAACACTATCGCATCGACCTCTAACTGGTACGGTGATTCGTTCTGTGGAGATGACGACAGCATGATGGGTTCTTGCAAGCGAATGACTGATTCGTCGTGAGCAGCGCGATCCCACTTGCCGAGATAATTGAACAGAACACTCGAGGATGGAAGGCTATCGATACTAGCCTGCTTGGCAAGGTACTTCAGAACTCCATAACTCAAACCTCGATGCGGCACTGCGCGTGTCGTGTCGCGGACGCGGCGAACGCTATCGGCCAGATCATCCTCAGCCGATAGGACGAATGTGACCGGATAGATGCTGGTAAACCAGCCAACTGTGCGCAGCACGCTGGCATCATCACCGATATCTTCTCGGCCGTGCCCTTCGATATCAATCTGCAGCTTCTCGATGTTCGCCCTAGCATGTATCACCCTGATCAGAGCTGCGATCAAAATATCCGGCGCCTGTGTTCTCCAGCCCGCCGTAACATCGGTAAGCAGCTTCCGGGTAACCGTGGCGTCGATACTGACTGAGACACAGTTTCCGCTGGCAGACGCTGCTTCCGGATCTCGCTCGCCCAGGCCGAGCAAGGCTGAATCAGAGTCATTCAATTGCTGCCAGGCCGCAACAGAATCCAGCACAGATCTTTCATTGGCGTAGCGTCGCAGCGCATCGGCCCATTTGCTTACCGATGTTGACTTGGGCGACAACTCGACCGCCAGGCCAAGCGCGAGTTGCTTGCATGCAGTGTCGAGATCTTCCAGCAGGATCCACCATGAAACACCGTCAATGACCAGATGATGAATCACTATCAACAATGTCGCAGGTTGATCGTCGCCGAGGTCGAAAAACACCGCGCGGAAAAGACGCCCGGACTCTAGCTCCAAATCGCTATTGATCTTGGCCGATTCACGTTGAATGGCGGCTTTTTGCTCTGCTCGAGATACGTCGCGCAAAGTAACCTTTGCAAGTGAAAACTGAACCTCGGCGGGCGCACTGATGAATTGCCGGGCTAGACCCTCTGCGACGTCAAACCGACTTCGCAGCGCGTCGTGGTGTGCCAGCAAGTGTCGCAGGGATTCTTGGATCACCAGGGGATCATAATTCCCAGGCACATCCAGCAATACTGCCTGGTTATAGTGATCCGGGCATGCCAGTCGCTGATCAAAGAAACGTAGCTGAATGGGGCTTAATCCGACCTCCCCGGTTATCGGCCCTTGTTCACTCAGAGCCTGTCCGGCGCCGTCCGCGACGTTAGCCAGCTCGGCGATAGTGGGATGGTCAAATATTTGCTGCGGCGAGATATTCAGACCCGCCTTACGCGCACGCGAGACAATCTGGATATTCAAGATTGAATCACCGCCAAGATTAAAGAAATTGTCATTGGCGCCGATCGAACTGATTCCCAGGACATCCGACCAGATGCTTGCCAATTTTCGTTGCACTGCTCCGTCAGGCACTACAAACGGCTCGCGGAGATCCGGCCTGTCGGCATCAGGCAGCGGCAGTGCCGACCTGTCCAATTTGCCACTGGCTGCGAGCGGTAGCTCACGCAGATGTACGAAACTCGCTGGAATGTACTCGTCCGGCAGACTCGTGCGCAGGAATTCGTTCAGCTCGCGGCTGTCGAGTGGTGCTTCTGCTACGTAGTAGGCGGTAAGAAATGCATTTCGAGATTCAATACGTTCTTCAACCTGGTAGCTAACCTCCGAAAGAATGCGCTGCACATTGTCGAGACTGATATTGTCGTCCAGCTCCTCACGAGCCGCATCGCGCTTCTTATGGCCCAGGCGCACATCCCAGCTGTAAGGTAGCGAGTAGTTGTGGTAGCCGCGCTCCTTCTTATGAACATAAATTCCGGCTTCATTAATCAGACAATTCGTGGAGCGGCCTGTGTCCGCCGGGCGCACCCAGGGAACCCGACTACCAAGATATGCCAGCATTTCATCGAGGCTGACATCGGTGTAGCGATAAAAGTCCACATACTTGATTTCTTCGAAGATCTCATCATGTGCGAATGCGCTAACATCAAGCGTCCTCGACACGGCATCATCAGCGCGGTGATACGCCTTGCGTGCCTCGATGATAGTAGCGTCCACTTCGCTCGGGTCGAATATCCGTTGCTTGAACAGGTCCGCTACCCGGGTTTCGAAGATTTGGCCACGCGATAAGCCGGTACAGATGTACTTAATACCGCGCTCTCGTGCCAGGTTCATACTCAGTGTGTAGATCGTCTTGAAACAGCCATTGCAGACATTGCTGAATCGCTTGAGGCTGTCAGCAAAAATTTGGTTCATAGCAGGCGTTTCACCAACGACAAGCTCAAGACCGAGCTTGTCGACGACTCGGCGCATGTTTGCTTTTGCGCCCTCCGAGATAAAGCCGTTATCCAGTGTAAACACCAGCGGTGTGAGGCCGAGATCTACTAGCTGGCACAAGGCGAACGTGCTGTCTTTGCCGCCACTTAGCAGCATGATGCAGTCCTGATCACCAACCGCGTTCTGACGGATATCGGCAACGATCTTCTTGAGATCCTGGTCAGTCCCAAAATAGTTCATCACCTGCTCGCGATCCTGCTCGTACGCTTTGCAAATTCTGCATAAGCCACGCTCATCCAACTGCGCATCGGGATGCATTCCGGTTATTCCGCATTGCTGGCAGAATGCTTCCTGATCAACGCCACGCTGGCGCGCCACGAGACATACGACCGCCTCACTAATTCCTGGGTACTGCTGCAACGCCGACTCAATTTCTGCCGGTTCGATACGTACACCGCGAACTTTAATCTGATGATCTGCACGACCCAGGAAAGCAAGGCTGCCATCGGGGTTCCAGCGGCCGAGATCTCCGGTGCGATACATCTTTTGGCCGTCGCAGTACGGGTCATCCACGAAACTCGCCGCCGTTTGCTGCGGCTTGTTCAGGTAACCGCGTGCAACACCCGCCCCACCAATGCAGATTTCGCCGACCACTCCGAGTGGCTGTAATTTTTGCTTCGAATCCAGGATATAAATACGGGAGTTGGCAATCGCAGTGCCGATCGGTACCGACGAGGATTGGTCAAATTGCGGATTGAAGCGATGGACGGTACAGGCGACAGTCGCTTCCGTTGGACCGTATTCGTTATAGATCTCGATACGATCGTCAAAGTACTTGCTGATCGCTCGTGCCAGGTCGACCTTCAGATCTTCACCGCCGACAATGAGTTTGCGCAGGGTCGAAGTCGACAAGTCCATCGGTTGAACCAGCGCCAGGTGAGCCGGTGTCAACTTGATAATATCGACCTTGTTATCGTTGACAACCTTGCGGATCGTCATCTCGCGCTTGTCGGTAGATTCGGGATAGACAATCAGTTTTCCGCCACTGATTAACGGCACGAACGTCGAGGTCACTGTCAGGTCAAACGCAAATGACGAAAACAACGCCCAGGTCAGTGCCTGGCCCTCCAGGTAAAAGTCGCGAGCCCAAGCAAGGTACGCAGCAAGGTTTCGATGGCGAACCTCCACTCCCTTCGGCTGCCCCGTGGACCCGGATGTATAAATTACATATGCAGTGTCCGCGGCTCCTGCCGTGGGCAGCGCCGCAATAGCACCTGACCATTTCTCGTCAATCGCTACGATCTTGCAGTCTGTGGGCAAGCACTTTGTGTATGCAGAATGTGCAACCACGAAAGACGCGCCAGAATCCCTGATAATCCAGGCGATTCGTTGAACCGGGAAGCTTGTCTCCACCGGAACGTAGGCAGCACCACTTTTGAGGACTGCCAGTATGGCAACAACCGCATCGATCGAGCGCGGTAATGCCACTGCGACTCGCATACCCGCAGCCGCACCCTCAGCCACCAGCCGGGACGCCAAATGCTCTGATCGCGTATTCAGCTCGCAATAGGTCAGTGACTCCCGGCCGCAAATCAGTGCAGGCGCACCCGGATTTCGGGCCACTTGTTGCTCGAAGAGTTCAACGACGGATGATTCGCTGTCACCGTCGGCGCTATCTATTCCTGCAAGCTGCATGAGCCGCGATTGCTCGCTATCATCATAAAGAACCGGCATGTCGATTCGCGAGCTGGAATTATCCAGTAGCGCATCAAGCACGACCAGGAAATGCCGGACAGCGCGCTGCCGTTCATCGACGCTAAAGACATCCGAATTCATATCGAAAAAGACGCCAAAGGCCTCGGCTTGATCGAAGCCTTCAACTTGAACTCGCAGCAGGTGGTTGCGATCACCATGATTGGCGTGCAGCCACTCAGAGCGCATGGGCATGCCGTCAAAAGAGCCGAACTCTGCGGTGATATAGTTCAGCACAACATCAAAAGCCTGGTTGTGTTCAATACTGCTGACACCGGGGACCGCATTCATCATCAGTCCCTGGGCACGCTCGGCAAGCCGCGCGAAAAGTGATTCGAAACTATCGTCGCGCATTACATCGACTTGCAGTGGGAATATCTGGATGAAAAGACCCGCCGTTCGCTTATGGGTCGCGGTACTTCTGCCATGGGTCGGCATGCCAATCGCGAGAGAGCTGTTGCCACTTAGCCGGTAGAGCCAGGCGACAAGCGCAGTCGCAATCAACTGGAAGCGCGACAAGTCGCTGGAAATGCCTCGGAACCGTTCGGATTCCGCCAGCTTCTTCAGCTTTTGACTGCGTTCCGCGCCAATGCGGCAAGGTACGCGGACAGTTCGCCCACCGCAGCGCTGTGGCGTATTGCGATAAAAACTGGATGCAGCCGTTTTATGCTGCAACCGGGTTTGCCAATACTCAGCCGCGCGCTGCCCGAAACGCGAATCACGTTGCTGCGTCTCGAACGCGGCGTAGTCGCTGTACGCGGGCATTGCTGGTGCGTCATCCAAGCAGCGTTGCCGGGCCAGTGCATAGAATTCAGACATCTGCCGATACAACAGGCCGGTCGACCAGGCGTCAGTAATCAGGTGATGTTGATTCAGATACCAGATGAAATCGCCATCCGCCATTTTGATCAATGCCGAATCGAACAGGACATCACCCAGATTAAATGAACGTGTCACATGTTCGGCCTGCCAGGCTTGCAAGCATGCCTCAGGGTCCGCCTGAGTTGAAAAATCCCGGTACGGCAATTCATAGTCAAGCTTGTCGCGGAACTCCTGGACAGGTTGTAGCGACTCGACTGCAAAGCGAGAACGCAATGCATCACAGCGATCGACCAACGCCTGAAATGCAGCAGCAAAGAGGCCTGCGTCAATCTCACCATTGATACGAAACGCCAATACCATGTTGTACAACGGCTCGTCGGGTTGCAGGCGCTGACCGGTCCAGATCATCGCCTGATTCGTCGACAGTGGTGCTGACGTTCTATTCATTTTCAACCTGATTGTTCACCAGAAGATGACGCATGGGCTGCACTCGACTTCGCGAGATACTCCGAAAGAATGTTTATCGTTCGAAAATTGCTTACGACGAAATCCGTAGGCGGCACCTTGATACTGAATGAACTCTCAATAAAAGCTAACAGCCTGAGCATACCCAGTGAATCAACCATGCCGTCTGCAAGGAGGTTTTCATCGGGGCTGACTGCATCGTCCGCCTCCAGTAACTCTGTAGTGACGAATTCGATCAAGGAGTCTTTAATATTCAAGGTTAGCCTCTGTGGTATCCAGGATACCGTGTCAGTTCACGTTTTGACTGGCGATTTCTTGCAACAGCCGTCTATCGATTTTCCCGGTCGTTGTTCGGGGAAACTCTTCCGCAAGCAAGATTTCGGAGGGAATCGCGTACCACGGTAATTGCTTTTTCAAGTGCCTTCCCAAATCTGCCTCGATGTACTCGGCATGATGTTTTATTGTTATTTGCGCCTGAAGGTCCTTGCTGCCATTCTCTGCTGGCAATGCGTACGCAGCAGCCTCTTCGACCGCTGGAAACGTCGTCAGCGCGCGCTCTATCTCATCGAGCTCAATTCGGTATCCGCGCACCTTGACCTGTCTGTCCATACGACCAATAAATCGCAAGATATTGTCGCCATCATCTACAACAACATCCCCGGTTCGATAGAACACCTTTTTTACTTCGCCGTCAGTGCGTTTGTGAAACGCTCGTTCATCTAGCTCTGGCATGTTCCAGTAGCCGCGCATCATGCTGGGTGTACAGACAAGCAATTCACCGGGCTCGCCGCGCTGTACCGTTTCGCCCGATTCATCGACGATCAATGCCTCTGCAATATTGGCAATGCAACCGATAGGAACTGGCGATGTGCCATCGAAGGAAGCCGGCACTGCATAGTGACTCACTCCGTTCACTTCCGCAGGGCCGTACATGTTGTCGAACTGGACATGAGGCAGTTTGTCCATAAGCTGACGCAAGTGTTTGGGCGGGAAAGGCTCGCCGCCGAAAATTGCCCAGCGCAGCCTACCCAGATCATATGCCTCCACTGCGCCGTGCTGAAGCACCTGAACCAACGCAAACGGTACGGTGAAAAGTACACTCACATTCGCATCCGCCAGTAACTGCACGTAACTCGCTGGCAGCCGCGTGTACTCTTCGGGAATGATTACGGTCGCAGCCCCAGCTACGGCGGCGGCGAAATAATCGAATATTGAAAGATCGAAGTGCAGCGGCGCGTGATTGCTTAGACGATCTGCGCTCGTCAGTCCGTATTCTGTTGCTGCCCAGCGAGCAAATGCCAAACCGCTATTGTGCGTGTGCATTATGCCTTTCGGGGCACCGGTAGAACCCGAGGTATAAATAATGTAGGCCAGATCGTCTTCATCGCCGTACGATTCAAGCGAGTCGACAGAATCGGTACTCTCAATTTCAGACCACGGCACAACTTGCCAAGGCCAATCCGCCTCTTCTTCCAGCCCGAATACACATTCGACTGGCGTATCGAACTTCGCCACGGCTAGCAATGCTCTGCGCTTTGCCGGGCTACTGAGGATATGGCGAATTCCGCAATGCGATATCACGCCTGCAACACGTTTTGCCGGTGCAGCAGGATCAAGAGGAACGAACGCCGCGCCCGCTTTCATGATGCCGTACATTGCAACAGGAACGTTCAGGCTCTTATCCATGAAGATGCCTACCCTGTCGCCCTTTGACACGCCATGGTCGCGTAATTGCCTCGCAACTCGCGCCGCAGCACTGTCCAGCTCTGCAAACGTCAGTTGTTGGTCGAGGAAACATATCGCCGCCCTGTCAGGACAGTTACCTGCTGAACGCTCAATGTACTCGTGTATCAATTTGCACATTGATTCACAGACCCAGCAGTCTTGCGACTATGTTGCGCTGAATATCCGACGTACCCGCGTATATCGTCCCACCAACCGCGTCCCGCAAGTCCCGCTCAATCTCACCCTCAGACGTATAGCCCTTACCACCGTGTATGCGAATCGCATCCAGGCTTGACGCAGCAAATGACTCACTCAGATGAAGTTTTAACAACGCTGCTTCAAGCATTGCAGGCTCACCGTTTTGCTTGAGCCAAGCCACTTTGTAGAGCAGCAAACGGCAGGTTTCGAGCCTCAGCTTCATCTCGACTATCCGGTTGGCGACGGACTGGTTCTTGCCAATTGCAGTGCCGAATTGTTTGCGTTCGTTCGCATAGCTGACGCATTCCTCAAGCTGTCGCTGCATGGCGCCCAGATGGCTGGCGAGAATGCAGCACCGCTCCCACTCAAGAAACTGTGTCGAGAGGCTCACACCGCCGCCCTCCGGCCCGAGTAATGCGCCACTCGGCACCCGGCAGTCGTCAAAATGCAGATCGCTGAATGGCACGGTCCGAAGACCCATCTTCTCAACGTTGGGCCCAACGGTTACCCCAGGCAAGGTGGTGTCGACAAGAAATGCTGATATGCCCCACTTCCCAACGGTCGGGTCGGTGGTTGCGAACGTCAGGGC
>JBBKWB010000130.1:0-4416 GCA_037968755.1 Woeseia sp.
GGACTAGATCTTAGTGGACAAGTAAGTTATGCAAAGATGTCGGATTCGCTTTTGTCCTCTTCAAAATAGAACACCCCTACTCCAACTGCACGTTCTGAGACGCCCTGGCCATCTTCGTCATACAACGTTTCGTATGCAGCAAATAAGTCGTCAATCGACTCTGTAAATTCACCAAGTCGATCTGAACTTATCCGTTTGATTCGCGCCACATCATCCGAACGGACGCACTTGGTTGCAGCGTAACGCTGAAACCACATGTCATCCTTGCGGCTAGGATCGGTGTTGTGAGCCAGAGTTAATGCCGCTGGGTACAAAACCCCTGCGATACCGGTCAAAAGTCGTTGGTGCTCATCCAGACCCGAAACGTTCCGTTTCAGTGCAATCAAACGCCCGTCTTTCCTTTCTTCAACGGCTCCGATTCGTTTCAACTCGGTTCTCATCGCACCAGGAGGAATGTCCCCACCAAACTTCCTTACCAGATCTGCAAATGAAGGGCTGGATCCGTCAAACGCTAAAGGGATCGGATTGCCGGAGCTGTCGGAGAATTCATTTTCCGTGTACCAGCGATGCAAGATCACGGCCATTGGTGCGGATCTCATAACCACCGTTTCCTCACCGGCAGCTGACTTGTCGCGCAATCGCCTTACTTCCTTACGCGTAAGGCCAGTCATTACAGCGACTCTCGAAATATTTGTCGGCCGCCCCCGAAGCCCGTAGTCCTTTGTAGCTACATCAACGAACGCAGCCTTTGAAACTTCAGCGAATTCACGATAGCCAATACCGGCTCGGAGCAATGATCTGATCAACGGTCGCATCAATTGAAGAAGCGCGTTGAGTATTTGGCGTTGAGTTGAGTCTTGCATGGTCGCGAAATATAGGGTCGCCATTTTTTTCGGTCAACGAAATTAGGCACTTGGGAAAAATGGCCCAAGTTTCGCGTTTAGAATCCTGTGAAAACCATTGTTATTTCTATGTGTATTGCGGCTTTTTAGGAATTGATTTCATTGGGAATTTTCGATCCAATTTTCCCAGATGATGCTTAATTATTGATCAGATAGAAGATTTTCCAATCGGACCTCATCGAGAACAGTGATTCCGAGCTTTTGCGCTTTTGTTAGTTTTGAACCAGCCTTATCACCGGCGACCAGGTAATCGGTCTTTTTTGACACACTGCCGGTTACTTTTCCGCCAGCTGCCACGATTCGGTCGCGGGCCTGGTCTCGGGTCATGGCTGTCAGTGTGCCGGTCAGTACAAAGACCTTGCCCAGTAAGGGACCGCTGTCCGGTTGAGACTGCGGCTCATGTTCCTGCCAATGCACACCGGAGTCTTGCAGCGCCTGGATAATCTGGCGATTCAGCTTTTCGGCAAAGAATGCGCAGATATGGGAGGCGACAACGGGCCCGACATCCGGAACCTGCTGCAGTGCCTCCTCGTCAGCAGCCATAACGGCCTTCAGCTGCCCGAAATAGCCTGCAATTGCTCCCGCGGTGGCCTGCCCTACCTCCCGTATTCCCAGGGCGTAGAGAAAGCGTGACAGCGTTGTCGACTTACTTCGTTCGATGGCGGTGAGCAGGTTTTCGGCGGACTTCTCTCCCATGCGATCGAGGCCGGCGAGTTCGTCCTCATCAAGGGTAAAGATGTCCGCGGGAGTCGTCAGGCGATCAGCGTTGACCAGTTGCTCGAGAAGTTTTGCGCCCAGACCTTCGATGTCCAGGGCCCGTCGTGACACAAAATGTTTCAGGGCCTCTGTCCGTTGTGCTGAGCAGACCAGGCCACCGCTACAGCGCGCGACCGCTTCGCCCTCGGGCCTGATTACGGCCGAACCACACACCGGGCATGCTTCCGGTGCTTCCACTACCGTCGTCTTCTTCGGGCGTCGCTCCAGCACCACGGAGACCACTTCAGGTATGACATCACCGGCCCTGCGGACCACCACGGTATCGCCAACACGGACGTCCTTGCGGTGCAGTTCGTCCATGTTATGCAGCGTCGCGTTGCTGACCGTCACGCCGCCGACAAACACTGGCTCCAGTCGGGCAACCGGTGTTACCGCACCCGTACGGCCGACCTGAAATTCAACGTTGTTCACGATGGTCAGCGCTTCCTGTGCAGGAAACTTGTGCGCTATTGCCCAGCGCGGTGCCCGCGAAACGAAGCCAAGTTCACGCTGATAGTCCAGGCGATCCACTTTGTAGACCACGCCGTCGATGTCGTAGGCAAGCTGGTCCCGGCGCTCACCAACCTCTTCGTAGTAACCAAGACAGCCTTTTATGCCGTCGACCACGCGCCTTTCCGGGCAAATTTTGAAACCCCAACCTTGCAATGACGACAGGATCTCACTGTGCGTTCCGGGCAGCTTGCCGCCCTCGACAAAGCCAACCGAATACACGTACATGTCGAGTGGCCGGGCTGCGGTAAGGCGGGGATCCAATTGCCGAAGACTTCCCCCAGCTGCATTGCGCGGGTTAACGAAGGTCTTCTCGCCCTGTTTTTCGGCCGCCGCATTGAACGCCGCAAAACCCTCACGCGGCATAAATACTTCACCCCGTACCTCCAATATTGTCGGAAAGCCCTTGCCGTTAAGGCGCAACGGTATGGACGGGATTGTGCGGACATTGTGCGTAATGTCTTCGCCGGTATTGCCATCACCGCGAGTAGCGCCGCGCACCAGGCTGCCGTTCTCATAGAGCAGGCTGACTGCTGCACCGTCCAGCTTCGGTTCGGCCGCATAGCTAATAGCGTCTTCGACCGCGAGTTCGAGTCGTTCCATGACGCGCCTGTGAAATTCTGTCAGGTCCTGCTCGCTGAACGCGTTGCCCAGCGACAGCATCGGGACCTTGTGCGCCACTGTGCCGAATGCGGCAACTGGCGCTGCACCTACCCGTTGCGTCGGGGACTCGGGGCTTACGAGGTCCGGATACTGGGTTTCCAGCTCCTGGAGTTCACGCATCAGCCGGTCGTACTCGGCATCCGGGATGCTGGGCTGATCAAGCGCGTGGTAGAGATAGTTATGGTGGTCGATCTCGCGCCGTAGCGCGTCAACCTGCTTGCGGATTTTTGCAGAAGCCATGGCGTCTGTCCGCGGCCCTTTCAGGCCACTTTTACGCCGAGCTGATACTGGATGATTTCTTCGCGCATGTAGCGTTCGCGCTGGATGCTCAGGGTGCTGCCCGTTTCATCCAACAACTCGGCTTGCAGCGTCTTGGCCAGCGATCGAGCTGCTGACATCATCAGGTCGAATGCCTCGGCGCCCTCGACCGGGCCGGGCAATACGAGAAATAGACTGATTCCCGGGAACGATTGTTCTTTAATATTCGCGAGATCAAAGCTGCCAGGTTCAACGAGACTGGCTGCGCTGAAAATGATTCGATTCTCGTCGTCACCCGCGTAGCGATGGAAAATTCCGAAACGCCCGTGGCGCATGCCCACCGCGCGCAATCCCAACGCCAGCTCATCACCGGGAAAAGCGGCACGTTTGCCCGCAACCAGGCGGAGCGTGACTATTTTATCCATGGGTTTTTCGACAGCGTCGTCGATGTTATCCGGCGACGGAACTTCGTCGAATACGGCGACATCGTCGAAATCGACCGTATCGCCGTCTCCTAATGACGGCTCCTGGCGTGCCGCGGGGTCAGCTGCAGACGGGCGATTGGCTTCGCGACGGCTGTACCAGTAGACACCGGCAATCACCAGGAGACCGAATAACAACAGCAACCAACGAAGCCCGTCCATACAAATTCTCGTTCGTGTTCAAAGTCAGCTGGCCGCCATACGTACGGCTTCATCAAGGTCTACGGAGACCATTCTGGACACACCAGGTTCCTGCATTGTGACGCCTGTGAGCTGTCGCGCCAACTCCATGGTCACTTTATTGTGCGTAATAAATACAAACTGCACCTTCTCGGACATCTCTTTGACGATGTCACAGAAGCGCGTTACGTTGGCATCATCAAGCGGCGCATCGACCTCGTCGAGCATGCAGAATGGCGCCGGGTTCAGCTCGAATATCGCAAAAACCAGGGCCACTGCAGTCAACGCTTTTTCACCGCCCGAGAGCAAGTGGATCGTGCTGTTGCGTTTGCCCGGCGGGCGCGCCATCACCGTTACGCCTGTGGAAAGCAGGTCGTCGCCGGTCAACTCCATATATGCATGACCACCACCGAAGAGGCGTGGGAACAACCGCTTGAAGCCGCTATCTATGCGCTCGAATGTTTCCCGGAATCGTGTTCGGGTCTCGCGGTCAATCTTGCGAATCGCCCCCTCGAGCGTGGATAGCGCATCCTGCAAGTCGGTCAACTGCGAATCCAGATATTCCTTGCGCTCGGACTGTTCTTTGAACTCGTCAATTGCCGCAAGGTTGATCGGACCCAGGCGTTCGATTTTGCGTCGAACCTTTTCAAGCTTCTCTTCCCAGC
>JBBKWB010000131.1:0-12130 GCA_037968755.1 Woeseia sp.
CGGCCGGATCAACCGCATCGTTGTACGCGCAAATTGTCAACGGCGCACCGTATGATGTATTTCTTGCGGCTGATCGCGAACACCCGGCACGCCTGGTTCGGGATGGACTAGCGCAGCCTGGATTCGTGTATGCCTATGGGCAGTTGGTCCTGTGGTCGGCAGACGGGCGCTTGCACACTGCGGACGGGCCGGCAGTTCTTGCTACCGGCGAGTTCACGCGCCTGGCGATCGCGAATCCGCGCCTGGCACCCTACGGCATTGCTGCGCAGCAAGCGCTGCAGAATCTTGGCGTGTGGGATACGCTACAAAAAAAGCTGGTTTTCGGTGAGAATATTGGGCAGACATTTGCGATGGTAGCAACAGGCAATGCGGAGCTTGGCTTGGTGGCGCTGTCTTTTCTGGCTGCTGACCAATCCCAGGGAGGTAGCTTCTGGCCGGTGCCGCCGAACCTGTATGCGCCAATTGGACAAGAAGCAGTGTTGCTTAATCGTGGCGAGAGCAATATGGCCGCACGTGCCTTCATGGAATTCCTGGCGAAACCCGAAACCCAGCGGAAAGTGATGGCGCTGGGCTACGGTGCAGGCGACTGAGCATGCCAGACCTCGGACCGCTTTGGCTTTCGATTTGCCTCGCCGCAACTACCACTGTCCTGCTCCTGCTGCTCGGTACTCCGCTGGCCTGGTGGCTGGCGACGACACATTCACGCTTGCGGCCCGCGGTTGAGGCATTCACCGCGCTGCCACTGGTACTACCGCCAACCGTTCTTGGCTTTTACTTCTTGATTCTGCTGGGCCCGGCGTCGGCTATTGGCAGTTTCTGGGTGCGTGTAACCGGTGAGGCGTTGACGTTTTCGTTTAGCGGGCTGGTGATTGCTTCGGTTTTTTACTCGTTGCCGTTCATGGTGCAGCCACTGCAACGAGCGTTTGAAGGGGTCGGCCTGGCGCCATTGGAAGCGGCTGCAAGTTTGCGTGCATCGTTTGCGGATGCCTTCTTTTCCGTGGTTGTGCCGCTTGCGCGCCGTGGATTTCTATCAGCAAGTGTCCTGACGTTTGCACACACCATTGGCGAGTTCGGCGTTGTGTTGATGGTAGGCGGAAACATACCCGGTGAAACACGGGTTATTTCTATCCAGATCTATGAGCATGTGGAGACCTTGAACTACGCAGGCGCACACATATTGTCCGCTGGCTTGTTATTTTTCTCATTCGCCGTCCTGCTGTTTGTTTACGCGGTAAATAGTCGGGGCCGATTGCATGCAACCTGAAACGCAGTCGCTGTTGCAGCTGGATGTTGCCAAGGTGTATGGCGATTTCGAATTGAATGTTACGACGTCCGTCGCACTGAGTGGTGTAACTGGCCTGTTTGGCCCGAGCGGTAGTGGCAAGAGTACGTTGCTGCGAATCATTGCCGGTTTCGAGAAGGATGTCAGCGGCTCGGTTCGTACTCCCGATGAGGTTTGGCAAGACAGCCATAGTCGACTCTACGTGCCGGCTTTTCGCCGCGAAGTGGGTTATGTATTTCAAAACGCACGGTTGTTTACACATCTGGATGTCAGCGGCAACCTGCGCTACGCGTCGGACCGCAGCAGCGGCGTCGGCCCCGAGTGGGATGACGTAGTCTCGGCGCTGGATTTGGCGCCCCTGTTGCAAAGAAGCGTTGCTGGCCTGTCCGGTGGTGAGTGCCAGCGGGTTGCGCTGGCGAGAACGCTCTTGAGCAAACCGCGCTTGCTGCTCCTGGATGAACCGCTGGCAGCGCTGGACAGTGCGCGCAAGCATGAGATTCTTCCGTATCTTGAGGCGCTTCCGGGCCGCTTCGCTATTCCAGCAATCTACGTCAGTCATTCGGTCGACGAGATCGTGCGGCTGGCGGAGCGTGTACTTGTCTTGCGTGCTGGCAAAGTGCATGCACAAGGGAACACGGTCGATGTGTTAAACAGCCTGGAATCAGAGAATGAATTTGCGGCTGCAGATTCTGCGACGGTGCTGGAAGCACGCGTGCACAAACAGTTGCCTGATCTGCATCTGACAGAGTTGCTCTTCGAACAGCAGTCACTGTTTGTACCGGCGCTACCGTCGCACCAGCTTGGTCAAAGAGTGTTGCTAAGAGTGCACGCGAACGACGTAGCGCTGGCAACGAGTTCGCCGCGCAACTGCAGTGTTCGCAATGTGCTCGCAGGGCAGCTGGCGCAGATTCAGGAGTTCCCCGGTAGCCCGTTTGCATTGGCGAGCGTCGACATCGGTGGCGTCACTTTGCGTGCGCGGCTGACTCGCCACGCTGTTCATGAGCTGAAGTTGACGGCAGGCGCACAAGTTTATGCCTTGCTCAAGACCGCTACCCTGGCGGATCGCGATCTCTAAGGCCAGGTGACTGGCGCGCGTCTGGTTTTCGGCTTCTGTCGGGAAGCGGTCAGTCTGCGAGTCCGGCCGTTCCCAGCAGTGTCAAAATTCCAATCTGTATTGCGAGATGACCATCGTCGTTTTGCCACCATTCGCTCGGCGCATGTGCATCGCCGCCGCTACCGCCTCGACTCATCGTGACGGCAGGCACGCCAATTGATATTGGCAGATTGGCGTCAGTCGACGATATTTGAAGTTCCGGATCAACGTCGTACGCCTTCGTTGCAGCCATGGCGCGCTGTACCAGCGGTGACTGCGGATCGCCCAGCGCTGCCGGGCGTGTGCCGACTCGCGCGACATCGACAGTCAATGCCTCGCCGATTGCCCGGCCCGCATTTTCTTCCTGTAACGCTTGTTCAACGGATGCTTTCAAAATTGCGTCGATGTCATCGAGCTTTGCCTGGCTGCCTGAGCGCATGTCAACTTCCGCCCAGGACTCGAACGGCACGGAATTAATCGAGGTACCGCCGCCAATTCGACCGATGTTATAGCTGGTCTTTTCCCCGACCTCAGTAACCGACGGCGCATTCTCATCAAAAAGCGCGATCGCACGACCGAGCGCGTGGTGCGGATTGGCGGTGCCGAACGCCCCCCACGAGTGTCCGCCGGGGCCGTTAAACGTTACCCGATAACGGTGCGAGCCGACTCCGCCGTAAACAATACGGTCATTGCGGCCGCCGTCGACCGCAATGAGCGCATCGATTTTTGGGGCGCCTTCACGAAACAGGTATTTCACACCGCGCAGGTCACCAAGACCTTCCTCGCCCACGTTGCCAATGAACAGCAGGTCGGCTTCCGTCTTTACATTGGCGTGTTGCAACGCACGCAATACGCCGAGAACCACAACCAGGCCGCGAGTGTTGTCGCCGATACCTGGGGCGTTCATACGGTCGCCGTCGAACCGCACCGTTACGTCGGTACCTTCCGGAAATACAGTGTCCAGGTGTCCGCTGTAGGCAATGACTTTATCGCCCTTGGTGCCCGGGCGACGGCCGATAGCGTTGCCGGCTTCATCGATGTAGACATCCGTCAAACCGGCTTCGCGGAGCATTTCCGCAAATCGCGCTGCGCGCTTTTCTTCCTTGAAGGGCGGTGCGGGAATTTCAGTTAGCTCAATGAGGTCTCTTCGCGCGCGCGGTTCGATAGTCATCACGTGAGCCAGCGCTTCTGCAACGCGCGAGTCAGCTTTCAGAGCGGCCATCTCCTGCAAATAGTTGTCTTTGATTTCAGGACTTTCGGCGTGGACCGAACCAACGGCCAGGACAGCCACGATTGCGGCAAGGGTTCGCTTGAACGGGGACAAAGCAGTCATTGAATATTCCTGTCAACGATAAAGGGTTGCGGATACGCGCGATACTCTGTGGTGAGCCTGAACATAGTCGCGCCTGCACCATGCCACAAAGTTCGGAAGAGCTTAAGTCAATCACCAGGTTGCTGCCAGCCGCGATCCTTGTAACACTGCGCAGTCAGTCTGCGGATGCAGTCTGACTGCAACGCCGTTGATCGCTGGGGGGTGACCATGCACGTTCGCACCGTAGTCGTTACTTCAGTAACCAAGAGCTTGAGGGCGCGCTGTTGTCGCAATAGCGTTGGATATGTATTGCTGGCGCTCGGTTTTTTGTTGTCCGCATGCGAAAACAAGCCCGGCGAGACACCTGCAGCTGCCGCCAGCAAGCCGATACGCATAGCCGTTGCCCGATTTCAGGCAGAAACCTGCACATTCTGCCCCGGCGGTGATACTGATATTGATCGCTGGACGCGATTACGTCCCGTGTTACACGGCGAGGACGTACTAAGCGCAGGCAGTTACGTGCGCGGCTTCACCAAGCAAGCCCGGGAGTTTGACGAAGTCGAGTTGGTGCCACTGCAATCGCCTTACGACGTCTTCGGCAGTTCATCGCACAGCTGGAATACAGAAAACGCATTTGAGCATTTTACGGGCGGCATAATCGCCGACCTGAAAGCTGCGATGCCCGTTGATGGTGTGTACCTCGCCTTGCACGGTGCCATGGCGGTTCGCAACGTGCCGCGCCCGGAAGCTGAGATCGCGAGGCGGGTTCGCGAAGTGGTGGGCCCGGACGTGCCAATTATCGGCACGTTTGATTTGCACGGTAACGAAGACGAGGCGTTTCTGAACTACGCGGATATGGCTTTCGTTACCAAGCGTTACCCGCATTACGATGCGTTTATCCAGGGTGAACGCGCCGCACGCCTGATGCGCCGCATCATTCGTGATGATTACGTCGCGACGAGCGCCGTGCGCAAGCCGGGCATCATTACACCTACGGTAATGCAGTGGACCGGGCAGTCACCCGCCATGGACATCATGGAGCGGGCTCGACGTTGGGAGGCGCGCGAGCGTGACGTGTTTGTCAGCGTATTCTTTGGTTTCCCCTGGTCTGATGTGCCGGATGTGGGCGCGACCGTGATTGCAATGACCAACAACGATCCGGCGCTTGCAGAAAAGATCGCGGAAGACATGTCGGCGTACATGTGGCGAGTGCGTGAAACCTTCGCGCACCGACAGTATCCACAGCCAAATACCGCGGTAAGCCAGGCGCTGGCTGCGGTAGCCGCGAACGAAACGCCTGTTGTGCTCGGCGACTACAGCGACCGCAGCGGTGATGCGACGTTTGTGCTCGCCGAAATGCTCGCGCAAGGCGTCAGCAAGATGCTGTTTGGCACACTTCGTGATGAAAATGTCCTCGACGAACTGCAAAAGAACAATGTCCAGGCCGGGGCCAAAGTGAACATGGCACTCGGTGGTTTCGCCGGACCCGCCAGTGGTGAACCCGTGCACATCGACGGCACGCTGGTCTGGCGCGGCGCGGCGATGGGTTACGAGCACGTCGCTGCAATCGAGTTTGGTGACCGGAACATGCTGATTATCACGCCGGCGTATGAGCAAGTCCTGTACCCGGAGGAGATGGCGATCGGTCCGATCAATCCTGACGACTACGACGTGTTCGTCGTCAAGTCGCGCGTACATTTTCGCCGCGGCTTTGACGAAACAGGCTACGCTAAGACCATTATCGTCGTTGATGCGCCTGGCCCGTTCGTCGGAACAACACGCCTGGACGCGCTCGACTATCAGCACGCGCCGATTCGAGAGCTTTATCCGTTTAATCAGTAATCCATGCGCGCAGTGCATGCGAGTAGTATTCAATGGGAGTTAATGCAGTGATCAATCGAACAACCACAATCGTTGCCGGCGCGTTGGTCGCAGCGACAACCCTTTTCACAAACGCGATCGCCGACGACCGTGACGAGCTCATGACGTTCATTGATGGCCGTTATGAAGAGACCGCAGACATGGCACGCAGCCTGTGGGAGTTTGCCGAGGTCGGTTACCAGGAAACGCGTAGCAGCAATTTGCTGCAAGCTGAATTGCGTGCAGCCGGCTTCGAGGTAGAGGCCGGAGTGGCGAAGATTCCGACGGCGTTTATGGCGAGCTTCGGCAGTGGTGGCCCGGTGATAGGCATACTCGCCGAGTATGACGCCTTGCCTGGCATAAACCAGGACGCGGTACCCCTGCGTTCGCCGTTAGCTGGCAAAGGCGCTGGCCACGCCTGTGGCCACAATTTGTTTGCCGCGGGTTCCGTAGGTGCTGCAATCGCTGTCGCGCACTGGCTGGAAGAAACCGGCACGCCCGGCACTGTAAGGCTGTACGGCACACCGGCGGAAGAGGGCGGTAGCGGCAAGGTTTACATGGTACGCGCGGGTCTGTTTGACGACGTTGATGCGGTCCTGCACTGGCATGCAGGGGACAAGAATTCGGCCGAGGCACGAACCACGCTGGCCAATCGTTCGGCCAAGTTTCGTTTTCATGGCGTGTCAGCACATGCCGCCGGCGCGCCCGAGAAAGCGCGCTCCGCGCTTGACGGCGTGGAAGCCATGAATCACATGGTCAATCTGATGCGCGAACACGTGCCGCAGCAAACCCGCATTCACTATGTCATCACGTCCGGCGGTATCGCACCGAACGTCGTTCCGGATTTCGCGGAAGTGTTTTATTACGTGCGCCATCCGGAAGCCGTGATGGTGCGTGATATCTGGAAGCGCCTCGAGTCGACGGCAAAAGGCGCCGCGGAGGGCACCGGCACGACAGTGGATTGGGAAATCATTCATGGCAATCATCCCGTGCTGGTAAATGACGTTCTGGCGCGCATGATGGATGAGAAGCTACGCCAGGTTGGCGGCGTGCAGTACACCGCGGCCGAACAGGCGTTCGCCGAGGAAATCTATGCCACGCTGGACCGTCCGGCACTCCCGTTGGGCAGTGAGCAAGAGGTTCAACCGTTTAATACAAGCCTTGGCTACGGCTCGACCGATGTAGGTGACGTATCCATGGTGGTCCCAACTGTCGGTCTCAATACGGCCACCTGGGTTCCGGGCACCTCGGCACACAGCTGGCAGTCGACGGCGGCGAGCGGCATGACCATCGGCTTCAAAGGGGCGCAGGTCGCTGCCAAGACCTTGTCGCTTGCTGCAATCGAACTGCTGCAGAACGAAGCTATGCTCGAAGCAGCGCAGGCTGAGTTCGACGCATGGCGCGGCGATGATTTCGTATACGAAGCGCTGCTCGGAGATCGCCCACCACCGCTCGACTACCGCAACTGAGTGCAAACCATGAAATCGTGCCGCACTCGATGTTGGGTAATTGCTACACATTATTCGCGCAGCGCGCGCGCTTCGCGGGCAGTTGCTTTCATGTGTAAGTAATTTTCCGCAGGAATAATGCCAGATTCTGTTTTGCTCGACGGAATAATGCCTTAGCGCATTGACCATACTGAAAGTGCGGCGTAGATTTCTGCTTATGCAAAATGCTTCGTAAACATTTCTGAATTCAAAGGGCCCAATACCATAGAGTTTGTATCAATGTAACAACGCGATGAGCGCCCCCTACCGGCGGCGCAGATCGAATGTCTTAGTGAATGGGGGAGAAACATGTCACATAGAATCGGCAGGATCAGTGCATTGTCTGCGGGCATTGCCGTCGCGCTCGGCGCATCACCGGGGGTATTTGCCCAGGACGATACCGTTGAGGAAATCGTCGTAACGGGTTCCTACATCCGGCAAAGTACGTTCGACAGCCGGGCGCCCATCCAGATCGTTGATACAGCGGACATCGAAGCGATGGGTGCTGCGCAACCCGTTGAAGTGCTCGCTGAGCTGACGGCCAACAGCGGTTCGCAGTTCTACAATGAAACCAATGACCGCGCAGGCGTTTCGCAATTCAACATTCGCAACCTGGGTCTCGGTTCCACTTTGACCCTGCTGAACGGCAAACGCGCCGGTGTTGCCGCTGTTGCCGATCAGACCGGTACGGACTTCGTTGATATCAATCAATATCCGCTGGCCATGATCAAACGTATTGAAGTGCTGACCGACGGTGCTTCGGCGACCTACGGTTCCCAGGCGGTGGCCGGTGTTGCCAACATCATTACGCGCAAAGGTTTCGAGGGACTCGAAATATCAGGTGGTTTCTCAACCTCTGAGATCGACACCTGGCACATGAACCTTGCTGCAGGCGTGGCCAATGATGGCGGCAGTATCAATGTGTACGCGACCGTCTACGACCAGGGCCACAAAGAACGCTCCGAGTTTGACTGGATGCGCGACCGGCTTATGGGCCAGGGCGATATATCCCGTTCGCGCTTTCTGTCATCAACTGGCTCGCCCGGTACTTACCGCCGCGCGACCATCGATCCGCTCAACAACGAGGCACGGGATGTAGCGGGTGCCGACAACAATCCTGATCCAGATTGCATAGCCGCGGGCGGCGTGTTTCTGAACCCGGCCGATATTGGCGGGCCGGATAGCCTGTGCCGTTACCACTTCGTCGACCAGGTCTCAGTCATTTCTGCTGAAGAACGCGTTCAGGTGTTTTCCGAGTGGGAATGGAATTTCAGTGACGACGTGCGCTATTACGGTGAAGCCAGCTTTTCGAACAACCTGATTCTTCGCGATTCAGGTGGTGCGACACTGAACACCGGTCGTGCTAACGGCGGCGGCTTTACGATCCCGGGTGACCATCCGTTCAACTTCTTCATCGAGGACCCGGGTAATCCGGAGGCCCTGATCTATATTGGTCCGGACAACTGGGATAACAACATTCACACAGGTGCTAATTTGCGAGCGATCGCACGTCCGTTTGGTGCTGACGTCAATAACAACGAAAAAACGCTGCAGATACACCGCGAACTGCAATACCAGCGCGCGTTGCAAGGTGTCGAATTCACACTGCCACGAGAGTGGTACCTCGACGTGTCCTACATGTGGGCAAAAGCCTCGCGGACGACCGACGATCCGCATAACTATCGCTCCAATGTTTTCCAGAACCTGGTTCGCGACGGTGACTGGAACCCGTTTGGCACTCGCCTCGCGACGCCAGGGCTCATCTCACCGAAGGACGGCTCTACTGTCGCCGGATCCGACCAGCTCGTGCAGGACCAGTTTGACCAACGTGGTGTCAACACCGGGCGCGCAGTTGAGCAGGTCTTTGATGTGGTTGCCGCCGGCGCCTTGTTTGACAGCTCCTGGGGAACGATCGCGGGTGCATTCGGCGCTCAATACCGCAAGACGCAAATTGATTCTGTACCGGATTCATTGTCTGCGGCCGGTGAAGCTAACGAGGAGGGCATCTCCGGATTCGTTAACGGCACGCAGGACGTCACCGCATTCTTCGGTGAACTGATCATTCCGGTAACGGATGTAGCAGAAGTCCAGCTTGCGGTGCGCAACGAGGACTACGGTGACGGTATTTCCACAACGGATCCAAAGATCTCGTTCGAGTTCGATTTCAATGACGCGCTCGGCCTGCGCGGTTCCTGGGGTACCTCCTTCCAGGCACCGACCGTACGGCAGACTGCATCCGCCTCGTCATCTGCATTCCTCGACGATCCGGCCTCTCCGACCGGCCCCGGAGGCAGCACGGTTTGTACCGGCGCCGGGCTCAATAACAACGTAACGGTATCGGTGCAGGGCGCACCAGACCTCCGGCCACAGGAGTCAGAGAACTTCGCCCTGGGTCTCGTGTTCCAGATGGATAATTTGCGCGCCAGTATCGACTACTGGACATTCGAGTACACCGACCTGATTGCGCAAAGCGAGGGGCCACAGGCGATCGTCGATAGTCAGTGTCCCTCTGGCGACACCGGCCTGCCAATCACCAATGATCCACGGGTAGTACGTGATGCGGGCGGTCAGCTGCGCCAGGTGATCACCCAGTTCACCAACATTGGTTTCGTCGACACGAACGGTATCGACATCAATGCCGACTACACGATGGACCTGGGTGCAGGCACACTGAACATCGATGGCGGTGTGACCCTGGTCAATAAGTTTGATGTGGATTCCACCGGCGATGGCACTATCGATTTCGATGGCGCCGGCAATCGCAACTTCCGCAACAACTTCTCGACGATGCCGGAACTGCGCGGCAATCTTGGCGGCAGTTACTTCATGGGCAACCACACCGTCAATCTAACCATGCGCTACATTGATAGTTACAAGAATGACCAGAGTAACAATGGCGTGGTGGATTCGTGGACAACGTTTGACGGGCAATACTCGCTCGTGATGCCGGGCCTGATCGGCGACGGCGAGTCGGTATTTACCCTTGGTGTTAACAACATCTTCGACGAGGACCCACCGGCACTGACCCGCAACAACTCGGATGGCACGGTTGTGACGCGCATCAATGATGACGGCACTTACAACACCGGCTGGATTGATCGTCCGGGCTACGACGATCGCGCCGGTCACGACCTGCGGGGACGCATTGTTTACTTCAACTTCAAACAATCGTTCTAAGCTAACTAAGCGTCACAAGAAAGAGGGGCTTCGCGCCCCTCTTTTTTGTTGGCTCTTATTGGCGCCGCTGGCTGCCGGCGCACAACAGCAAGTCGATGTTGCTGAGCTGTTGCGTTGCTCGGCATTGCCAACGGCTGCAGACAAACTGGCCTGTTACGAAGCGCTGACCCGCCAGGTCCAACCTGCGGCGCTACCCGAATTGGATGTTGCACCGGTTCCAGCCGGCGAACCGGTCGAGCTATTACCGGAAGTGCCGGCCGTAGTGAATGCCGTTCCAGAGATCGCACCGGCCCCGCCGCCTGAGGATCTCGAGCCGAGACCGGTGCCGCCACTTGCAGCGGAGACTCCCAGCGTCGCACCCGTTGCGCAACCTGCCGAAATCAACAATGACGATTCATCGATACACACGGTGGAAGTCGTCAAGGTAGCGCGACGGAATCTGGTGTTATATTTTGAGTTTGCGAACGGCGAGACTTGGCGACAAATGAAAGCGGACCGCATTGCTTATCCACGCAGCCGGGCCTTTGAAGTTGAGATTCGGCGTGGTTTCATGGGCGATCATCAATTGCGGGTTGAAGGCAAAGGCCGTATGACCCGTATCGTGCGCGTGCAATAAGCCGGGAAGCCTTGAAGTGCCAGAACCATTACCAATTGATTTTCAGAAAGCGCTGTCCACGCTGTTTGCGACGCCACTCGTGACTCATGAGTGGCCCGATAGCGAATCACTCAATGCCGAGTTAAAAACACTAATCCTGAAAAAGGCCGCTGATGACAAGACCGGCTACGGCACCCGCTCCAACGCCGGCGGCTGGCAATCGGCCGGCAATCTCATCACCTGGCAGGATCCGCCAATTCAGATTCTGAAGCAGCGCATCGAGACCATGGTATTCGGGCTCGTCGAGCAGTTGCTGCGCCAGGACGGCAGCCAGCGCTCCTTTAAAATGGCCATCGATGCCTGGGCCAATGTAAACCGCAATGGCGACTACAACGTCGTACACACGCATCCCAATTGCATGTGGTCAGGTGTCTACTACGTCGACCCCGGCAAGCCTGATTCCGCAGTGCCTTACAGTGGCATGCTCGAATTGCTGGATCCACGCGAGTCAGCGAACTACATCCAGATCCAGAATACTGTTCTCGATGCACGCACGTTCATTGAAAACCGTCCCGGTCGCATGATCCTGTTCCCCAGCTGGCTGAAACACATGGTGCATCCATTTCGCGGCGAAGGTGATCGAATCTCGATCGCGTTCAATGCCAACGTCATTGAGGATCTTCCCGCTCCCCGCTAGACACTGTCGGTGCAATGATCGAGCCTTGTACTAGCCCTCGATGTCCGGTCGTAATACCTGAATACTCAATGGCACCGTCGATGCTAGAGGAGGTGTCCGGCCAAGCCCTTTAGGGGGAATAAAGCGGACCTACTCAATAAGGGCACGCGGCTGAGCCGCTAGTTGAGACATAACGAAGCGAGTGGGAGCCATCCCCCTAAAGGGGTCAGCCGGGCGCCTTCTCGAGGGCTTGCCACCTATTCGGCGTTGGAATCGGTTCTGCCTTGTTGAGTTAATGTTCCAACCTGTCGGCAGCGCCTCCCGCGACCTCTTTGGGGGGATGGCTCCCTTCGGTCCGCTTTATTCCCCCCAAAGAGGTCCCGAGAGTCACTGCCTTAGTTGGTCGCTGGATTTTAAGGCGGAGACTTCGTTCGCCGTGTTTTAGCATCGCCTGCACGATCAAGGCTCAATGCTTACGCTTGGCCAGCCGGCTCATTGTTCTAAATCGACCTGCTGCAGGTCCCGTTGGAGGCGGATTTTTGGGCGAAAAACGTGTACATTTCCGCCTCCAATAGCTGGCCAGCGTCTGTTCTGCCTCAATATCCTGCTCATTGCAGGAGGCAGAGGAGTAGCGCTCGCCGCGTAATC
>JBBKWB010000132.1:0-4085 GCA_037968755.1 Woeseia sp.
ATCGTAATGGCGACAGCCTTTAACGGCGTAACGGAAGAGCACCGAATTGGTCACGCCTTTGAAGAGGCGCTGCCGTTTACCGCTCTGCTGGTCGTGTTTTTTGCAATCGTGGCCGTGATCGATCATCAGGGACTGTTCACCCCGGTCATCGATTGGGTTATGACCTACGAGGGCAAGACCCAGGAAGCCTTGTTCTATATGGCTAACGGCGTGTTGTCGATGATCAGTGACAATGTGTTTGTGGCAACGGTCTACATCACGGAAGTAGCCGAGATCTACGAGAGCGGCGCGATAACGCGTGCGCAGTTTGATGCACTGGCGATCGCGATCAACACCGGTACCAATATTCCGAGTGTGGCAACGCCGAACGGCCAGGCCGCGTTCCTGTTCCTGCTGACCTCGGCACTGGCACCGCTGATCCGCCTGTCGTATGGCCGCATGGTATACAAAGCACTGCCTTACACAGTCACGATGAGCATCACCGGTGTATTGGCTCTGATTTACATGGGCTGATTATTTTCGATCGATCAAGGCTGCCCGCCTCGGCGGGCGGCTGTTTTTTTGCTGAACTAGCGCCGATACCTGCGCATTTGCGGCAAGGAATGTGCACTAAATCCACGTTCCTGCAACGAATGCGTGGTATTAAAGGCGGCTAAATAACAAGACCCGGAAACCCGTAATGTCATTTGATATCAAGAACCTTCGCATTGGCGTCATCGGCCTTGGCTATGTCGGCCTGCCGTTGGCTGTAGAGTTTGGCCGCAAGTATCCGACCGTGGGCTTTGACGTCAAAGAAGGCCGTATTGCCGAGCTTAAGGTCGGCAAGGATTCGACACTGGAAGTTGATGCGGATGAGCTGGCTAGTGCGGACCAGCTGAGCTATACGTCGGCTACCGATGATTTGAAAGACTGCAATTTCTATATTGTGACCGTGCCCACTCCGGTCAGCAATGATAACCGACCATTACTACTGCCCCTGCGTCTCGCCAGCGAAACGCTAAGCAAAGTGATATCCAGGGGCGATATTGTCGTGTACGAATCGACCGTTTTTCCGGGCGCCACCGAAGAATTCTGTGTGCCGTTCCTGGAGAAAGGCAGTGGCCTGAAGTTGAATAAGGACTTCTTCGCGGGCTACAGCCCAGAGCGAATTAATCCCGGTGATAAAGAACACCGCCTGCCGTCGATTTTAAAGGTTACCTCGGGGTCGACCCCGGAAGTCGCAAAGTTTATTGACTCGGTTTACGGCTCGATTATTACCGCGGGAACCCATTGCGCATCGAGCATCAAGGTAGCTGAAGCGGCGAAGGTAATTGAGAATACACAACGCGATGTCAATATCGCGTTGGTCAATGAATTGGCAATGATATTTGAACGCATGGATATCGACACAGAAGAAGTGCTAATTGCCGCAGGTACCAAGTGGAATTTTCTCCCGTTTCGGCCCGGTCTCGTAGGTGGGCATTGTATTGGCGTGGATCCGTATTATCTGACCTATAAGGCACAGCAGCTGGGCTATAACCCGGAAATGATTTTGGCTGGTCGGCGGATTAACGACAACATGGCGTTGTATGTAACGTCGCGAATCATTAAAAACATGATTGCCAGAGGCATCCAGCCATTAAAGAGCCGGGTGCTGGTGCTGGGGCTGGCGTTTAAGGAGAACTGTCCGGACGTCCGTAATACCAAGACGATCGATATCATTCGCGAGCTCACATCCTATGGTGCCGATGTTGACGTGTATGATCCATGGATCGACAGTGAAGAAGCGCGAGTGGAATACGGCGTGACGATGACAGACTCTCCTCAGAAGGCCGCCTATGACGTGGTCGTGCTGGCGGTGGCTCACAACCAGTTCCGCGAGATGGGCTCCAAGGGTATTCGCGAGTTCGGCAAAGACGGCTCGTTTCTTTACGATGTGAAATATCTGTTGCCGGCAGGTGAGAGCGATGATCGCCTCTAGCGTTGCGGAAGCATTAAACGAAGGCACAAGATGAAGATTTTGGTAACAGGCGCCGCTGGGTTTATCGGCCACTACACGGCAAAGCAGTTGTTGGAACGTGGCGATTCAGTGGTCGGGTTGGATAATTTCAACGACTACTACGACGTGTCTTTAAAAGAAGCGCGTGCTGCGCGGCTTACGGGCTTTGATAATTTCCGCATGGTTCGCATGGACGTGGCCGACAGAGACGGCATAGAGAAACTATTCAGGCAGGAAAAGTTTGACAAGGTCGTTCACCTGGCAGCGCAGGCAGGAGTTCGTTATTCAATCGAGAACCCGCATTCCTATATTGAAAGCAATATTGTAGGAACGCTGCATATTCTTGAAGGCTGTCGACACAACGATGTTGAGCACCTCGTCTATGCATCGTCCAGTTCGGTCTATGGCGCTAATACAACGATGCCGTTCTCCATCCATCAGAATGTGGATCACCCTTTGGCGCTTTACGGTGCAACCAAGAAAGCCAACGAGCTGATGGCGCACACGTATTCCAACCTGTACAAATTGCCGACAACGGGTTTGCGATTCTTCACGGTATACGGGCCTTACGGTCGCCCGGATATGGCCTTGTTCATGTTTACCCGGAACATTATCGAAGGCAAGCCGATTGATGTTTTCAATTACGGCAAGCACCGTCGTGACTTTACGTTCGTCGAAGATATCGTTGAAGGCGTAATCCGGACGATGGACCACACTGCGCAGCCAAATGAGAATTGGGACTCTGCGAGCCCTGATCCTGGCACAAGTAACGCGCCATACCGACTCTACAATATTGGCAACCAGCAGCCTGTCGAATTGATGCGCTACATTGAAGTAATCGAAGAGTGCTTGGGTCGCAAGGCAGAGAAGAACATGCTGCCGCTGCAGCCGGGAGATGTGCCAGACACATATGCCGATGCATCGGACCTTGTGCAGGATGTGGACTACAAACCGAATACCTCGATCGAGGTGGGTATTAAGCGCTTCGTCGACTGGTATCTCGAATATTACAAAGTCGATTTGAAACAAAGTGCCTGACCGCAAACTCAGCAGCCGTTATCCCGTTGATCTGCCCGCCTGGCAGAAGCTCAACGCGCATTACCGTGACACGATGCGCCGGGCTGATATGCGCGAACTATTTCGGCGCGACAAAGATCGTGCGGAAAAATTTTCGCTGGAGGCGGGCGACATATACCTCGATTTTTCAAAAAACCTGCTTACGGCGACAACGCAGAAGCTATTGTTCCAGCTAGCTCGTGAGGCAAAAGTTCCGGCGGCGATTGAATCCATGTTTGCGGGCGACGAGCTCAATGCGACTGAAGAGCGCTCAGTTCTGCATGTAGCGTTACGGTCAAAGATGTCCGATCAGGTCGCACTGGAAGTGCCGGGTGTGCGCGATGTATGGCGCGTGCTGACGGAAATGGAGAGTTTCGTCGAGGCGGTTCAGAGCGGCAGTCACCGCGGGCACACGGGCGAGCGGCTGACGGACATAGTCAATATCGGTATTGGCGGATCGGATCTGGGACCTGTAATGGCGGCCCGTGCCCTTCGCCACTACTGGCGCGACGGCATGCGTTTTCATAGCGTTTCAAATATCGACGGCTCGCAGCTTGCCGATCTGAAGCAGGAGCTCGATCCGGCGCGCACGTTGTTTATTGTGTGCTCCAAGACATTCACTACGCTCGAGACCATGACCAATGCCAATGTGGCACGAGCGTGGATCGAGTCGACGCTCGGCGGCGACGCGGTAATCGCACATTTCGCGGCGGCATCCACTAACCACGAGGCCATGGATGCCTTCGGTGTCAACCCGCAATTCCGGTTTGGATTTTGGGATTGGGTGGGCGGCCGCTATTCGCTATGGTCGGCGGTAGGGCTGTCGCTGGCGCTGGTGATTGGCATGGAGAATTTCCAGGCCCTGTTGGCCGGTGCCCGCCGTATGGATTTGCACTTCCGGCAAGCGCCACTCGACAAAAATATGCCGCTGCAATTGGCGATGCTCGCAATCTGGTACAACAATTTCTACGGTGCCCAATCGCAGGCGATTTTGCCTTACGACAATCGACTGGATCGCTTTCCTGCCTACCTGCAACAACTGCAGATGGAG
>JBBKWB010000133.1:0-2908 GCA_037968755.1 Woeseia sp.
CAAGTCGCGAACGGCGGGCGACGGTTGCACGCGAAACACCGCTATTCGGCAACAGGCCGGGTTAATTGTGGGTAGGCTATGCCGAGCTGTTCAAGATAGTTGTCATAGCGCTCAGGATCGTAATGAAGTTTCCGCAGCTGATCGCGGTAGCGGTCCATGATCTCGGCATTCTTCTCGATCGGCGGCGGGTCGTTTGGTCCGATAAAAGACTCGTACACTTCGCCAACTGATTGCTCTTCGCGGAAGTAACGCCAGGCATCCTGAATCAGGTCCGGATTCTGCAAGAGATCGATCATCGTTGCAGCCATCACCTTGGCACCTGCGGTAGCACCCTTGTGCGCGATCGGTGTGGCCATCGCCATGGAGCTGGACCAGTGGTGAAATTGCAGGCCATCGACATTGGATGGAAAGCGCAAGGTAACCGTCGGTACGTTCCAGGCCACGTCGCCTATATCGTCTGAGCCGCCGGACTCCGGTTCCTCGCGCGGCGTTTCGATACCCTCTAGTTCAGTTGCCAGGCCGGTAATTTCCTCGGCTTCCATCAATTCCTGCAATGCGCGCGCGTAGCGCTGATCATCTTCGCTCCAGTCAGGCAGGCCGACGGCCTGGATGTTTTGATCCATCGCTTCTGCAATAGGGCGATTGAAATGCCGCGGGTAAGCCGCGCCGACGATACGCCGGGTGACCTTGGTGTCTGTCATCATGGCAGCGCCTTCGGCAACTCGCTGCAGCGTCGCGAAGTTTTCGCGAATTTTTTCAGCAGTAATTTCCCGTACGAAGTACCAGACCGTCGCTTTGGACGGCACGACATTCGGCTGATCACCACCGTCGACAATGACGTAGTGTGAACGCCCCAACGGATGCAAGTGTTCGCGACGGAAATTCCAGCCGATATCCATTAGCTCCACACCGTCGAGGGCGCTGCGTCCACGCCAAGGGTCGCCAGCGCCGTGCGCGGCAACTCCATCAAACGTGTATTCAACCGATACCAGGCCGGTGCCCGTCGACTGGCCCCAACCGACACGCATGTTGTCGGATACGTGCGTAAACAGTACCGCGTCGATTCCATTGAAGCGGCCATCGCGTGCGAACCATGACTTGGAGCCCAGCAACTCTTCTGCAATTCCGGGCCAAAGCACCAGCGTGCCGGACATACCCTCGCGTTCCATCAATTCCTTGACGGCAATGGCAGCCGTGATATTGACTGCCTGCCCGGAATTGTGACCTTCACCATGTCCCGGTGCGCCGTCAATCATGGGTTCGCGATAGGCAACGCCCGGCATCTGTGATGACTTCGGAATACCATCGACATCCGAGCCGAGAGCGATTACGGGACTGCCGCTGCCCCAGGTCGCCCACCAGGCACTGGGGATTCCGGAAATATTGGTTTCGACTTCGAAGCCGTTGTCTTCCAGAATCTTCTTCAGGTAGCGCTGGGTTTCAAATTCCTGGAAACCCAGTTCCGAGAACGAAAACAGGCTGTCGACAATTTCCTGGGTCTCTTTGGTCATGCCGTCAATACGCTCGGCTGCATCGACTTTAAGCCCGCTGAGCTTGGGCGGTGCGGCGGGCGCCTCCTCTGCTGGCGCCGCGTCTGTAACCGCCGCTGCCGGCGCGCTGGAAACGTCGCCAGGATTCGCCGCCTTGTCATCGGACGAACAAGCGCCAATAATTATCATCAGCAACAAACAGATCAATCGAGTCATAGTGCCCCCCTCAGGTTTTGCGGAATTGTATCGCAGAGCGACAGGTGATGTGCTGAAGTGAACGCTTGCCGGTGCGAGCAGGCGTGACGACAGATTGGCGAGGTGCCAGTGGTCATAGCCGCCTGAGCTAACTGAAACGCTAACGTGTGAAACCGTTCGATGAACAAAGAACTGATTGACCTCGGTCTAACTCCGTTTTTTTCGCAGCAGTTGCTTGCCGAAGAGATCACGGAAGGCGAGCTGGCGCGAGTAACGGAAGTGCAGCGCTCCTGTGTACACGTCAACAACGGCCTTTGTGAACGCCGCGTTGAGCTTGGCGGCAAATGGTTTCAGGTTCCTGGTGAAGCGCGGCCGACGGTAGGAGACTGGGTATTGCTGAACGTCGAATGCAGCGCGATTGTGCGCTTGCTTGAGCGCAAAAGCGTATTCAAACGGATGGCTGTTGGTACTAAAGCCGACGTTCAGTTGATCGCTGCCAATATCGATACACTTTTTATCGTCACGTCGTGCAATGACGAATTTAGTGAGTCGCGCCTCGAGCGGTACCTGGCGCTCGCGACCGAGGCAGGAGTGGATCCGGTCGTGGTCCTGACCAAGGCTGATCAGGCGGAGGAACCAGACGAGTTTCGCGATCGCGTGCGCTCGGTCAGTGCAACGGTTCCCGTCGAGATCGTAAACGCATTGAATACGGAGACGTTGAATGGTGTGACGGCTTGGGTTGAGCGCGGCGTCACCGTTGCACTGGTGGGCTCCTCCGGCGTCGGCAAATCAACCTTGGTGAATGCGCTTTCCGGCAATCAGCTGATGGAGACCGGTGCGATTCGTGAACACGATGCCAAAGGCCGGCATACAACCAGCTTTCGCGCATTGCATATCCTGCCCGACGGCGGCCTGCTCATCGATGTGCCTGGCATGCGGGAACTCAAGGTCGCGCAACTGAACTCAGCGCTCGACAATGTATTCGACGATGTCGCGGCATTTGCAGAGCTGTGTCGTTTCAGTGACTGTGATCACAACGCCGAGCCGGGCTGTGCAGTGCGCGCTGCAATCGACGCAGGCGAACTGGCTGAGCGGCGGCTGGTTAACTACCGAAAATTGCAACGCGAAGAGGCGCGCAACACCAGCACGCTCGCAGAACAGCGGCAGCGTGACCGCACATTCGGTAAGCAGATCAAGAATGCAGTGGAAAGCAAACGGCGTCG
>JBBKWB010000134.1:0-7633 GCA_037968755.1 Woeseia sp.
CCCTACGGCGATCACTTAGAAACTCGCGCTGAATCTCGCATAGTAGAAGCCGCCATTCAGGCCGTAGGCCAGGCCACGCATCGGGAACTGCACATTGCCGCGCGTGATGCCGGCAATAACGGAGTCTGACGCGACCTTGTTCGGCTTTTCGTCAAGCACATTGTTTCCGCCTATCGAAACGCGCCAATGCTCATTGAAGTCGTAGCTGAATTCCACGTCGACAAGCAACGCCGAACCGGGCTTCAGCACTCTTTCATTGTTGAACGGCGCGGCCTCAGGGATGCCAAGACCTTGTTCAGTGAAAAAGGATGTTTCGGTTTCGCCGATATAGTTCAAGCGTAGGATGGAGCTGAAAACATCTCGCTCCCAATCGAATGACAGATTGACGCGTGTTTGCGGCTGGCCGGATTCGATAAAGGTCCGCGATGGATCCGGGAACAGCAAATCAGGGTCGACGCCTTGGGGAGGGTTGATGTTTTCAATCGATGTTTCGTTAAAGTGAAATGCCAGAGTTGTGGCAAGTGCGCCACTCCACAGTTCTGTGTTGTGTGCGGCCACGATATCGACGCCAACAGTTTCCGTGTCAATTGCATTGGAAAAGAAATTGGCTTGCGAGATCAGGTTATCGACAAGGAATGCTTGTGCCTCAGGGACAGAGTCGAGCTGCGCCGGCGCCAATGGACTACCGAGCACGATCCGATCGTCGATATTAATCAGGAATCCGTCAATCGTGAGTGTGAAATTGTCGAGCGGTTCCCACACGAAGCCAGCCGAAAAACTTGTCGACGTCTCGATATCCAGCGTTTCGACGCCGAAGAATCCTGGAAAAGCGGTTCCGGTGCGGGCCAGCAGAGTTTCCGTCAGGCCATCGGCGCCTACCGTCGTAGTCACGAACTGCAGTGATAACTGCTGCAGGCTCGGCGCACGAAACCCGGTCTGCGCGGCACCGCGAATCGCAAACTGTTCCGAAAATTCATATCGCCCGCTCAGCTTGCCGATGACTTCATCGCCGATATCGCCGAAATCTTCGTAACGCGCTGCTACCCCTATCAGGAACCGGTCGGTCAGGTCGGTTTCCGCGTCGATATAAACGGCGAAACTGTCACGCCCGAAGCTGCCGGCTGATTCCGGGCGGAACCCCGGGAAGGCCTGAAAGCCGCATGTCGCGGGAGTCCCGGTTGTGATATCGACCGGCTCGAAAGTTACAGGATCAACCCCGGCGCCTGGATCCAGTATCGACGGGATGAACGCATTGCCGGGAGAAAGCCCACAGCTGAAAGAAAGGAGTTCACCGGATATCAGCTCGTAGTCCTCATCGCGATATTCGGCGCCGAACGCCAGATACACCGGGTTGCGCGTGCCTGGTTCGATTTTTCCGGTGAAATCGACGTTTACCGTCAGTTGCTCAAAATTCTGGCTGCCGGAGAAGCCTGCCGTTGGACCCGCGTTGGCGGCAATCTCAGCATCTGTGGCGCCGGGATTGCGGTTACGGAAATCAGCTGCGATAGATGCATTGATGGTATTCGCCGCACCAAAATCATAGTCATTTTGACCGTGCACAGCGCTAACGTCATACGCCCATATGTCGGACAGATCGCCGCGCAAGCCGAGTGCCAGGGAAAAGTCGGTCGACTCATTGACGTCGCGAGGCAGAAATCCGTCCGGATACACCTGTGGCACCGAACGATCTGACTGATCAGCGAAGCGGTAGAAGCCGGCACCCACCGCTTCACTTTCCGAGTACCCGCTGAAGGAATAAAGCTCGGCACTTGGGCTTAACTCAATTCCCGCATTGGCGAAGAAACCCAGGAATTCCGTGTCCGCATCACCGTGCCGAAATATCTGCTGACCCGGAAACTGCGGACTATCGGCGGCCCGATTCGTCGGATCACCTTCACGATACTCACCGCTGAGATTCAGGAATCCGGCAGAGCCGAGCGGGACACCCCCGTTTGCCTGAAACTGCACACGGTCACCATCGTTGTCGAATGTTTCTCCAATCAAACCGTTAAATGACAGCTCGTCGACAGAATCCTTGAGCTCAACATTAACTACGCCTGCGATAGCATCGGACCCGTATTGCGCCGCCGCCCCGTCGCGCAGAATTTCAATTCGCTTGATTGCTATTGACGGAATTGCATTAAAGTCCGTGCCGGCAGCACCTTCGCCGACGGTGCCCGCCAGGCCCAACAGTGCCCGCGGATGCCGGCGCTTGCCGTTCAGCAATACCAGTACCTGGTCCGGACCCAGGCCACGCAAAGTGGCAGGCCGAAAAATATCCGCTCCGTCAGAGATCTGGGTGCGACTGAAGTTGAACGACGGTGCCAAACGCTGCAGTAACTCACCGGTTTCAAAAAGGCCGGTGCTCTTGCTGATCGCGGCTTCATTGATGATGTCAATTGCTACGGTCGTTTCCGTTACCGTACGTCCCTCGACACGCGTTCCAATGGTGACGATTTCCTCAACGGTTTCGTCCGCGGATGCATCAGATTGCGCCTGTGCGTGACCTGCCAATGCCAGCAGCCCGATTGCAATGCTGAGGGTACCGGTACACAAGGATCGTTGGACAGACTGCAACGATAGTTGCATGTAATTACTTGAATTGCCGACGCTGCTCCGCTTCATCTTGAATTCTCCGCTACGAAAACGCTCGCTTACTCCGAGCTTACGAAATTAGTAATGTATATACAATAATAATCATTCTACGCAGATTCAACCGGCAGACAGAATAATCACGACCACGGCAATCGGCGCGACGACTCGAATCAGCGCACGCCAGACGTAAAAACCCGGGCCGCTGCTGCCAAACAAAGGCAAACGCAGTGGCGAACTCACCGTAAAGCGCTGCATAGACGACGAGCCCGATGAGCATGACGAACAAGGCAGGCATTACGACTTTCGCCAGGCGCTAAATGCCCTGACGCAAGCCTCGACTGACAACGAGAGCACAGCCGACAATAAAGGCAGTGTGTGCACCTATCAGCCGAAACGGGTCAGCCAGCAGTGAATCGAATCGTTCGGTGTTGTCCGCGTTCTCGGCGAAACCGCCACTGGCCGTGAAGACAACGGCGTAATCGAGTACCCAGCCGGCGATCACACCTTAATAACCGACGGCGACCAGAGGAACGCCGAAGGACAGGAACACCGCCTCCGATTAAAGCCCGCTGAACTTATATGACTATGTCTTCCGGTCATTCGATTGCATGTCTCCTGGGAGGCCGCTAACCTTCGGGCGCCAGGTCGACAGGCCTTCCGAGACAGGGTATCTGCGCGCTCGCCAGCTAAAACCGCGCGTCAGTTGCTTTGTCTAGACAATATTATCATTATAGTTATAAAGCACCGCGTGCCATACAGGCAATTCAGGCGGAGAGCAACGAGGCCACATTCGGGGAATAGTGTTGGTGCAGCCAAAGCAATCGATTCCGATCTACGAGCGGATAAAGAGACACATTCTGGAGCGTATCGAGTCCGGCGTGTGGGGCCCGGATGAAAAGATTCCGACGGAACACGAATTAGCCGCGAGTTTTAAGGCCTCAAGGATGACGGTCAATCGTGCAGTGCGCGAGTTGACCGTCCAAGGGTTACTGTTCCGCATCGTCGGCGTCGGCACATTTGTTGCAGACCGGCGGACAAGGGCACACCCCCTGGAGATCCGCAACGTTGCGGAAGATGTTCGAGCACGAGGTGGTGAGTATCACGCTGTGGCTGCCGAGTTGGTCGAGGTCACGGCGGACGCACCGCTGGCTGCACAATTTGGTGTTCCGGTCGATACCCGACTGTTTCGCTCAATCGTCATTCATTATGAAGACAACATAGCGATCCAGCTGGAAGACCGTTACGTCAATCCGGTAATTGCGCCGGATTATCTGATGACCGACTTCACCCGGACCACCCCTGACGAATACCTGATGAGTATCGCGCCCCTGCAAGGGGCTGAACACATTTTGCGCGCCGTAATGCCGAACGCGTTGTCGCACCGCCTGTTGAGAATATCGACAACGGAACCCTGCCTGCTTGTTGTGCGGCGTACGTGGAGCAACGGACGTGTGGCTTCGTATGTGGAGATTTGTCACCCGGGTTCGCGCTACGAGCTGACTGCTCACTTCGTACCCGAAGACGGCCGGGGCAAGGTACAGCGATTGCAGATTATCGATGGATTCAAGCCCGCAGGAGCTGATCATGAGCTGGATCAAAACTATTCGCCCGGAAGACGCAAAGGGGCGCCTTAAAAGCCTCTACGATCGATTGGCCGACGCAGACGGCCAGGTCGACCATGTATTGCAGATTCACAGCCTTCGCCCGCATACGCTCGACGGTCATATGGCGCTCTATAAAAATGTGCTGCATCATCCCGCCAACCAGTTGCCGAAGTGGTTTCTTGAAGCTATCGGCGTTTATGTCAGTCAATTGAACGGCTGTGCTTACTGTGTTGAGCATCACCTTGCCGGCATGCGCAGACTTCTTGAAAAAGATGATCGTACGGATATCATCCGCGACGCACTGTTGTCGGACAGGCCCGAACTTGCATTTGATGACTGGCAGTTGGCGCTGATGCAATACGCCAGGCAATTGACCGTTGATCCGTCCGGAATAACCCGAGAAGCACTCGACTCTGTGCGTACAGCAGGTGTTGACGACGGCTATATTCTTGAGGTGAATCAGGTAGCGGCCTATTTTAGCTACGCCAATAGAACAGTTCTGGGCCTCGGTGTGTCTACCGAAGGAGAATCGCTGGGCAAGTCCCCGAATAATGCTGATGATCTCGATGACTGGGGTCATCAGTAAATCGACTGACCACAGCCCGACGCTACCAGACCTGCGGGGGCCGATCCGCAGGACCGATCGCTTTTAGCGTTTGCGGTGCAGCGATGTGGGGGACACCCTGTTGCAAAGATACATCGACGCCGCGCGCGGCGCTGGTTCAATAGCTAATAGTGGCTAGCCATAATCGGTGTAGATCGCATCACTTCAGTTGGAGGTTTTCAAATGCCGTTGCTTCGTCCGCTCGATATCGTTGATCCGGAGATCGCCGATCTCGCGCGATTTTTCGAATCCACCCTGGGCTTCACGCCAAATAGCATTTTGACCATGCAGCGCCGGCCTGCCATCGCCCGCGCCTTTATCGATCTCAATCGGGCTGTCATGCACAACGAAGGGCGGATCACCGATGAGCAAAAGCGTTTGATCGCGTATATGTCCAGCGTCAGTAGCGGCTGTCGCTACTGTCAGGCGCATTCGGCACTCGCCGCGAAGCGGTTCGGGCTATCTGAGGAGCGGCTTGAGGCTCTCTGGAGCTATCAGTCGAGCTCGCTATACTCGGATGCGGAACGTGCTGCGCTGGATTTCGCCATCGCCGCTTCCAGCGTACCGAATGCGGTGAATGATGAAATCAGTGAACGCCTGCACAAATACTGGGACGAAGGAGAGATCGTCGAGATTCTTGGTGTGGTGGCGCTGTTCGGGTTTCTTAATCGCTGGAACGATTCAGTAGGCACTCCGCTTGAGGCAGCGGCCAGCGAGTTTGCTGACAAGCACCTGAAGCCGCGCGGATGGGAGCGAGGCAAACACAAAGATTGATGTACGTCGGCGTAGATAATCGGCCATTGTCGCGAGCAGTTCTCGCGGCTGGAAATACGCCACTGAAAAGTAAAAGCGGGGCGATTGCGCAGAGTGTAAACGCGGCCGAATGGAAAAAGGTGTCGTGCAAACAGGTAAATACTTCCGACGGTGAATACTTGAAGGGATAATCAGCGGTGGACTTCGCTACATTCAGTACTCAGTACCTGTTCCCCGGCGTGATCTTCATCGTCATGTTCGGGCTAGGATTGAGCCTGACCCCGGCCTCCTTTGCCAACATCTTGCAGGTTCCGCGTGCGGTTCTGGTTGGCCTTGCGGGTCAAATGATATTTTTGCCGGCCGTCGCCGTGGGTCTGGCCTTGCTGCTGCCATTGCCGGAACCCATCCTCTTGGGCCTGGTCATCCTTGCGGCCTGTCCGGGCGGATCTACATCGAATGCGATCGTTTTTGCCTTGCGCGGTGAAACGGCGCTGTCCGTTACGCTCACCGCCCTGTCCAGCATTCTTAGTATTGTCACCATTCCATTCATCGTCGAGCTGGGCTTTTTGCTCGTGGCAGGTGGCACCACTGAGCTTGCCTTGCCGGCCGGTTCGATGATGCAGCGGCTGTTCATGATGACCGGACTGCCGATCATACTGGCCATGATCGTGCGCCACATCGTGCCCGGGTTTGCCGTGTCGTCGCTACCCACTTTCCGAGTACTTTCGCTCGTTTTGATTCTCACGATCATCGTCATCAGTGTGCGCGATGCATTCGGCCTCATCGAGGGCAATGCCCTGATGATCCTCGCAGCGGCATTGGCCTTGGTGCTGCTGGTCGTGCCGGGCGCGTGGCTGATTGCACTCCTGGCGAAGCTCGACGAAGGGAAGCGGGTCGCCATTACGGTGGAGGTGGGTGTCCAGAATACGCCCCTCGCGCTGGTGATCGGTGCGACCCTGCTTGGCGCGCCCGAGCTGAACATCGTTCCCGTCGACTACGGAATTCTCAACTATCTTTTCATCGGCGTTCTGTTGTTGCTTATCTATCGAATACGGGGAGCGACTCCGACTGCCGTTACTCCTGCCGACCGCCGAGAGTAATCGAGCTAATGCCGTCACACTGGTCTTGCCTCGCATTCGTTATCCCACATGATCTTGTGGAAGCGGGTCATGATCGGTACTGACGTATTTGGTCGGCTGTGCGCCGATCGCGGTTCTGTCGCACTGAATGCAGGATCGAATCATTCGCAGCGTTCTGCTGGATACGTTCCGCGTCACCCGCCAGACAGAATGTGCCAGAAACAATCGAAATGGAGTTAATCATGCAGGACGAAAAAAAGTTACCCGCGGCACTATTGGCGCTACGCCTGACCGTGTTCCTGGTCATGCTGGTCTGGACACTGGATAAGTTGCTGGCTCCATCACATGCCGCCGCTGTCTTCGGGAGTTTCTATTTCATGGAAGGGCTTGGTGCTGCGGTCATGTTCTTTGTGGGTGCCGTGGAGCTAGTGATCATCGTTGGTTTTGTGCTGGGTTTTGCGAAGCGCTTTACGTACGGCGCGGTGTTCTTGTTTCATGCGGTGTCGACGTTGGCTTCGTTTCCAATGTATCTGAATCCCGCCGATGGGCGCCTGTTCTACGCGGCATGGCCAATGCTCGCTGCGTGCTTTGCGCTGTACCTGTTACGCGATCGGGATATCCTCCTTACTGTCTCACGAGCACCGAAGTAATTCCGGTGAGTAACCCCCGACTTCGCTTCTTTTAGTACCTGAAGAATATTTTCGGAAAACTTTGGTGCTAGCAATCGAACAACTGCGGTTTCGGTCGCCCGGCAGTTGTCGCTACTGACATTGCGCCAGAGCCGGTGCAGTGTATTTGGCGAGGCAGTTGCCGCGGCATTTCCGTATCAGTTCCGTACAAAGAATTTTGGCGTCGCAGAATGCGCTTTAAGTACTTGAAAAAAATGGTCGGGGTGAGAGGATTCGAACCTCCGGCCCCTGCCTCCCGAAGGCAGTGCTCTACCAGGCTGAGCTACACCCCGATTTGGTGGGTCAGGTACGCCGGCGGACTGCGAATTC
>JBBKWB010000135.1:0-2918 GCA_037968755.1 Woeseia sp.
CCTCAGGATTGTCGCGCCACAGTTCGTGCGCGCGCAGCAACAGCTCCGCAAAGTCGACCAGGCCGCCGCGATCGCAGATTTCCTGGTAGCTCTGGTCCAGGGAAATAAACTGCCGCCGCGTCTCATCATTCTGGTCATCGATATGCTGCGGCCGCAGGCCCTCGTCTTTCTGGCCGTTGATGAAGTACTGCACATCACGTGGCGTCCAACTGCTGTCATCAAGATTAAGGCTCTTGAGCAAGCGCTTCAGGACACGCAGTTGATCATCTGAATCAATGATCTGGAAGTTCTGCGGAAGTTTCGCTTCACGCCAGTGACGCCGCAACAAGCGGTGCGCAAGGCCGTGAAAGGTACCAACCCAGAGATTGCTGGCGGGCATGTTCAGCAGGCTTTCGATGCGGTGTCGCATCTCGGCCGCGGCCTTGTTGGTAAAGGTAACGGCAAGCAGGCTATGCGGACTCAGGCCTTCGACATCGATTAGCCAGGCGGCGCGATGGGTCAGCACCCGGGTTTTGCCGCTACCAGCGCCGGCAATCACAAGCAACGGCTCTGCGGGCGCACCAACAGCCTGGCGCTGGGCGTCATTCAGAGAATCGAATATCGGGGTTACGTCCATCGAGCCTGGCGCCGGGCGCGCTGAAAACGAGGCAGTCTAGCAGAGAAAGCGCAAGCTGCGTGCCGCGTATTCCGGCGAAAAAGCGGCTATTGCCTGCTTATTGCTCCCAGCGCAATCCCAGCATGAACTGCCCACGGGTGTAATCGATACGCAGGTCATTTGAGGCTGTGTCACGGTACTCGAAACTGCCGACAAGGCCGAGGTTGTCCGTCAGCTGCCAGCGTGCAGTAACGCGCCCATCAATCGCCTCAAGGGTCTTACGCCCTGCACCCGGGTCATGATAGGCGAACGCATTGATGTAGTTGTACAGGCGATACCAGCCTTCGACACGCAGTCGGAATCGATCCGATATCCGCAAGCTGAAGTCGGCGCCATAGCTGTCGCGCAGGTAGTCGTTGTAGCCGAGGTATTTGTCTTCGCGAATCGTGTGTTGGTAGCGCACGCCAAACCAGAACGCGCGCGTTATTCGTTGCCGTGCGACGGCCCCATAATTGGTGTAGTCGTAGCGCAGTGTCGGCGTGTTGATATTCTGCGTGCCGTTCAGTTCGTATGCGCGGCGATCACCAAAGCGACGCTGAAGAGCTTCACCTTCGATGCGCAACAACGACGTAGAGGTGAAACGGTATTGCACGCTAAGGCCAACTTTCAGGAATTCATGATCGTATTCCGGCAATTCGCTGCCGGTACTCTCATAGTTCCAGATCTGGCCCTTCCCATATGCATTAAATGACAGCCGCGAGAATGATTGCCGTGCCCAGATTTCCGGGCCATAGCGCCGATAGGACAGACGGTCGCCAACTGCTTCACCGTCAATGCTGCGCTCGATGCCGTCGTCCGGGTCAAACCAGGTTTCATTATGCTGCGCAACACGAAAAGCGCTGGAAATTCTGCGCTCGCGATTTTCGTTGCGACGCCGGTACTCGGTACCAAAAGCAAATTCGTGCGACAACTCGTTGGCGTTGCTTAGCAGCTCATCCTGGTAGTAACGACCTGCAAGCCGGTAGCTGCCAAAAAAGGACTCGTGCTCGAAACTGTAAACAGAATACTTAGCAGTTATATCAACGGGGTAATACACACCGGACTGCACCACAGGCGTGACCAGCGGCGAGCCAACTTGTGAACGGTCGTTGTACGGCTCGTCAGGACTACGATAGGCATTGTCGTCGCTGCCTACGCCGAGCATCGCGCGCAAGCCGAGCCCACTGTTTCGTGGCAAGGGTGCCAGGACGGCTACTTCATCCTCGTCGAGTAAACCCAGATCAACGCGTTGCATCCGTTGCATGGCGCGGCTGGCCAGCGCCGCCAGCTGCGGTCGTGATTGCTGTGTCTCTACCTGCCGAAATGCAGTCAGTGCGGCGTCGCGATCGCCCGCCGCCATCGCGCTGAGACCCAGGTTGTATATGGCCAGGTCCCTGAGTCCCGGGTCGGTCGCTGCACGCTGGAATGCCAGCCGTGCACGCGGATACTGCTTGGCGCGGTAATGAGCAATGCCCGAGTTGTAGTGCAGCAGCGGCGTATCCAGACCGGCACTGGCCGCCTGCTCATAACGCAGCAGCGCAGCCCAATAGAGGTCATCGCGAAACAGCCGGTTGCCATCCGAAAACAGCTCATCAGCTGTCTGCGCTTCGGCCACCGATGATGCCAGCAGCACTGCCAGCAGCAGGCCGGTCCAGCGCCCTGGCGCGCGATTTTGTTGGTCCATCAACATTCAGTAATTCCGGGGGTCGTTTCCGCGTGTTCTGATCCCTGCCTAAATTACCGGGAATCACGCCAGATGCGAGCATCCGGACTCAAAACTTAGACATAGCGCAAATTATCGGCGTAGCGAGCGGCCCGCAGCCCCGGACTTGTCCCGGATCAGCGACACGCTGGCGTGGTGATTTGGAGCAGGGAGCTCCGGCAGTCGATGCTTAATTCTGAACTCAGTGTTCGATCGAGTTTCCTCAAAACCCAATGTCACCGCCGAAGTAAGAGAAGGTGGTCGGCTGACCCCTTTAGGGGGAATAAAGCGGACCCATTCAATGGTGGCGTTCGGCCGAGCCGTCTGATTGAAACATAACGAAGCGAGTGGGAGCCATCCCCCTAAAGGGGTCAGACGGGCGCCTTCTCGAGGGCTTGCCACTGATATTGCGTTGGAACAGGTTCTGCTCTGTTAACACGACGTGCCAACCGGTCGGCAGCGCCTCCCGCGACCTCTTTATAGGGATGGCTCCCTTCGGTCCGCTTTATTCCCTATAAAGAGGTCCCGAGAGACACTGCCTTAGTCTGTCGTGAGACTTCAGGGCGGAGGCCTCGCTTGCTG
>JBBKWB010000136.1:0-34735 GCA_037968755.1 Woeseia sp.
GCTGGCTTCTTCCACCGCTTCACGCATCGGAACATTCACGACGACCTGCGCCGCGATCTTCAGGGAATCGAGAATAGGCACGCCACTACCCGCAAGAATACTGAGCGTTTGCGTAAACCGTGCCGTGTTAATACCGCGGGTCAGGCGGCTTACGATAGGCAAGCGCAACAGCAGGTAATGATATTGACGTTTCGGGCCTTCACGTTCGAGCAATTTGCGTAAGCCGAAAATTGAGGCAACAACGCCAATGATCAACAAGAGCCAGTGATCACGTAGAAAGTCACTGGATGCGATCATGATCCGGGTAAGCAGCGGTAGCTGTTGGTCATAGCTCTCAAACACGTACACAACTTTAGGCACCACATACGCGAGCATGAAGCTGATTATGCAGACCGCTGTCACCACCAGCGCGATCGGGTAAATAAGCGCGTTACGAACCTGTTGCTGCAGAATCTGCCGGGATTCTGTGAACTCGGCAAGGCGTTCGAGCACGGCATCAAGGTGGCCGGACTGTTCGCCAGCAGAAACCGTCGCCCGATAAAGCTCGGGAAATGCTTGCGGGAAATCGCCAAGGCCGTCGGCGAGCGTATGTCCTTCCATTACCCGTGCCCTTACGCCGAGCAATATGCTTTTAATGCGCGGGTTCTCGCTCTGCTGGCTGACGGCAAGTAAGGCCTCTTCAAGTGGCAATCCGGATTCGGTCAGTGTGGCGAGTTGCCGGGTCAGTAGCGCGAGTTCAGATGCTGAAATACCGCGGCGCATTGAGTAGCTCTGTTTCTGCTTACTTTCTTTGCGCGCGATTTCCGTAACTTTGACCGGTAGCAGTTGCCGTTCGCGAAGCTGCTGACGAACGTGCTTCGGCGTATCGCCCTCAAGCAGTCCCTTGGACTCCTTGCCCGTCTTGTCGATTGCGACAAACTCGAATGCACCCATCGTGAAATACCGCGGCGTCAGTCGGCGCGAGTAACGCGCAGGACTTCTTCGAGCGTTGTATCGCCATCCAGCACCCGGCGGCGGCCATCATCACGAATACTCGGTGTCATAGTGCGCGCATGTTTTTCCAGTTGCTGCTCGCTGGCACCGTCGTGAATCATGGTACGCATCGCGTCATCGACGCCGATAACTTCGTAAATACCGGTGCGACCGTGGAAACCGGCGCTACCTTCGGCGCCAGGCCGGTATAGTGTGGGTGGGTTCGCGGGATCGGCATTCAGGGTCGTGCACTCGTAGTCGCTGGCGGAGTAGGGCACGCGTGTGTCCGGATCAATCACCCGGACCAGGCGCTGCGCGATAACGCCTATGAGGCTGGATGACAGGAGAAACGGTTCCACTCCCATGTCGCGCAGACGGGTGACGGCGCCAACCGCGGTATTGGTATGCAGGGTCGACAGCACGAGGTGACCGGTCAAACTCGCTTGTACCGCGATCTCAGCCGTTTCCAGATCGCGAATCTCACCGACCATGACGACATCCGGGTCCTGGCGAAGAATGGCGCGCAAACCTTTCGCAAAGGTCATTGCAACCTTGGTATTAACCTGTGACTGGCCAATGCCGTCGATAAAATACTCAATCGGGTCCTCGACCGTCATGATATTGCGACTATTGTCGTTAATGCGTTCAAGTGCAGCGTACAGGGTCGTGGTCTTACCCGAACCCGTCGGGCCGGTCACGAGGATAATGCCGTGCGGCTTGTGAATCAGGTCATCCATGAGATTCAGCGAAGCGTCCGCCATACCGAGCGACGTCAGGTTCAGGCGTCCGGCCTGCTTGTCGAGCAAGCGGAGTACAACGCGCTCACCGTGGCCCGAGGGCATCGTCGAGACGCGTACGTCTACGGCACGGCCTGCAATTCGCAGTGAAATTCGGCCGTCCTGCGGTAGTCGCTTTTCCGCAATATCCAGTTTGGACATGACCTTGATACGTGACACCACCAGCGGTGCGAGTGCTCGCCTTGTTTGCAGAATTTCCTGAAGTACGCCATCAATCCGAAAGCGTACTCCCAGGCGATTCTCATAAGGTTCGATGTGCACATCGGACGCGTTCTCCTTAATGGCTTCAGTCAGAACGGCGTTGATAAATCGAATTATCGGAGCATCGTCGTCACTTTCGAGCAGGTCCGAGGGCTCAGGCAACTCCTGGGCAACCTGCAGCAGGTCCGTATGGTCGTCGAGATCACCGACCATCTGCATCGCCTTGTGACTGCCTTGCTCATAAGTTTGCTGTAGCAGCGTATCAAAAGCGCTTGGCGTAACGCGCGAGAGCTTAAGCTTTTTACCCGCGAAACGCCGGGCCTCCGCAATGCTGAGCGGTGTCGCACCAACCCGGTATACGGCCTGCAATTCGCCGCCATCGTCATTCTGAATCAGGACGCCATGTCGCTTCGCGAATGAAAACGGCAGCATCCTCGTTTCGCCGGCGACTGCGACCGGAACTGGCGGAGCGGCAACCAGCTCGTCTTCCAGAATCAATTCTGGTGTGTATTCCATTGCTTAGTTCTGCTGGCCGGTGGGTTCGCTTTCATCTGGCATGGGCAAATAGTCATGCGGCTCCAGCTCCGGGATCACCGGCCGCTGTACGCCGCGCATTTGCGGAACTGAGCCACCCTGTTGAATATCGCGTATGTAGTTGTACTTCGAGTCGGTTTCGATTGCTGTCTGCGCCGCGTCTCGAAGTATCTTCGGCCGAATGAAAATCATCAGGTTGGTTTTGACTTTTTGAACGCTGCGATTGCGAAATAACGCGCCAACCAGCGGCAGACGGCCCAGCACGGGCACGCGCTGCGTATTTTCACGCAAGGTATCTTCAATCAGACCGCCAAGTACCAGGATGCCGCCATCTTCAACAATCACCGTGGTTTCGATGATGCGTTCATTGGTTATCAAGTCAGCCGCGCCTGCGGTCGCCGATTCGCTGAGACTGGAAATTTCCTGGTTGATTTTCAGCAGTACAGCGCTGCCTTCATTGATTTGCGGTGTAATAGTGAGCTTGACGCCAATTTTCTCACGCTGAATGGTCTGGAACGGATTCACACCACCGCCTGTACCACCACTGGTATTCGAGAAAGAGCCGGTCACAAACGGCACTTCCTGGCCGACGTTAATGCTCGCTTCCTCATTGTCGGTCGTAACCAGGGTCGGGGTGGAAATGATATTGGTATTGGCGTCGCCCTCTAGCGCGTTGAGAATGGCTGCGAAGCTCGTTCCCCTTTCGCTGATGCGACCAATTGCGGTCGTAATGCCCTCGCCAATGACGCTGGTCGGATTAACGGTGCTTGAGTCGCCGCCAGCGAGACCAGCGAGATTCACGATGTTGCCGCCCGCGCCTGAAAAACGGGTAACGCCTACCACACTGTTGCTGCCGCTGCCGTCGATGGCCCAGGTTACACCGAGCTCCGATGCCTTGTCGGCGGTCACTTCAACAATGATGGCCTCGACCAGGACCTGTGCGCGGCGAATATCAAGCTTGTCGACGATCTGCATCAGCGCGCGCATCATTTTTGGCGGTGCATTCATGATTAACGCGTTCGTCTGAGTGTCCGCCCATACGCTGACCTGGTCGCCACCAGTTGCGGAAGCCTGACCGGCGCCCGCAGCCCCTGCGAGTTGCTGGCTGAAATGCTGTTGCAACTTACCCGAAAGCTCTTCGGCATCGGCATAACGCAAGTACCGTACCTGGGTATCGCCGCCGTCCTCCAGGGGAGTATCCAGATGTGCAATCAGTGCCCGCAGGCGTAGCCGTTCGCTACGGTCGCCACCAATCAAAACGCTGTTGGTACGGGAGTCGGCAACGAGGCTGGTTGTAATCGGCATACCATCGGTGCGCGGTGTCTGGGTCAGTGTGGTCAGTACCCGCACGATTTCTGCAGCAGACGCATGTGACAGTGAGACAACTTCAATATCTTCATCGTTGGACTGATCAATGCGGCGAATGATGCTTACCATCCTGGCGACGTTGGCCGCACGGTCGGAAATGATGAGCATGTTCGAGCCCGGATGGGCCGCGAGATGGCCGTACTGCGGGATAAGCGGCCGTAAGATCGGCACCAGCTGTGCGGCGCCTACATTCTGGACCTGAATAACCTGGGTCACGATATCGTCCGCGCCTGCACCCTCGCCGGAAAGAAAGCCGGGATACTGGCGCGCACTGGCATTTGGCAGGATCTTGATGAGGTCCTCAGACGGTATCGCCACGTAGCCGTGAACTTCCAGGATGGAAAGAAACGCCTCGTAAAAAGCACCAGGCGACATTGGCGTTGCGGACAGCATGGTGACCTTCGCGTCCACACGCGGGTCGATCAGGAAGTTCTTGCCGGTTACTTCACCTACCGCCTCGACGATCTGGCGCAGGTCCGCATCTTTGTAGTTCGGCGTAATTGTCGCCTGTTGTGCCTGGGCTATTGGCAACGCGATAACTGCCAGAAGCACAACTCCAATGAATTTCATGGTGGCCGTAGTGACTGAATTGCAGACTTTGTTCAAACCGTTCCCTATTCGCTGTCGTCGAGATTGAGCTGGTTGGTATTCAATACGAGCGTTGTTGGCTGACCATTGCGCTCGACGGTCACCGATACCTGCTCGGCAGTGCCGAGACTCTGGAATATTTGCATTGCTTGCTGCGGATCCGTCAGGGAGGCGCCATCAATGTCTTTGATCAAGTCCCCGGGGCGCAGCCCGAGTGCCGCAAACTGTCGTCGGTCACGGCCCGGGTAGACACGATAGCCCTGTTGCTCACCATTCACAAAGTAGGGCGTTGGGCGAATGACATCCGCCAGCTTTGTGACATTCTGCGCAACAACGTTCTGGATGCTTTGGGCGCTGTCGTTTGCCGCAGCTGCTCGAGTTGAAGCAGTCATGTCACGGCGACTACGGGGCGCGTTCTCAGGGAATTCCTTCGGCAGCTTGAGGACTTCCAGGGCGCCGCTTCGATTCAACACCACCCGGTCGGTATAAACTGCATGCAAAGTCGTCCCGGGCGCGACTGTGTCCTTCAAATTGTAGATTTTTTCCTCATCCCGGTTGTCGGCAATGATGGCAATTGAGTTGTTGTCAGTGCCGGCCGCAATTGTTCCTTTGAGCGTCAGATTCAGGTTTGTTTCAGCGAGATTTTCGACCGGAGCATCAATCGGCTCCTGCGGCGCCTGTTCAGCATTCGCTTCGCCGAACAGGTGCGTATCGGCGATGAACTGGACGTCGGTGTTCGAGGTGCCGGGCGCTCGAACGCCGGCAACGCTCGTTGGCGCTACTATGGCGTCGCCTGCTGCCGGAGCCGGCACCAGCAGCCATATCAGCCTGGCAAGCTGCCAGCCGAGTATGACGACCAACAGCAAGGTGACCACGAATGGCAGGCGACCGGACGCCAGAGCAATCAAACGCTCGCTGTCTAAGTTACTGAAATCAGTCCACTTTGCATTTAATGTCATAGTAGCTGTCGGTGCCTCGGGGTACTGCGTTGGCCGTATCGTTGGTGGATCGCCTGACTGTTATTAACGCAGCAATGTGATCATACGGTTTAGCACTGGGCGCAAACAAGCCCGGTTCTTAAAAAAACCTATATGCGGCAAGTATATATCGCTATTTTTTCAACTATCGTTCAGCAATTGTCGGCTTTCCGACCGCAACGAACCGTTATTTTTGCGACCCAGCCTTTGAGAACCGACATCAATGCCCATATATAATGGATCGCGAACCGGGCACAGCCCGCCCAGACCATTGTTGAAGCCGAGCACCCAATTAGCAGCTTATGTCCAACGACGAACCTGACAATTCAGAACATGACCAACAGGATCTTTCGGTTGCCGAGGCACGGCCGAAGATCAAGCAGCCGTCGTTGTACCGTGTATTGCTGTTGAATGACGATTACACGCCAATGCAGTTCGTGGTCGGCATTCTTGAATCCGTATTTCGGATGGAACGAACGACGGCTACCCGGGTCATGTTGGAAGTGCATACTAAAGGTCGTGGGGTTTGTGGAATTTTTAGTTACGAGGTCGCTGAAACCAAGGTGGCACAGGTAACCGGTATTGCCGAACAGCAGCAACACCCGTTGTTGTGTACGATGGAAGAAGTCTGAAAGTGAGTGGTAAATCATGCTAAGCAGTGAGCTGGAATTTTGCCTGAACGAAGCGTTTCAAAACGCCCGTGACCGGCGCCACGAGTTCATGACGGTCGAGCACCTGCTTCTGGCACTGCTCGACATACCGCGCGTCCACGAGATTCTGAAAGCATGTGACTCGAACATCAGTGAACTACGGCGACAACTGTCCGAGTTTATCGATGAAGCGACTCCGCATATGGACAGCGACGATGAAAACGACGTGCAGCCAACGCTCGGCTTTCAACGCGTATTGCAACGCGCTGTGTTTCATGTGCAGTCGAGCGGTAAGAAAGAAGTCACCGGCAGCAATGTCCTGGTCGCTATTTTCAGTGAAAAACAATCACAGGCGGTTTATTTTCTCGCCTTGCAGAATATTACCCGCCTGGATGTCGTGAATTTTATTTCGCATGGCATGCCAAGCGTCCCCGGCGAAAATGCAGGCGAGCCGCAGGATGCCCCGGTTGATAGCGAAGCGGAATCCGAGTCAAGCGCGCTCGATAAGTACGCCAGCAACCTGAACCAACTGGCGATCGACGGCAAGATTGATCCGCTTATCGGTCGCGACCTCGAGATCGAGCGAACGGTGCAGATACTGTGCCGCCGGCGTAAGAACAATCCGCTGTATGTTGGCGACGCCGGTGTGGGCAAGACCGCACTGGCGGAAGGCCTGGCAAGGCTGATCACCGAGGAACGCGTACCTGAAGTGCTGCGCGGCTGCACGATCTATGCGCTCGATATGGGCTCACTCATTGCCGGCACCAAGTATCGCGGCGATTTTGAGAAGCGTCTGAAAGGCGTGCTCGCCGAGGTCAAGCAGGATCCCGGCGCTATCCTGTTTATCGATGAAATACACACCGTTATCGGGGCTGGTGCGGCATCGGGTGGAGTGATGGATGCTTCCAACCTGATCAAGCCGGTACTGGCCAACGGCGAGTTGCGTTGTATTGGTTCAACGACCTACGCCGAGTACCGCGGAATTTTCGAGAAAGACCATGCCCTGGCCCGGCGCTTCCAGAAGATCGATGTGCCGGAGCCGAGCATCGAGGAAACGATTGCGATTCTGCGCGGCCTGAAGTCGCGTTTCGAAGAACATCACGGCGTGAATTATGACGATGCAGCGTTGAGCGTTGCCGCCGAGCTCGCTGCCAAACACATTAATGATCGACAGTTGCCAGACAAAGCTATCGATGTGATTGACGAAGCGGGCGCTTATTTGCGCTTACAGCCCGAGGAGAATCGTGAACGCAATGTATCGGTGACGATGATCGAAAACATTGTGGCCAAGATGGCGCGGATCCCCCCGAAAAGTGTATCGGCGTCCGACAAGGACGCTTTGCGCACGCTGGAGCGAGACCTCAAGCTGAGTATCTTTGGCCAGGACAAGGCAATCGATGCCTTGAGTTCTGCCATCAAGATGTCACGCTCGGGTTTGGGCGAAGATGAAAAGCCGATCGGTTCCTTCCTGTTTGCAGGCCCAACGGGTGTAGGCAAGACTGAAGTGACCAGGCAACTTGCGTTGATTCTTGGCGTCGAGTTGATTCGCTTCGATATGTCGGAATACATGGAACGGCATACTGTGTCGCGCTTAATCGGCGCGCCTCCGGGATACGTGGGCTTTGATCAGGGCGGTTTATTGACCGAGGCTGTCACCAAGAATCCGCACGCCGTCGTACTGCTCGACGAAATTGAGAAAGCGCATCCCGAAGTATTCAACTTGCTGTTGCAAGTCATGGATCATGGCACGCTTACCGACAACAACGGTCGTAAAGCCGATTTTCGCAACGTCGTGTTGGTCATGACTACGAATGCGGGCGCTCAGGAAATGAGTCGGCGAGCACTTGGATTTGCGCCGCAGGATCACTCCTCTGACGGCGTCGAGATTATCAGCAAGATGTTCACGCCGGAATTCCGCAACCGTCTGGATGCCATCATTCAGTTTGCGGCCCTCGATGCCTACTCCGTCACCCGCGTTGTCGACAAGCTGGTCGTTGAGCTTGAGTCGAAACTGGGCGCCAACAACGTAACACTTGAATTGGATGACGAAGCACGCTCGTGGATTGCAGAGCGCGGCTACGATCCAAAGATGGGTGCACGACCGATGGCTCGAATTATCCAGGAGCACATCAAGCGGCCGCTGGCCGAAGAGCTGCTATTTGGTTCGCTCGCTGGTGGTGGCCATGTGCGCATCGGCGTCGGCGGCGATGGTCTCGTATTGCATGCCGAGCCAGCTCAGCGCGAACTTGAACACTTGCCGGATGGTGGGGCGTAGCAGGAGTGTGTTTGCAGGCTCAGTGGTCTGTGCCTGCCAAGCCCGGCGTGCCGCCAGGCGATGCCATTGAGTTTAACGGCCGCGGTAGACGATACGGCCTTTGCTGAGATCGTACGGGGTCAATTCAACGGTGACTTTGTCGCCGGTCAGGATCCGAATGTAGTTTTTTCGCATCTTGCCGGATATATGGGCGGTCACGACGTGGCCGTTCTGCAGCTCAACACGAAACGTCGTGTTGGGCAGCGTCTCGGTCACAACGCCTTCCATCTGTAGTGCTTCTTCCTTCGCCAAGTCTGTCTCTCTAGGTAATTGGGCCCGCGCATTGTGCAGAAACAACGGGCCTAATGCAACGCGGCAGAAAGGCAGAAATCAGCTAATTCCGAGCGTTCTGACGGCAATCTGATCGTCTGGCCATGGGCCGTAAGCACTGCGTGGTTCGCAAGCAACATCGAGAATGGCGCGGAATTCGCTTCGAGCGATGGATTCGGCGCCGAGGGTTAGCAGGTGCCGAGAGACGACCTGGCAGTCAAATAGTGCAAATTCGCGCTGCACCAGCTGCCGGCTTAGCGCCAGCATCGCGACTTTCGATGCGTTGGTCTCGCGGCTGAACATCGATTCGCCGAAAAATACCCGGCCGATCGCCAGGCCATAGAGGCCGCCAACCAGCTGGTCGGCATTCCAGACTTCAACCGAATGGGCCCAGCCCTCACGATGCAGCGCCAGGTAAGCGGCGGACATTTCTGCGGTTATCCAGGTCCCGTGCTGGCCGAGACGTTGCCCCGCGCAGCCCAGCATGACCTCTGGAAAGGCCGTATTGAATCGCACCTGGAAGGGGCAATCTTTGAGCCAGCGGCGCAGACGACGCGCAACGTGGAAATTGGCCGGTCGCAGCACACAGCGCGGGTCCGGTGACCACCAGAGTATCGGTTGACCGTCTTCGTACCAGGGGAAGATTCCGTGCCGGTAGGCGTGCAACAGGCGCGCCGACGACAGGTCACCGCCAGCTGCAAGCAGGCCGTCGGGGTCGCGACTCGCGAGCTTGATGTCAGGAAACGCGGCGGGCGGGTCGCTGCTGGCTAGCCAGCGCAGACCGGGGGATGCGTCATCGTTCATTCCGTGTCCTGAGCCGATGGCCGCCGATACGGGCTGTGCGCGGCGACCGCATCGACGTAGCGATCAATGTGCTCTTGCTCCTCTTGCAGATAGTGGCCGACCGCAGCGAAGAAATTATCTTGCGCCAGCCAATGGGCGGACCAGGTTGTGACGGGTGTAAAACCGCGGCTTATCTTGTGTTCGCCCTGAGTGCCAGGTTCGAAGGAGCGCAAGCCGTTGCGGATGCAATATTCGATTCCCTGAAAGTAGCAGGTTTCGAAATGCAGAGCGTCGTAGTGCCCGTCACTACCCCAGTAGCGACCGTACAGCGTATCGTCGCCGACAAAAAAGACCGCAGCGGCAATGTTGACCGATTCGCACTCAGCCAGCACGACCAGAATCTGCCGCGGCATGTTTGCAGCGATGCTCAGAAAGAACTCAAGGCTCAGGTAGGGCATTGATCCCCGAATCAAAAAGGTGTGACTGATGAGTCGATAGATCTCGTGCCATAGGCCCTCGCTAATGTCGTCACCGTGCAGCCAGCGAAAGACAATTCCTTGTTCCGCGACACTGCGTCGATCTCGTCGCGCTTTCTTTCGCTTGCGGGCATTGAACTGCTGCATGAAGTCGTCGAACTGGCGGTAATCCTGGTTATGCCAGTGAAACTGACAGTCTTTACGGAGTTTCAGCCCGGCCGACTGCAATGCCGGGAGTTCGTCAACGTGCGGAAATTGTATGTGCAACGATGACAGCTGGCGCTCGCTAGCCAGAGCTAGTGCTTTGCTAATAAGCGCTGCGGTCGCAGACGCCGGTGCATCGGGTGCACAGAGCATGCGTCGGCTGCTTGCCGGCGTGAACGGCGCAGCGGATACCAACTTGGGGTAATACGCGTAGCCGGCCTGCTCGTACGCTCGCGCCCATGCCCAGTCGAAAACAAATTCACCGAACGAGTGGGATTTTTCGTAGAGCGGCATGGCCGCTTCGAGTTTGCCATCCTGATTGCGCGCGATGAGATGGCACGGTCGCCAACCGGTTTCGGCGGACACGCAGCCGCTAGCTTCAGTTGCGAGTAGAAACGCGTGACTGAGGAATGGGTAGTTGCCGCTGTTCAGCCGATCCCACTGATCCGCATTCAGGTCCGCAATGCGCTCAATAACCTCAACGGTAACGGAACGTTGCTCAGTAGGTTCGCTGTCAGCTTCCGTAGTCAGGCTGCCGCATCGCTCGCCGTATCCTGCTCGGCCTGTGCGTCGAGATACTTTTCGGCATCAAGGGCGGCCATGCAGCCAGCGCCGGCAGACGTAATGGCCTGGCGATAGACCTGGTCGGCGACGTCGCCTGCGGCAAAAACGCCGCCGGTACTGGTCGCTGTAGCGTCGCCCTGCAAGCCGGTACGTACAGTTATGTAGCCGTTCTTCATATCCAGCTGACCGTCGAACAGGCCGGTATTCGGGCGATGACCAATAGCAATAAACACGCCCGTCAATGTCAGATCGCGAACATTGTTCTGGTCCTTGGTGCTGCGGACTCTGAGGCCTGTTACGCCAGCGTCGTCGCCGAGTACTTCGTCGACAACATGGTCCCAAAGCAAGTCGATTTTGCCGTCTTCGGCTTTTTTGAAGAGCTGGTCTTGCAGGATTTTTTCAGCGCGCAGGCTGTCGCGGCGATGAACCAGGGTAACTTTGCTGGCAATGTTGCTGAGATACAGCGCTTCTTCCACTGCCGTGTTGCCGCCGCCCACTACCGCGACTTGCTGGTTGCGATAGAAAAATCCGTCACAGGTTGCGCAGGCGGAAACGCCGCGTCCCTTGAATGCTTCTTCGGAGGGCAGGCCGAGGTACATCGCCGTGGCGCCGGTGGCGATGATCAGCGCATCGCAGGTATAGGTTCCGTAGTCGCCTTCCAGAACGAACGGCCTGACCGCAACGTCGGCTCGGTGAATATGATCGTTAATGATTTCGGTGTTGTATCGCTCAACATGTTTCAACATTCGCTGCATCAGGTCGGGACCCTGTAACCCTTCGACGTCACCCGGCCAGTTATCAACATCTGTCGTGGTCATTAGCTGGCCCCCTTGCTCCATGCCGGTAATGATGACCGGATTGAGATTGGCGCGAGCCGCGTAGACGGCTGCGGAGTAGCCCGCCGGCCCGGAGCCGAGAATAAGGACGCGGCAATGCCTGGATTTGCTCATGTATACTTCGCCTGGTTCGTGCCGCTTTGCGTGCGGGAGTCAGAGTGACCCCAAAAGTGCGTCCGTTGCGGCGGGATTCAAGTCCATTCCATGTTGCGGCACACTGTGCCGCCGTCGAGCCGCAAGTGTAGGGAAAAGCGATACGGTGGGCAAAGCCTCATGCGCCGCCTCGGTGGAGTCTGGTTTGCCAACCGCGACCCCGGCGGTTAGGTGTATTAGAATCAAACCCTTATCATTGATGTATCGCAGTTAAGCAAAATATGGCAAGAACCAGCCAAGCAGCCCAGCCCGACAGGGCACTGTCAGCCCAGGTCGCGCGTACCTTGCGCGAAGGCGCCTTGTACGTCTTCGGCGCATTTGCGTTGATCCTGTGGTTCGCCCTGTTCACCTATGACGCGGCGGACCCCGGTTTCTCCCAGGCAAGCGGCAGTGGCGAGGTCAGTAACGGCGTCGGCTGGGTAGGTGCGCATCTCGCGGACCTGTTATTTAATCTGTTCGGCCGGCCGGCCTATCTATTCACCGTTATGGTCTTCTATATCGGCTGGATGATCTATCGTGAACAACGACTGCACCAGGGACTCACCCGCGCCGATATTGCGCTGCGCGTGGGCGGATTCCTGGCGACTTTGTTAACCAGTTGTGGCCTGGCGACGCTGCATTTTTCATCGCTCGGGTTCCGTGAAACCGCCGGCGGCATCGTGGGCCAGCTGGTTGGTCTCAGTCTTGAATCCATGATGAAACTGCTGGGGGCCAGCACCTTGCTGTTTTTTCTGTGGATGGCCTCCATATCGCTGTTCCTGGGAATCTCCTGGCTGAAAGTAATGGACTGGACCGGACGCACCGCCTTGAACGGCGTGGATCGCGCGCGTGCATGGTTCAGCGAGTTTCGTGACCGTGCCGAGGGGCGTCGCCAGCAGGCCGCGCGACAGGATGTATTCAAAGCGGAGCAGAAACGTACTGCGAATCGCACGCCGCCGAGAATCGAACCTGTGCTGCCAACCGTCGAGCCCAGTGCGCGAGCTGAGAAAGAGCGCCAGGTTCCGTTGTTTGAACCCCCAGCTGCGGGAGAGTTGCCGCCACTGTCCTTGCTGGATGACCCGGCACCACAGAAAGCCGGCTACTCCAAAGAATCGCTCGAGGCCATGTCGCGGCTCGTTGAGCTCAAGCTGAAAGATTTTGGCATCCAGGTTGAGGTCATTTCCGTCTCGCCGGGCCCTATCATTACCCGCTTTGAACTGGACCCGGCGCCTGGCGTCAAGTCGAGCCAGATATCCAACCTGGCCAAAGACCTTGCGCGTTCGCTGTCCGTTGTCAGTGTCCGGGTAGTTGAGGTGATTCCCGGAAAATCCTATATCGGTCTCGAAATTCCGAACGAGAATCGCGAGATTGTATCGTTGGGCGAGATCTTGAAATCGAAAGCCTACGACGACATGGCCTCGCCATTAACCCTCGCTCTGGGTAAAGACATCGGTGGCCATTCGGTGGTGGCAGATTTATCCCGCATGCCGCATTTGCTGATCGCGGGAACAACGGGTGCTGGTAAGTCAGTTGCGATAAACGCCATGGTGTTGAGTCTCCTCTACAAGGCTCAGCCGGAGCACGTTCGCCTTATCATGGTGGACCCGAAGATGCTGGAGCTGTCGGTCTACGAAGGCATTCCGCATTTGCTGACACCGGTCGTAACGGACATGAAAGAAGCGGCCAACGCGCTGCGTTGGTGCGTCGCCGAGATGGACAGGCGGTACCGGCTGATGGCAGCGCTCGGTGTGCGTAACATTGGCGGCTACAACCGCAAAGTCAAAGATGCGATTGCGGCCGGAGAGCCGATAAAAGATCCGACGTTCATGCCACCGCCATTCGACGACGAAGACAAGCCCTACGAACATCCAACCTTGATGCCGTTGCCATTCATCGTTGTCATCATTGATGAGCTCGCTGACATGATGATGATTGTTGGCAAGAAAGTGGAAGAACTGATTGCACGGCTCGCCCAGAAAGCGCGCGCGTCCGGTATACACATGTTGCTTGCAACGCAACGGCCGTCGGTGGACGTTATTACCGGCCTGATCAAGGCAAATATCCCGACACGAATTGCGTTCCAGGTTTCCGCCAAAGTTGATTCCCGGACTATTCTCGATCAGATGGGCGCCGAGGCCCTGCTCGGGCACGGCGACATGCTGTACTTGCCTCCCGGCACGTCGCTGCCAGTGCGCGTACATGGCGCATTCGTGGCAGACCACGAGGTTCACGCTGTTGTGCGGCATTTGAAGAAAAGCGGTCAGCCGCGCTATATAGATGAAATTCTCGAGGGTCCGTCGGGTCAAACGGCAAGCCTGGCTGGAATTGACAGCCTGCCCGGGAGCGCCAGCGATGGCGAACAGGATGCGTTGTACGATCAGGCCGTCCAGATCGTTATGGAAACCCGCAAGGCTTCGATATCGGGGGTGCAGCGACGCCTCAAGATTGGCTATAACCGGGCGGCGCGCATGGTTGAGACGATGGAAGAGGCGGGTCTTGTTGGTCCGCTGCAATCTAACGGAGCCCGGGAAATTCTCGTACCGCCGTCAAAAGACTGACTCACTTCGCACAACAGGAAACTAATCTATGTTGCGTATTTTGATCGGCACGTTGTTGCTGACAATTCCGCTTTTTACTTACGCTGGGGCCGCATCCGATGGCGAGGAGCTGCTTCGTCATTTCGTCAATGATGTGCAGACACTGTCGGCCCGTTTCGAACAATCGCTGGTGGATGCTGACGACAATGTCGTCGAAGAGTCCGCCGGACAGTTTGAGTTGAGTCGACCAGGTCGATTTCGCTGGGTCTACAGCGAGCCGTATGAACAGTTGTTGATAGCGGATGGCGTTAATGTCTGGAGCTACGACGCTGATCTCGCGCAAGTGACGGTCAAGCCGCAAGCAGAAGTACTTAGCAATACACCGGCTATCCTGCTCGGCGGTGGCGACGACGTGTTCGCCGATTTCGAACTGGTCGAGAATTTTATCGATCGCGGCATCGAGTGGCTGCGCCTCAAACCGAAAAGTGAAGACGGTGGCTTCGCAAGCGTTGATCTGGGGTTTCAGGACGGCATTCTGGCGCGGATGATCTTTTTGGATTCGCTGGGCCAAAGCACCCTGATTGCGTTGTTCGACGTGTCGGTCAACGAGCCTATTGACGATTCGCGTTTTCGTTTTACGCCACCCGCGGATGCGGATCTTGTAGGTGAACCGCTGCCGATCGCTGATCCGGAATCCTGATGTTGCCGCTCGTTTACGTCGGCCGATGGCGCGTCGCCGGGGTCTGCATGCTGCTCGGCGTTCTGATTCTTACCTTAATGCCAGTTGTGCTGATGGACGTGCGCGTGCGCCAGTTTGCGTCCTACGACAAACTGGCACACTGCATCGCATTCCTGATTCTCGCAGTATGGTTCAGCGGCCAATATTCTCGTCGATCCTATGTCAAAGTTGCGCTGGGTCTCCTGGCATTCGGCGCCCTCATTGAGGCCTGCCAGTATCTGACCCGCTACCGCTCCGCCGAATGGCTGGACCTGCTGGCCGACGGTGTCGGCATTGTGCTCGGTTTGAGTATCGCGTTGGCAGGCGCAGGAGGCTGGAGCTTGCGTACGGAGCGTTGGTTGCTGGCTCGAAAACAAGTACCCCAGTGATGGCAGATCTTTTCGACTCAGCGGTTGATGACGACGCCGGACGGCCACTGGCTGACCGTCTGCGGCCCGCTGAACTGGCGTCATTCTTCGGGCAGGAGCATTTGCTCGGTGCGGGCAAACCGTTGCGCAAGGTAATCGATACCGGGCGCGTGCACTCGATGATCTTTTGGGGGCCACCCGGCACTGGCAAGACGACCTTGGCGCGCATTGTTGCGGCATCGACGGATTCGCACTACATAGCGTTGTCGGCTGTAATGGCTGGCGTGAAAGATATCCGCGCCGCAGTTGACGAAGCGCGCCAGCACAGGGCCCAGTATCAGCGACGTACCTTGCTGTTCCTTGATGAAGTACATCGCTTCAACAAATCACAGCAGGATGCATTTCTGCCGTATGTCGAAGACGGTACGCTGACATTTATTGGCGCGACGACAGAGAATCCGTCGTTTGAATTAAATAACGCGCTGCTGTCTCGAGCTCGAGTCTATGTTCTCAAGTCGCTGGACCACGATGCGCTTAGCGATATTCTGGACCGGGCCCTAGGGCAAATTGCCAAGCAGATCGGGCTCAATGAACTTACGCTGGAGGACGGCGCCAGGGAGTTGTTGTTGCAGGCTGCTGATGGTGACGCCCGGCGCGTGTTAAACCTGCTCGAAATCGCTTCCGATTTGATCGAAGCTGATGCCGGCGCTGCGAGCATATCGACGGAGCTTGCTCGCGAAATCGCAGCCGGAGGACGCCGCCGCTTCGACAAGCAGGGCGAACACTTCTATGACCAAATTTCCGCACTGCATAAATCAGTTCGAGGCTCGGATCCGGACGCGGCACTCTACTGGCTGATGCGTATGCTCGATGGTGGCTGTGAGCCTTTGTATATTGCGCGCCGCCTCACACGGATTGCGAGTGAAGACATTGGCAACGCGGATCCGCGTGCGCTGCGCATTTGCCTCGACGCCTGGGAAGTCGTAGACCGACTTGGCAGTCCGGAGGGTGAGCTCGCGTTAGCCCAGGCCATCGTATTCCTGGCCTGTGCCGCGAAAAGTAACGCCGTGTACGTGGCATCAAAAGCGGCAGCCGCTGATGTTCGCGAATTTGGTTCGCTGGACGTGCCCCTGCGATTGCGAAACGCGCCTACAAAGCTGATGAAAGAGCTGGGTTACGGCGACGAGTACCGCTATGCGCAGGACGAGGAAGATGGCTTTGCCGCGGGCGAACGCTATTTTCCGGACGACATGCCGGACCGCAAGTATTATCATCCGGTCGCGCGCGGCCTTGAGGCGAAAATTGCTGAAAAACTCCGTGACCTCGCGGAACGCAACGCTCGCCATCGGCAAACCAGAAAATAGATTGAATACCCTGATCCCGCACTACCGAGTTAAGACATGATCGATCCAAAACTTCTGCGCCAGTCAGCACAAGACGTAGCCCGAAATCTTGCACGTCGTGGTTTTACGTTCGATGCCAATACGTACTTGACGCTGGAGAACGAACGCAAAACCCTGCAAGTGGAGGTCGAAGCACTCCGCAACGAGCGAAATGCGAGTGCCAAGCAAATTGGCCAGGCCAAGGCGAAGGGCGAGGACGCTGCGCCATTGCTGGCGGCGGTAAAGGACCTTGGCAGCAAACTTGATGCATCTGAGAACAAGCTGCAATCGTTGCTGCAGAACATCCGCGATATCGAATTGGGCCTGCCGAACCTGCTGCATGACGATGTGCCGGACGGCAAGGAAGAAGCCGACAATGTCGAGGTTCGTCGCTGGGGTGATCCACCTTTAATGGACTTCACGCCAAGAGATCACGTGGAACTCGGCAGCAATAGCGAATTGCTGGATTTTGACACTGCCGCGAAAATATCTGGCTCACGATTTGCCATCTTGCGTGGTCCGCTGGCACGGATGCAGCGCGCCTTGATTCAGTTCATGCTGGATGTGCATACCGTCGAGCATGGCTATGAAGAAACCTATGTGCCTTATCTCGTTCAGGCGGACGCGTTGCTCGGTACTGGACAATTGCCGAAATTCGAAGCCGATCTCTTCAAGACTGAAACCGAGACACCCTATTATCTGATTCCCACGGCCGAAGTTCCGCTGACCAACATGGCGCGTGACAGCATCGTCGAGGCTGGCGAGCTGCCGCGGCGCTATGTTGCCCATACGCCGTGTTTCCGCTCCGAAGCCGGATCCTATGGCAAGGACACGAAAGGACTTATCCGTCAGCACCAGTTTGAAAAAGTGGAGCTCGTGCATTTGACGAAGCCCGCCGATTCAGAGCAGACGCTGAACGAACTGACCGCGCACGCGGAGAGTATTTTGCAACGACTTGGTCTGGCATACCGCGTGGTTGTGCTGTGTGCTGGCGATATAGGCTTTGGCGCGACCAAGACATTCGATATCGAAGTCTGGCTCCCCGGTCAGCAGAAGTATCGGGAGATCTCTTCGTGCAGCAACTTTGGTGATTTCCAGGCACGCCGAATGCAGGCGCGCTGGCGTAATCCGGACTCAGGCAAACCCGAGCTGTTACATACCTTGAACGGCTCTGGCGTTGCGGCCGGCCGTGCACTGGTTGCGGTCATGGAAAATTACCAGCAGGCCGATGGCAGCATTGTCGTGCCAGAAGTGTTGCGGCCGTACATGGGCGGCGCAGAACGAATCAGGCGCTGAATAACGGGTCGTCCGGCGGCGGTGTTCAGCAGGTGTGCGCGCAAGCGCGGGCTCTTGATTCAAAGGCGGTGAGCGGGCTATTCGTGTAGGTAACGCAGGTGTCCAGTTACTTGCGCGGCGCTCGGCCGCAGTAATATCGTAAACCGCCGCGTGCGCCGGCGCTATTTCTGCGACAGATAGTCTTTGAGTTCTTCGAAGGCATTGTGCCAGCGGTCTTCCGCTCGGCGGTACTCCATTTCCCAGTCTTCCGATGCCGGTATGCCGGCTTCGATAACTGTCAGCTCGGTCCGCGCATCCTTTTCAGTGGTGGCGTCTTTCAATATGAAGTCGAGCGTGATGGGCCCGCTGGCCAGCGGTTCTTCATCTTCGCGTGGGGCAAGCACGAGGCGCATTCGCCGCGGCGGCAGGAATATATCGATGCGTCCCGCAAGCTTGGTTTCGTCGCGTAGATCGAGGTCCAACGTGCCACCAATGAATGGCCGGAATTCGCCGTCCCGGGCCAGCCATTTCTTAATGATATCGATATCGGTTATTGCAGCCCAAACTTCTTCGGCCCGTGCAGAAATTGAAATGTCATCACGCAGACTGCGCGTGACATGTTCCGGATGGTGCATGATGCGAGTACGAATAGTCTGGTCGGCATCCTGATCTTCTTTCGCCACCTGCTTGGGTTCCGATTTCGGATAAGAGACCAAATGCAGGTCACGTTGCGGGAACGGAATCTCGATACCCTGTGCGATGAACTCTTTGTTGATCGCGAAATTCAGGTCGCTCTGTACCGAATAGCGTCGTTCGATTCGCTGAATTCGGACGCGTAATTCGAAATCGAGCGACGAGTCACCGAAGCCCATGAACAGCGCGCGAGGAGCCGGTGCTCTGCCGTCGGTAATAACCTCTGGATGCGCTACCGCTACCGTTTCGAGGACGTGTTTGACGTTCTCCACGTCGCTGCCGTAGGCGACGCCCACGGTCACACGCAGCCGGCCTTGAGGGTTACGTAATACCCAGTTAGTGACCCGCCCTGAGACCAGCTCGGAATTGGGTACCAGCACATTCTGGTTGTCGAGGGTTTCGATCTCTGTTGCGCGTATACGAATGCTCCGAACAAAGCCTTCGGTGTCGCCTACAGAGACAAAATCCCCGGGACGTATGGGACGTTCAAACAGCAAGATCAGACCGGAGACGAAATTGTTGGCAATCTCCTGCATACCAAAACCTATGCCCAGGGCAAGGGCGGCACTAGCGAATGCAAGGCCGCCGAGATCAACGCCCGCCATAGTCAGGCCAATCAGCGCGGCGGTAACGAAACCAACGTAGCCGATCAACGTAATGATGGCTTCACGGGCACCGCGTTCGGCAACGATATGTTGCAACCAGCGTTGATCGATCCAGCGCTTGATCCAGCCCAGCAAGACGATCACAGCGGCGAAAACGAGGATGCCGCCGATAATGTCCAGTGGCACGAGTTGCACCTGGCCAACGGTGTAGCCGATCTGGATGCGATTGATCAGTTCATCCAGCGTGGTTCCGGATTCGTCCCAGACATAAATCAGGTACACGGCAAAGCTGAGCCACAGCACCAGGTCGGCGATCAGTTGCATGAAGCCAAGTCCGGAGCGCGAACCGTCTTTACGGACACCAAGATTGCGCCGCACCCGGGTCGCTGCCGGCGAATCCTTTTGCATCAGGAAGTCGAAACCCTGGAATACCAGCCAGAGCAAGATCCACAGTATCAAGAGTGCCAGCGCCGTCCGCGTTGCGCCGTGGATCAGGTAGCCAGCAAGGTTCTGGAAGCCGAGCAGCAGGCTCACCATGCCGGCAACCAGTGCCAGCGAGCCCAGGTGTCGAATCAGGCGAAAGCGACGACGCAGACCCGGAACCCTGCTGAGGTAACGCAGCACAAAGAATAACGACACGGCCACCAGCAAAATCATCGTGGCGCGACCGCCTACGCGCGGGTCAACCAGGCGGATCGACAGCCAGTTCGTTCCCAGCACGACGAAGCTGGCAACGAGTGTCAGGATAAAGAATCTCAGACGCAGTCGTAGTGGCGCGACGTGATCTGGAATCAGCCCCTTGACGCTTGCGGCAGGCGATAGTGGACCGGTGGCCCAGTCGATGACGGTACAGCCGAGGCCGAACAACAACACGCCGGCGGCGACGCGAACTACAATCAGATCGAAACTGGCATCCTGGATGCCTATTAGCAATACGATCAGGAGCGCCAGGCCCTCAAGTATAAGCGGCGCATACTGCGCCAATGGCTTCGGAAACAGGTACTTCATCTGCGGCTCGGCACTGTTCGCACCTGCCGCATCGAACCAGCGGTTAAAGCGGTGCCGAAGGTACAGCCCAATTGCTACCGCCAATACGCCAGAGCCAACCAAAAGCCACAGCAAGTTGGCAGCGGACAGGTCTTCGCGTACCTGCAGATCGACGGCGCCGCGCAATTTCTCCGGAAGCGCAGCGAGGCGTTGCGGCAAGCTGACCGCCAGGCCCAGGGCGGAATCCGTGCGATTGGTCAGGAATTGTTGCGATATGGCCGTCTGGATTTCGGTGATCCGGTCGACGAGCGCGATAGCTTCGTCCCGCACGCCACCGCATTCGGATTGCCGGGCTATGGCCTGGTCAAGAGCCGCGCGGATCTCGCGGCGCTGATCCATAACCGTGCCGCTGACGTCCAGGTCGATTTCGCGAAGTGGCTCATAGCGCGCTTCGAGCCGCTGACGTTCAGCCGTTGCTTCGATATTGCAGGTAGTAGCCCGGGTTGTAATGTTGACAGAGCGGGCGCGGGCCCGGGTCAGAAAGGCGGTATCAGTATCGTCGCTATCGAGGCGATTGCTGAATTCAGTTAGCTCGGTATCGGCGGCAAACGGATCGAATCGGCTTGCTTCCTGGGCCAAGGCAGGCGCCGCAGCGCAGACCACGAGCAGCAGGAGAATCTGGTGAAGGTGAGAAAGTCGGGGAGGCCGGGCGCTACTCATCGCGCGCGCTTTTCTCGGGAATATTGGTCGAAGGTGTCGATCAGTGCTGGCATGTCGGCGAAGTATAGCGCGGACAGCGGCCCGGATGAACGGTGTCGAGTGATGGGCCCATCACTCGACACCATTACTTCCGATCAATCGCGGCCCATGAAGAGTTGCAATATGTACCAGAACATCAACATGATCGAGGCAAACAAGGCCATCGATGCGGCGACGTACCGGTCCTGCGGGTAGTGATGCATGATATTGGACGTATCATACAAAACCGCGGCACCGGCGAAGCCGATCATGGCAACTGAGAACCAGGTTCCCAGCTGGAAGCCGAACAGGAGGCTACCGGCGATGCCGGCCATCGCCAGCATTCCGATCCACACCAGCATGCCGCGCAAGAACGAGAAGTCTTTGCGGGTAATCATAGCCACCGCGATCAAGCCGATGCAGCCAAACACGGTTACACCTGCGGCCGAATCGATTACGCCAGGCTGAGCGGCATTTGCAATGAACAGTAGCGGCGAAAATATAATGGCCTTGACTGCTATATAGAATGCAAACGCTGCGTATTGGGCCTGGGTGGATTCAAGCCGGTGTGCAACATGGGTCGCACCCCAGCTAGCCAACATCAGGCCACCGAGCACGAGTAACCAGTTGTTGATCATCGGTCCGGCGATTCGTGCCGCGATTCCCGACTGGAAGAGATACACCTCTACCGCGGCAAACGCGAGTATGGCGCCAACTACGTGCGCATAGCACTTCCAGATAAATTGCGAACGGTCTGCCGCCGAAAGGCTGGAAACCGGGGCAAGATAATTCACGCTTTCATTCATTCAGGTAACTCCATCGGTCGTTGTGGCCGCTATATTAACATCCCGTACGGGCTGGCACGCCTACTTCCGAACGTACTTTTTGACCGCACGTGGGCCAACTTCGGCCCCGTAGATATTGCCGCTGCCATCCACGGCAACGCCTTCAGCGGCGCTGGTGCCGGAATTATCCTGGTCGGGCTCGGGATCGGGGATAAACGCGGTCACAAAGCCGTCGCGAGCGCTGCCGATGCGAATGCCGCGCTTCCAGCCCTGATTACGGCGCGCGTTGGATTCGGAATCTGCAGAGTACAAGATGTCATTTTTGTCGATAAACAGACCGCTCGGCCGGCCGAACTGCGTCCAGGTTGCGAGATGCTTGCCGCCCTGGTCGAAAATCTGCAGACGGCTGTTACCGCGATCGGCTACGAACAGGCGGCCCTGCGAGTCCATCGCGAGGGCATGCGGGTCACGGAACTGGCCGTCATTGTCGCCGGTGGTTCCCCATTCGCCAATGTATTTGCCGTGCTTGTCGAATTTGACGATCCGGTTATTGCCGTCGGCATCGTGGCCGTCAGCAACAAAGATGTCACCGTTCGGCGCAACCAGGATATCGGATGGTTTGTTGAACGTGTCAGGACCAATGCCGGCGACGCCTTCCTTGCCCAGAGTCATAAGCAATTTACCGTCTGGGCTGAATTTCATGACGGTATGGCCTACGCCCTCGGGAACCGGGGCGTATCCCACTGCGTCGGCAATCCAGATGTTGTCGTCGGTATCCACAAACATGCCGTGCGGCCAGACTATCTTGCCCGCCCCGAATTGCTTAACTGCGCGACCACTCTGGTCGAACAACAGGACGGGATTCAGGTTGCTGCCTACACACAAATTGGCGCCGCAACGCTCCGCAATCCAGACATGCTTGCCATCATTCGCCGGGTATATGGCACTGGTAGCGCCCCATTCGCGGCCGTCCGGCAACTTGGCCCAGCCCTCGACTGTGTTGTATGGGTTAGGTGCGTGATTTTGCGCACTCGCGATACTGCTTAGTAGCGCGAATACCGCCGCAGCCAACAAAGCGGCGTAGCGTGTCCTGGTAATGAATTGCATCAAAGAATCCCCTCAAATGGATTGGTTCAAACTGGTGTTCGCTTAGCGCGCTGGCCCGATAGTGTTGCGCAATACGCCAACACCTTCGACTTCGATCTCGATGACATCACCCGCTTTCATGGCGGTGGTGGTGCCGGGCGTGCCGGTAAAAATCAGGTCCCCCGGCTTCAGGGTCGCGTACTTGCTTATGTGACTTACGATCGCGTGCGCATCGTGTATAAAGTCGCGCGTCCGCTGCGACTGCATGACTTCGCCGTTCAATCTCGACTGGACAAGGACGTCGTTATAATTGACTCCGGTGGCAATAACCGGCCCAAGCGGGCCGAAGTTATCGCTGGCTTTGCCGCGAAACCATTGCAGGTCATTGGCTTGCCATTGGCGTTCGCTAATATCGTTGCCCGCTGTAATTCCAAAAATATAGTCAGCCGCTTTAGCTGCCGATACATTCGTTGCGGTTTTGCCTATTACGATAACAAGCTCAGCTTCGTAATGGACATCTGTGGCTCCGGCCGGGGGGTTAATAACGGTTTCGGGACCGGTAATCGTTGTTGGCAGCTTAAGAAAAATGGGTGGATGCGCAGGCAACTCGCGATCGCCACGATGGCTCAGATAGTTATAACCAACGGCAAACACCTTTGATGGTTCAGCAGGCGCAAGTAAGCGCACGTCTTTCAGCGCTACACTCTCCCTCGTCGGTTTTCCGCCGAGGTAGGGTGCTGCGTCGAGTTGTACAATCCTGTCGCCATCGATGCGGCCATAGCTAATGTTGTTGCCGAGCTGGTAGCGCACGTAATGAGTAATGTCTGCAATTACCGGACCTGACTGAAGAAGCAGAGCCGCAGCAAGCGCCGCCAAAAACGAAATTGTTTTCATGAAAATATCCTCGTCGAGCCAGCATTCGCTGCACATTGTGCAACGCGCATAGTCCAAGTCTTGAGAAACTAATGCAAGCTATCGGACCGCCTGAAACCATTGCATGGCGCGCGATCGCGCTGCGCTATGGCGTTGTAATTGTATACAAATATTGGCATGTTGAGTTCGGTTTTAGGGGGTGAGTGATGAGTGAGTGGGGGGTCTGGTCGTTATTGCCACTGGCGGTAACCTTGTTGCTCGCGTTCGCGACCCGATCGGCGTTGCTGGCGATGCTTACCGGTACCTTTGCAGGCACTCTGATGATCGGCGGCATGCCGGGGGCTGGCCTTAACCAGTTACTGCAGCGTTCATTGGGTAACGGTGACTTTATCTGGATCTGCGAGATCGTCGTGCTGATCGGCATCCTGTTCGAATTGTTCCGGCGGGCCGGGGTGCTGGCGGCGCTGGCGGCGCGTTTTTCAGGTGTAAGCGGTAGTCGTCGCCGGGTCGAAGTGACAACCTGGGGTATGGGTTTCGTCATTGTTGATGATTATTTCAGCCCACTCCTGACGGGCTCGGTAATGCGGCCAATGTCTGATCGTGCCGGCATTCCCCGCGAGAAACTCGCATTCATCCTCGACTCAACAACAGCCTCGGTCTGCATACTCGTACCATTCACCGCCTGGGGTGCGTATGTCTCGAGCCTGATTGCGCAGCAGGATGCGGTGCAATCCGTTGAGGAAGGCCTGGCCGTGTTCATCTCTGCCATTCCATATAATTTCTACCCACTGCTTTTGATTGCGTTCACCTTACTGGTCTGCCTTGGGCTGGTGCCGGATTTTGGTCCGATGCGAACGGCCGAGCGCCGCGCTCGCGAAACGGGAGCGTTGATCCGCCCGGGCGGCAAACCGCTCTCAGGCGGTGACGACGACATGGCTGCTGGCGAACGGCGCAATGCACCGTCATTGCTGTTTGAGCTGGCGATGCCAGTCGCGTTGCTGATTGGTTTCGGTACCTGGACATTGATATCCAGCGGCTCGGTCCTGATTGTTGAAGCATTCATGCTGGCGACGACCTACCTGTTCGCTGTGTTGGCAATTCGCGGAGATTTCGCGTCCGTAGGTGACGCCGCAAGCGTGATTGTAAGCGGAGCGAAGAGCGTCATGGAGGCGCTCATAATTGTGTCGCTGGCGTATGCGCTGAATGCGGTCACTGCCGAATTACAGGCAGCGAATTTCATCATTGAGCAGTTTGCGGATTATCTGACACCCAGTACGGTCGTCGCATTGACGTTCGTCCTGACGGCCAGTATCTCCTTTTCAACCGGAACGTCGTGGGGCGCGTTCGCATTGATGATGCCCGTTGCGTTGCCGGTCGCGTTCGATTTTTCCGGTGGCGAAATAACGCCGCTTATTTACCAGACAGTCGCGGCCGTCGCTGGCGGGGGCATTTTCGGTGATCATTCTTCGCCCGTGTCCGATACCTCGGTACTGGCATCCGTAGGGGCGGGCAGTGATCACATCGACCATGTGGTTACCCAGTTACCTTACGCATTATTAATAGCGGTCCTTACGGTTGGACTGTACCTGTTTATTTGAGGCGCCCTGAATGAGTCAATTCGATCGAGCGGTAACGCGGCGTGGCAGCGGATCGTACAAATGGGATGCCAATGAGCGCCTGTTCGGTCGCGCTGACCTGTTGCCGTTTTGGGTAGCGGATATGGATTTTTCGACACCTGAACCTATCCGCCAGGCCATTGAGCAGCGCTTGCAACACCCGGTATTCGGCTATGAGGAGCGCCAGCCCGAGTATGCGGAGGTGGTTGCTGACTGGTTGCAACAGCGTCACGGCTGGCAAGTTCCACACGAGTGGTTGATGTTTTGTCCGCCCAGTTCAATCGTCGCGATGTACGGCCTGGTGGTTTCGCTGACCTTGCCTGGCGATGGCATCATCGTGCCGGTGCCAACGTACGGCCCGCTGATCGATCTCGTCCGCAATACGAACCGTCGTCTGCTGCGCAATCCGTTGCGAGAGGCCACGGAGCGTTTCGAGCTTGATCTGGAGCACATGGCCTCGCTGGTAGATAGTGACACCCGTATGATCCTGCTTTGTAGTCCGCATAATCCTACCGGGCGCGTGTTCTCCCCTGCGGAACTTCAGGGCATTGCGGATCTCGCCGACAAGCATGATCTGATCGTCGTCTGCGACGAAGTTCACGCCGACCTGGTGCGGCCTGGCTATCGGCATCACCCCTACGGCAGCCTGGGTCATATACGCTCTGCCACCGTGATCTCGCCCAACAAGGCGTTTAACACAGCTGGCTTGCCGCAGGCGTCGCTGGTGATGCCCGACAGCAGCATGCGTAAGTCACTACAGAGCTTTTTTGATACGACTGCGGTCAATCACGACAGTACTTTTGGTGGCGTAGCGATGTTGAGTGCGTACCGTGATTGTGAGAGCTGGCTTGTGGAGGTTATCGACTACATCGATGAGAATCACCGCCAGGTTCAAAAATTTCTTGGCCAACACCTGCCCGGGATACGTGTATGGCCGGCTGAAGCGACTTACCTGGCCTGGCTGGACTATCGCAGCATGGGCATCAGCGAAGAGGACGTGCAGCAGCGGCTCGTACACCAAGGTGGCGTGGGACTCTATAGCGGCTCGCTGTTCGGCGTGGAGGGGACAGGCTTCCTGCGTATGAACGTAGCATGCCCACGACAAACCCTGAGCGCAGGCCTTGACGGCATATTGCGGGCGCTGGGGCCTGACTGACTATCAGACCGAGAAAATCTTGTGGTTGAAACCTGCTGCCTGGTCCCGCACAATTCGCCGCGCTGTAGGTAGCGCGCCAGCAAGAACAGGAGAGGTGGCAGAGCGGTTGAATGCACTGGTCTTGAAATCCCAATCCGCCCGCGAATCGCAGAGATTCCACGGCACAAATTGCGGATTGATCTTAAGTGTTTATCTGTTCAGCATGGCAAGGCGGAGAACAAGTTTGACCTCGTTTATCGCAACAGCATAAATGAGAGAGCGATACCGGACAGCATAAATGAGAGAGCGATACCGGACCGAAGGGTCCCAAGCTCAAAGTTAGAAAAAACAGGAGAGGTGGCAGAGCGGTTGAATGCACTGGTCTTGAAAACCAGCAAGGGTTTGTAGCCCTTCGTGGGTTCAAATCCCACCCTCTCCGCCAAACAAAAGAGGGGTGTCAGACCTGAAGCGAGTCTGATGCCCTTTTTTTTATCCTGTTTTCCGCCCCAAGCCGCATGACATTCCTCATCCATCGCACGCACTTCCTGCGTGGCGAGAACTATCTGCCGACCGCATGACCCGTATCAGGACGAAATCCGGCGTGCTTGCTGCGGTCAGGAGCGAACCATGATGCCGGAACCCGGTCCAAAATCTCCTGCCTGAATAATTCACGTGGGAGCTACTGTGATCAATCCAAAAAATGGAGTTGCGGGCCTGTTTCTTGCGACCATGTTGGTGTCCATTGCCAGCGCGCAGAGCGGCGCAGACGACAGCCCGGAGTCGTGGCATGCCGTCGCAATTGAAGCTCGCGAGCACGGTGATCTTGAGCGAGCCGCATCCGCCCTTGCGAAAGCAACTGAGTTGGGCCTGAGTCGGGCGGCTGCAGGCCTTGAGCATGCGCGTCAACAGCTCGCCGGTGGCGACCGCGCGGCAGCCGTTGCGACCCTGAAAAACATGGCGGACAATGGATTCTCGGCGGTCGATGCCATTAGGGCTGATCCGGTGCTGGGCGGCATGGCCGGCTTTGCGCCGTTCGACGTTCTGATCACCGAGATGTCCGCTCGTGCCTACCCTTGCGCGCAAGACCCGCGCTTCAGGGCTTTCGACTTCTGGGTCGGAAACTGGGAGGTGCACCTTGCAAACGGCACTTTTGCCGGCACTAACAGTATCAGCAGCGCCGAACATGGCTGCGTATTACTGGAAACATGGGCCTCAGCGAGCGGCGGCAGCGGGCGCAGCATCAACTACCTGGACGCTGACAGCGGCGAATGGGTACAGATATGGAACGATGCCAGTGGCTCCCAGATTCACATCAGGGGCGGCATGACGAAAGAGGGCATGCTGTTGACGGGACAGATACACTACGTGAGTAGTGCTACCACAGCGCCGTTCCGCGGACTGTGGACGCCATTGCCGGATGGCCGGGTACGGCAGTTTTTCGAGCAATCGAACGACGACGGCGAGACCTGGACGCCTTGGTTTGAAGGGTTTTATTCGCGCAAGGCGGCCGCAGACTGAAAAATGGAAACACAAGCTTGAACGCATACAATAAACAAAGACAGGTTCCCCTGGGCAACCCGCTGGCTAATGTGCTGGTGGTGATTGTTGGCGCGCTCGCGATCGGCATATCGCTGGTGCTGGGATTCTTCGCGTTCCTGGTGCTCGGCAGCATTGTGCTGGTCATGGCCGCCATTATTGGCATTCGGCTTTGGTGGTTTCAGCGTCAATTGCGGAAGAAATCCGGTGGGTCACGCCGCAAGCCCGATCCCGCCGCTCCGGGTGGGATCATCGAAGGTGAATTCAAGGTTGTGTCCGGCGACTCGAGCCCGGACCGCGATTGAGTTTTCAGCGCGTCGCGACGTAGTCAAGAACGGCAAAACACCGTAAGCTCGCTGCCCATGCAGAACGGTAAACCAGACCCTGATCGCCGCCGCCGGCGCCGCAGGCGAAAACTTCAAATCATCGTCATTTATACCGCTATTGCGGTCGGGCTCGCGTGGTTTTTCGAACTACAGGCAACAACAACCGTTATTTTTGTTCGTCATGCCGAGAAAGCCGGGTCCTCCGCGGAAAACCCGGGATTGACCGCCGCTGGAAAGCGCCGAGTAGCGGAACTGACGCGGCAGCTCAAGGACGCTGATGTCATTGCTGGTGTCGATGCCATTTACTCAACACCGTTCAAGCGCACGCTTGAAACGGCGCAACCTTTGGCAGACCTCCTGAATCTGCCCGTCACCAGCTACGACCCGGATGACAACGACGCTGTGCTCGACGATATTCTCGACAATCACAAGGGCAAGATCATTCTCGTCGTTGGTCACAGCGACACAATCCCGGGCCTGATAGCTGACATGGGTGCGAGTAAACGAGTACCGCCAATCGCCGATACCGAATACGACAATATTTACCTGGTTTCCATTCCCTGGTTCGGTAAGACGAAGACAATTCGGCTGCGCTACGGCGAGCCTTATGTGGCGCTGCCGGCTGCGCCTTGATTCGTAGTTGAATTCACATCAATAAAGTTTCATAAGTCACTGAAAAAAAGTATGTTCTACCAGGACGAACTAACTGTCGCCACGCCGGGCCGTGGCTGTACGGATATATCCGCCCGGGTGCAGGCGGCCGTCGCGGCGTCTGGGGTCCGGATTGGTTTTTGCCAATTATTTATTCGCCATACCAGCGCATCGCTGCTGATTTGCGAAAACGCGGATCCGGCTGTCCTTCAGGATCTCGAAGCCTGGATGTCGCGAGCGGTCGCGGATGGCGATCCCTTGTTCACGCACGTCGCTGAAGGTCCGGATGACATGCCGGCGCATATCCGCTCTATCCTGACCCAGACTGACTTAATGCTGCCTGTGCGCCAGGGCGCCTGCGCACTCGGTACGTGGCAGGGTATTTATCTTTGGGAGCATCGGCATCGTGCCCACGAGAGGCATATCGTGCTGACGATTCAGGGACAGGAATAGCCCGCAAATAGCGACCTGCTATGCAGTCCCGGTCAGGGCTCGTCGTAGCGTCCGGAACGCAGCCCGGCAGCCTCCCTCAGCATGACGGCTTTGGTGAGGAATTCCGTGTGTCGGCTGATAATGACATCCGCGAGTACGGCGTCCTGAATGGCGCGATCCTGATTGATCAGGAAGGTAGCGCGGCGCACGCCAACGCCGAACGGGCCATCGACGTCGTACATCTTGATAGCCACTTTGTCTTCGTCTGACAACAACACAAAGGGCAGGCGATGCTCCTTGCGAAAGCGGCTGTGGCTGGCACTGTCTTGCGGACTGATACCTGCAACCTGTAAGCCAACTGCACGCAGCTCCTTGAACATGTCGCGCATGCTGCAGGCTTCCTTGGTGCAGCCCGGCGTGAAATCCGACGGGTAGAAATAGAGGATGAGCGGGCCGTCGGCGAGCAGCTGTGATAGTTCGACGTCCTTGCCATCGTGATCCGGCAAGACGAATTCCGGAGCATGCGTTCCTGGTTTAAGCATATCGGCCTCTTAGGTCATTGGCTCTTGTTTACGGAAGTCCACTTCCATTACCTGGTATCCCGGCAGGTTCATTCCAAGTGCGAGGTAAGTTTGTTGAGCCCGCGTATTGTCCTTCTCTACGTACAAACGCAGACCGCAGGACTCTTCACTGGCTCTGGCGAGTGATTCTACATGTCGGTACAGGCCGGCGAACACCCCCTGGCGTCGAGATTCGGGAACAACGTACACGCTTTGAATCCACCACATGCTGCCATTGCGCCAGTCGCTCCATTCCCAGGTGATCATGATCTGGCCAACAATCTCGCCGCACACTTCGGCAACCCAGTAGCGCCCTTTACCAGCATCGTTGACGACGGCTGCAACACCTGCCGCAATAATTGCGGGGTCGAGTGGCCGGCCTTCGGTTTCCTCAGCCATGCGCGAATTAAACGCGGAAATTGTCGCAACGTCAGCAGCGCTCGCGTCTCTGATCAGTATGGCCATGGGCTTCCTTAAGTAGTCTGGCATTGGGTGGCTGTCCCGGTATTATGCGTGATTCAGTTTGCGAGCCGGTGGAGAAAATCATGATTCGAGCAAGTGCAGTCAGAATTCTGGCGTTTCTGGCAGCGACCAGCCTCGTCACAGGCGCTTGCGGCGGCGAGCAGACTGCGGCCCCCAGTGCGGCAGCAGCAACGCCGCAATTCAGTGCCAGGGAATTTTTCGAAACGACCAGTTACGGCATGGTGAATTCAGCCGGCTACGCGTTCTCGCCAAGCGGCGACACATTGTTGGTATCGTCCGATGCAAGCGGTGTATTCAATGCCTGGGAGCTGCCGTTGGATGGGAGTGCAGCGCGAACTCTGACGCACTCAGAAGACAACGCTATTTTCGCACTGAGCTTTTTTCCGAACGATCGCAGGGTGCTGTATACCTTCGACGGTGGCGGCAACGAGCTCAACCACGTCGCAGTGCTGCAGTTGGATGGCGGCAGTAAGGATCTGACGCCAGGTGATGCGCTGAAAGCAGGTTTCGTCCGCTGGTCCGGTGACGGCACAAGCTTCTACCTGACGACAACCGAGCGTGATGAGCGCAATTTCGATATCTATCGATATGCCGCCGATACCTACGATCGCGAGCTGGTGTTCGAGAATCCGGGCATGGGCATAGGCGATATTAGCCCGGATGGCCGTTGGGTGGCGTTGGCCAAGCCACGCACTAGCGCCGACAGTGATATCTACGTCGTAGACTTACAAAGCGATGCACCGGAGCCCGTGCTGATTTCCGCACATCAAGGTAATGTCGACCACGGCATTTTCGAATTCACGGCAGACAGCAAGCAGCTTGTTTACAGCACCGACGAACACGGTGAGTTTGTGCAGGCCTGGACCTACGACATTGCCTCCGGCAGCAGCGCGAAATTGGTCGACGCCGCATGGGATGTCAGTTACGTAAGCTTTTCGCCAAGCGGTCGTTATCGTGTGAGTGGAATTAATGCTGATGCGCGAACCGAGGTAACGGTATACGACACTCGCGACAACGCCATGGTGTCCCTGCCGACGTTGCCACCGGGCGATCTACGCAGTATCCGTTTCTCGAAGGACGAACAGCGCATAGCCTTAATAGTGAATGCAGATAATTCACCGTCAAACATTCACCTCGTCGATCTTGATCAGCGCAGTGCACGACAACTGACAGAGGCGCTGAACCCTGCTATTAAAGCAGAGTATCTTGTGGAAAGCGGCGTCGTTCGCTACTCCAGTTTCGATGGCCTGAAGATACCGGCGATTCTATACAAGCCGCACGATGCGACTGCCGAAAATCCGGTTCCCGCATTGGTTTGGGTACACGGGGGACCCGGTGGTCAAAGCAGGACTGGCTACAGCGCCACAATTCAACATCTTGTGAATCACGGCTATGCCGTCCTCGCGGCAAACAATCGCGGTTCGTCGGGTTACGGCAAAACGTTTTTTCACCTGGATGATCGCAAACACGGCGAAGAAGATTTGCAGGACATCGTTTACGGTCGTCGCTATCTCGAGTCTCTGGACTGGGTTGATAACGAGCGCGTCGGTATTATTGGCGGGTCCTATGGCGGTTACATGGTTGCTGCGGCGCTGGCATTCGAACCCGAAGTATTTGATGTGGGTATCAATATTTTCGGCGTAACCAATTGGGTCAGGACGCTGCAAAGCATCCCGCCATGGTGGGAATCATTCAAGGAATCCCTGTACGACGAAATGGGCGACCCTGAAACAGATGCCGAGCGTCATCGGCGAATTTCACCTCTGTTTCATGCCGAAAATATCGTGCGGCCGTTACTGGTTGTCCAGGGCGCCAACGATCCGCGCGTCTTGCAGGTCGAAAGCGATGAACTGGTTGCTGCGGTGCAGAAGAATGAAGTGCCTGTGGAGTACGTCGTGTTTCCCGATGAGGGGCACGGCTTCGCGAAACGCGAAAACCGTATCACCGCGTCAAATGCGTACCTCAAGTTTCTGGACACCTATCTGAAAGGCAAAGAAGCCTCGGACTAGAACGAGCGATGTCAACATCGCGATTTCCGGGTTACTGACGTTTGCAAGACGTAATACTTTATCTCGATCCCGACAGTCCGCTGAATCTGCAGAATCAGATTCGGCAAAAGCTTGTTGATGGGATTCTGAACGGCGCATTTCCGCCCGGGACAAAGCTGCCATCTTCGCGCAAGCTGGCTGAACAACTGGAGGTGGCTCGGAATACGGTGGTACTGGCGTATCAGCAGTTGATCGCCGAAGGCTATCTGATCAGTCAGCAGCGTAGCGGCATTTTCGTTAACAAGGAGATGCTGGATACGCGGGTTGGCTTCAGCGGCGAGGTAGCTGCAGCCAGCAACGAGGAAGCAGCTCGCTGGCGCCGGGCTATCAAGAGTCCAGCCAGCGAGAATCGTGCGGCGCGGGAGTTACCGAACTGGGCCAAGTACCCGTACCCGTTCATCGATGGAAAATTCGATTCCTCGCTGTTTCCGCTCGCCGAGTGGCGTGAGGCGAATCGACTGGCGCTCAGCGTTGCTGATGTGCGCGACTGGTCGACAGGCAGTGGCGATGCCGACGATCCCATGCTGCTGGAGCAGATTCGCACCAAGATCCTGCCGCGGCGCGGAATCCAGGCGCGTTCAGACGAGATCCTGATTACGCTCGGCACGCAGAACAGTTTGTACCTGATCAGCGAATTGCTCGCTGACAAAACAGTAACCGCCGTGATGGAAGAGCCGGGCAATACTGAAATGCGTCAACTTCTCGAACGTCGAGGTGCGCGCGTGGTGCAGCAGGACGTTGATGAGGACGGCATCGTTGTTGATGCCGGCCTTAACGGCGCGGATATCGTTTACGTCACACCCAGCCACCAGATTCCTACTGCAGTTGCCATGTCGCAGACGCGTCGCAAAGCGTTACTCGACGCGTGTATCGCGCAGGACTTCCTGATAGTCGAAGACGACTATGAGTGCGAGACCAGCTACCTCGACCGCCCGGCACCGGCACTGCGCAGTATGGACAGTGACGGAAGAGTTGTTTACGTAGCGAGCTTTTCCAAAGTGCTGGCACCAGGACTACGGCTTGGTTACATCGTTGCCAATGCCGGGTTCATTCGGCGTGCACGAGCTCTGCGGCGCGCAATGCTTAATCATCCGCCGCTCAACAACCAGCGTAGCGCGGCGTTTTTCCTTTCGCTGGGACACTACGATGCCCTGATGCTGCGCATGGCGCGGACGTTCCAGGAGCGACGTACTGCCTTACGCGACGCGTTGAATTTCTATCGTTCGGTATCCATAAAGATTACGCCCGAGGTAGGCGGTACGACCTGGTGGGTACGGTTACCGGATGACTTCGATGTTGACTACTTGGCGAGTGAAGCGGAGCGAGCAGGGATACTGGTCGAGCCTGTTCGTCACTACTATGCAGATCCCGACAAGGCCCAGAATTGTTTCCGGATGGGGGTGACGAGCATTCCTATCGAACAGATTCGCCCCGGCGTTCTCAAATTGACCGAGCTCATTCGCAATCTTGCCAGCGGCCGGGTTGAGCATCTCGATTCGAGTACCGGTGACTGGCTGACGGGAGACGAACTACACGCTGCAATGGCCGACCGAATTATTCTCTACAATGTGGTTTACGGTGTGCCTTGCACAATCGAATTGCTTGCCGACGGACGCATGGTCGGTCGCGCGGGTTACGCGAATGAAGACTGCGATACCGGGCGCTGGTGGGTGGATGGTGATCGCTGGCACCGGCAATGGGACCAATGGGTGTACGGCGAAGAAGCGGCGTATTACGTGGTCGTTGATCGTGATCGTATTAAATGGTTCAACACGGACCGCCAGATTGTAGACGCGGCGTTTATTCGCACGGCGAATCCTGCCGCTTAAAGTGTATCTACCATCGTGAATGACGATCGCTGGAATCAACCGGGCGTATCGGGCTATCCTTCGCACCGTGCCGCTACTGTCGGCGCATTCTCTCCACGCGAACGTGGCCGACTTGCCACGGCGCGTTACAATCGTTGCATCGCGAGCGCCCGTAGCTCAGTTGGATAGAGTAGTGGTTTCCTAAACCATTGGTCGCAGGTTCGAATCCTGCCGGGCGCACCAGTTTTTTTGGCGGCTTAACTTCGTTCTAGTGAATCTTGCATCTTTGATTCGCGCAATCACCGGCAGGATTCACCTGCGAGGGGTTCTGCGCGATTCTCTTTTGTGTCACTAAAGATCAATCCGCACCGGGTGGGAGGGGATCAATTCGAACTGGGCGGGCGGATTGGGTTCGAATCCTGCCGGG
>JBBKWB010000137.1:0-9697 GCA_037968755.1 Woeseia sp.
GTCGTCGACCCTGTGGCAAGCGAACGGGCGTTGGGCCAGTTCACGCCGTTGCGCCAGAACGTAACCCGCTTGACAGTGTTGTTAAGCGGCCAGATCGAGCGCGAACTGGCCGAGTTGCAGGAAAACATTCAGGATGCGCAACAAATCTCCGCCTGGCAAACGGCTGCGCTGGTACCCGGCACCATTGTGCTGGTGCTGTTTTTTACCTTGCTGGTTGCCCGCCCTATCCGCCAGATCGACGACGCCATTAACCGCCTGGGACAGAGTGGCTTTTCAAAGCCGATCCACATCAGCGGCCCGTCCGATCTGGAAAAGCTCGGTCGCCAGCTGGATTGGCTGCGCCTGCGATTGCTGGAACTGGCACAGGAAAAAAATCGTTTTCTGCGGCATATGTCGCACGAACTAAAAACGCCGCTTGCGAATATTCGCGAAGGCACGGAACTGCTGCTGGACGGCACGGTGGGCGAGCTGCAAGCGCCGCAGCGGGAAGTCACTGATATTCTGCGGCTGAACGGCCTCAAACTGCAGCAGCTAATCGAGAATTTGCTAAGCTTCAGCGCTTGGCAAACCAAGAATGAGGTGCTAACCCGTAGCGATTTCCCGATTCGCGCACTGGCGATGTCTGTAGCGAAAGCGCAAGGACTTGCGCTCAAGGCTGGACAGATCCAGCTGCAGCTGCAGGTCGAAGATGCCATCCTCAATGCGGATCGCGACAAGATTCGAACGGTAATCGACAACCTGCTGTCCAATGCGATCAAGTTCACCCCGAAGGGTGGCGTCATTACGATTCGTGGTGAGCGCAAGGACCAGCATTTCATCCTGGAGTTTGGTGACACAGGCCCCGGGATACCGGAGGAAGAGAGGCCACGTATTTTCGATGCATTTTTTCAAGGCAGACGCGAGCAAGGCGGCCAGGTAGCCGGTACGGGCATCGGCTTGTCAGTTGTACTCGAATGTATTCAGGCTCATGATGGTTCGGTTGAACTGGTGGACTCGGATGAGTTTACCGGCGCATTTTTCCGCATACAGATTCCGCAACGCCGGGCGGCTGAACAACCAAGGATTGCCGCGAATGCTTAGGTTTCCGACACAAAACACATTCATCCGTCCGATCTCGGCAATGCTATTGCTGGCAGCGCTGGGTGGCTGCGCGCAGGTCGATGAATGGTTGCGTGGCAAAGAGCCACAGGAAGCGCCCAGCAATATTGACGTCGGCACACTGACAACAGATAAGTACCTGCATGACCTGTACCGGCTAGCCAGTGGCGATCCCGCAACGCAGGCAGAAATTTTTGCCGATTCCGAAGCGGCAGCAACCCTGACCCCGGACGCATCGACCCGGCTGCGGCTCGCACTGGTCCTTGCAACGCCGGGGCATGCGGAAGCCAATCCCGAGCGTGCGCAGGATATTTTTCGCGATTTATTGTCGCAGGCGGAATTGCTGTCCACGACGGAAGTGTCTCTTGCCATGATTCACTTGCAGAATGTTGAGCAACAGCTGATGTTGCGGCGCGAGGCAAACCGGCTGCGTGAAGAATCCGCGCGCTCCGCTAATACTGAACAGCGTGCTATCGAACAACGCATCGCGAAAGTGGAAGCGGACAACCGCGCATTGCGCCAGGCGCTGACCGAAGCCGAACAGAAACTCGATGCCATAACCACTATCGAGCGTTCCATTCGTGAGCAAACCGAGAATGGCAACAACCAGCAATAATCGGTTTTACGTGGCTGCCCGCCACTGTCCCCAGTCTGCGACACCTCAATCCAGATAAGACAATTGCCCGACTACGCGCCATAATGGCAACTCTGGTCTGACACAAAGTATCGCGATGGCAAGCAAAGAACCTGAAATCAAAGGCAAGATCCTGCTCGTAGATGACGATCCGGGGCTGCTGCGCCTGTTGAGCATTCGACTGCGGGCGGAAAGATACGAGGTGGAAGCGGTCGAGAGTGCCGAGAAAGCACTGGCAGTCGTGAACCGCTTTCAGCCGGATCTCGTTATCACCGATCTGCGCATGGACAAGATGGATGGCATTGGCCTGCTTAAGGAGCTGCAAAGCCGCTCGCCGGGCCTGCGGGTTGTCATCGTTACCGCGCACGGCACCATCCCGGACGCGGTTACCGCGACCCAAAGCGGTGCATTTGGATTCCTGACCAAGCCGATCGATAAAGAAGAACTGATGAGCGCGGTAAGTCGCGCGATGAAAATATCGGGCTCCCCCACCGCTGTCGTTGACGACAACTGGTGTGAGGAGATCATCACCCGCAATCCGAAACTCAAGGAAGTCCTCGCGCAATCAAAGATGGTCGCCGCGACCGATGCGCGTGTGTTGATCAACGGTGAATCCGGTACCGGAAAAGAACTGCTCGCGCAGGCAATCCATCGTGCAAGCCCGCGCAAGAACAAGCCGTTCGTCGCAATCAACTGCAGCGCAATGGCCGAAAACTTGCTCGAGTCAGAATTATTCGGACACGAAAAAGGCGCGTTTACGGGTGCAACCCGCAACCATAAGGGTTTGTTTCAGTCCGCGGAAGGCGGCACGTTGTTGCTTGACGAAATTGGCGACATGCCAATGCGCCTGCAAGTCAAACTGTTGCGCGTCCTGCAGGAAAACCAGGTGCGCCCGGTTGGTAGCACGGACGCCATACATGTTGACGTGCGCATTATTTCCGCAACTCATCGCGACTTGCAGGACATGATGCGCGAAGGCCGCTTTCGCGAAGACCTCTACTATCGGTTGAACGTGGTGAATGTCCACTTGCCGGTGCTTGATGAGCGTCGCGAAGATATTCCGCTGCTCGTTGCACATTTCTTGCAGCAACTGGCGAAGGAAGGCGATCAGGATCGCAAGGTCTACGCTCCGGAAGCGGTAGAGCTTTTGGTTACGGCGGAATGGCCGGGCAACATTCGCCAGCTCTACAATGTCGTGCGGCAAAACGTTGCGTTATCCCGCTCACCGGTAATCAGTGGTGAACTGGTGAAGACGTCGCTCGGCGAACATGCCGGAAAACTCGCCTCGTTCAGCGAAGCGCGTGATGAGTTCACGCGCAATTATTTGTCGCAGATTTTGCAGATTACCGGTGGCAATGTTAGCCAGGCAGCGCGCCTCGCGAAACGCAATCGCACCGATTTCTACAAGTTACTGGCTCGCCACGAATTGAACCCGGACTCGTTCAAAGTTCGCTAATGCGGCGTTCGCGGTTGGGCGTTCGCGAGTGTTTTACGCTGCGCCGGGATACCGGTAGTTACCCGGGCTCTTCGGCACTGCGGTTGCTGTAGGCCTCCGCCGATAAGCCGTACTTGTTCAGCAAGTCATACAGCGTCGGACGGGTCACGCCCAATTGCTCAGCAGTGCGCGAAATGTTGCCGAAATTTCTCATCAACGCGACCCGTATGGCTTTGGATTCAGCACGCTGTCGAACTTCACGCAGATTCAATGACACGCTTTCGCCGTCTATCTCGGCGAGCCCGAGGTCAGCAGCCGTTACTTGTTTGCCGTCCGCCATGATGACCGCGCTCTTGATCTTGTTCTCCAACTCGCGAACATTGCCAGGCCAGTGATAAGCCTCGATAGCGGCATTGGCATCATCAGAGAAACCATTGAAGACTCGTGACTGTTGATTGGAATACTTGGTCAGCAGCACGCGCGCGAGGATCAGACGCCCTTCTTCGCGATCCCGGTACGGCGGAATGTCGATCGTAATTTCGCTCACGCGGTAGTACAGGTCTTCACGAAACAAGTCTTTCTTGATCAGTTCGACCGGATTCTGGTTGGTCGCACAGATGACACGAACATCAACGGATATTTCCTCGCGGCCGCCGACGCGTTCTATTACACGCTCTTGCAGAAAGCGCAGCATCTTTGCCTGCAATGACATCGGCATGTCGCCAATTTCATCGAGGAACAAGGTGCCCCCATTCGCCGTCTCGACTTTACCCGGTGTCTGCTTTACAGCCCCGGTAAACGCGCCCTTTTCATAACCGAACAATTCCGACTCCAGCAGGTTCTCGGGAATGGCGGCACAGTTGATGGCCACAAATCGCTTGTCCGCGCGCGGGCTCAGCCGATGGATAGCGCGCGACAGCAATTCCTTACCGGTGCCGGACTCGCCCAGCAACAGCGTCGTGACATCCGTAGGCGCGACTTTCTCGATAACCCGGCAAACCTGCAGCATGCCTTCGCTGGCCGCGATGATTCCATCGAGAGGAGAATCGACCGACAATGACTGCAGCCGACGATTTTCGTTTTCCAGTTCCGCAATGTTAAAAGCGCGTTCAACGAGCAGTTGCAATGTGTCCGTGTCGACGGGCTTCTGGTAAAAGTCGTAGGCGCCGAGCGCAACGGACCGCAGCGCGTTTTCCTGATCGCCATGACCGGTTACGACGATGACTTTCGTCGCCGGTGCCAGCTTGAGCGTTTCCTGCAGGGTAGCGAGACCTTCATCGACGCCCTCCGGATTTGGCGGCAGGCCCAGGTCCTGCAAAACAACGAGCGGCTCATGGCGGCGGATCTCATTGATGGCAGTCGCGCGATCGCTGGCGGTAACCACGTCGTAATCCTCAAAACACCATTTCAACTGGTTCAGAAGTCCAGGATCGTCTTCAACGATGAGTAGCTTGCGGCTGGGTGCGCTCAAGTCAGTCCTTTATAAATCGGGGGTAACTGGTTCAGCGGGCAATGGTGCCACGACCGGCACTATTAGTGCAGCGCCTGCGTCACAGGCGGCGGTATGACCTCCGTCCGGTTTGGCAGATTAGCCGCCGGGCCCGCGCGCCAGCGCTCCCTGCGCCGTGCGCGATTTCAACCGGTATCGAGCTTATGTCACTGCTGCGGCCAGCATTGTCCGCGGCATAGGCCTTATCAGAGCAGTCCTTGTCAGGATAAGTCCTTATCAGCCTTATCAGGACACCCATCCTTATCAGGGAGCCTTATCAGGACACCCATCATTAGTTCTTGTCAGGAAATCCATCGTCGACAGCCTTATCAGGACACCCATCATTAGTCCTTTTCAGCCTTTTCAGGCAGAGACTTATTAGGACACCCATCATTAGCCCTTTTCAGCCTTTTCAGGCCGTATCGGACAGCAAGGCTCGGCTCGTTCTTCAATGCCAGCCAACCGCCCGGCGACTGCGCTGGCGTCGATTCGAGAATTGCTCACTGAGTAGGTCGATTTCGGTTCGTAAAAGTAAAGAATGCTGTTGCGAATCATTCTCATTTGCGTTAGCTTTTGCGGAATCCTTAACTGACTATCGCTCGAGGCTGACAAAATGCACCACCGCCCCTGTGGCAAGGCAATCCTTTTGGGAGGCTTTTTGCTGCTCACCAATAATTTCGCAAGCGCGCAAACAGGCGACGCGGTAGCAGCCGCTGAAAGCCCGCTCGATAACGTCACGATTATCGGTCACCGACGCGATGCCGCCGACGTGCCCGGCTCGGCACACGTCATCAGCAATGAGCAACTTGAAGTCTTCCTGCAGTCCGATGTCATGCGCGTATTGCGGAGCGTACCGGGCGTGTATGTGCAGGAAGAAGATGGCTTTGGCTTGCGCCCGAATATTGGCATACGCGGTTCGGGACTGGATCGCAGCGCACGCATTGCATTGCTGGAGGACGGCGTACTGATCGCACCCGCGCCGTATGCGGCCTCCTCCGCTTACTACTTCCCGACGCAACGACGGATGTACGCACTGGAAGTACTGAAAGGACCTGCCGCGGTCACCGTTGGACCACGCACCACGGGCGGTGCGATCAACCTGATCTCGACGCCAATTCCGGATGAGCTCAGCGCGACGATGGACTTAAGGCTTGGCCAGAACGACAGCCTCGACGCGCACCTCAATGCTGGCAATCGAGGGGAGCGGGTCTCGTGGTTGCTGGAAACCGTGCAAAGCGTCAGCGATGGCTTCAAGACGATTGACGGGCCTGCTGGCCGGCATTCGGGATTTGATATCGAGGACTATCTCGTCAAAGTGCAGTTCGATAGCGACCCGGCGGTGGCGCTTAACCAGAGTCTGCGCCTGAAAGCTGGCTACACGAATCAGGTCTCGGACGAAACCTACCTTGGCCTGACAGAAGCCGATTTCGCGGCGAATCCGTATCGTCGCTACGCCGCATCCGCGGGCGATGTATTTAACGGCGAGCATGAGCAGTTGCAGCTGAGTTACGTCGTGGATTCTGAAGGACCATGGCGTGGCGAGATCACTGCTTATCGCAACAACTTCGCCCGCGACTGGTTCAAATTGCAATCGGTGAACGGCATCGATATCGGCAGCATCCTCGACGACCCGTCGACTCACACGACCGCGTTCAGCTACGTCACTGGGACCACCAGTCCAGATGACGCGCTGATTAAACGCCATAACAATCGTGAGTACATCTCACAAGGCGTCCAAGGTTCGCTGAGCGTCGACTTCGCCATAGGCGACAGCCAGATCAGCCTGACCAGCGGACTGCGCGTTCACGAAGATGAGGAAGACCGGTTGCAACAGGACGATGGTTTCCGGATGGACAACCAGTCGCCTGTACAAACGAGCAGTGGCGCACCAGGCTCCGCAACCAACCGGGTCAGCGATGCGAAAGTTAACGCGGTGTTTGTCAGTTCTGAAATCCAGAACGGCAACTGGATATTCACTCCAGGACTGCGCATTGAAGATATCTCGCTAACCCGCAACGACTATTCAACAGCCGACCCAAACCGGGCACTCGGCCCCACGAACGTGCGCGAGAATTCGGTCTCGGTTGTAATTCCCGGTATGGGCGCCCTGTATCGGCTAAACGACCGGTGGCGGTTCTTGGCTGGCGTGCACAAGGGGTTCAACCCGCCCGGACCCGGTAGCACGGCGAGCGAAGAGAACAGCCTGAATGTCGAGTTCGGCGTCCGCTACAACCGCAACGCGTTGCGCTTCGAATCAATTTACTTCGTCAATGACTACGACAACCTCGTGGGCACTGTGACTGCTTCGACTGGCGGCAGCGGCCAGCTCGGCGACCAGTTCGATGGCGGTGAAGTATTGGTTCAAGGACTTGAGCTAAGTGTCGGCACTGCGATCAACAATGTTGCTTACAGTCGTTACAGCATGCCGTTAACACTGGAGTACACGTGGACGACGGAAGCCGAATTTCACAATGCGTTTGAAAGCGATTTCGAGCCCTGGGGTGACGTCGAGATCGGCGACGAACTGCCCTACATTCCGGAGCACCAGCTGCGCGCTTCTGTAGGGCTGGAGGGCCAGTCGCTGGGCATGAATCTCGCAGCCAGCTACGTTGGCGACATGCGCACTGTTGCTGGCCAGGGCGCGTTGTCGGCTCAGGACAGAGTTGCAGCACACGTGGTCTGGGATGTCGTGGGCCGGTGGCGATTCTCGGAACACTTTTCGACCTACTTCAAAGTGGACAACCTGTTTGACGAAACCTACGTGGCAGCACGGCGACCCACAGGACTGCGTCCCGGCCTCGAACGTACAGCTTGGGTGGGCGTCAGCTATCGGTTGTGAGCACCTCTTGGACGGGGCCCGTAATAGTGACGAAACTCCAGCAAAGGCGCGAGCCAGGCTCAGTAACAGCGATCCCTGGCACACCGCGATGACCTGAACTTTGTCCTGAAATCGTTTCGCGAATGCCGAGAGGGTTTGCTACTGGGGGTCAATCCGGGCCGCAGACACCCATCTGGATTATGGTAACTAACTGTTTTTTAAGCGACAGCAGTGTGCGAATCTTATTGACAATCATTCTCATTAGCGTTTAAATAATTCCCAGCTCCGAAGGGACCAACGCACCATGTACGTCTGCATCTGCAACGCCATTACTGACAGGGACATCCGCCGGGCCGCCGCAAACGGCGCGGATAATCTCTATGAGCTGCGTGACCGCCTCGGTGTCGCCAGTTGCTGCGGTAGCTGTGCGGATCACGCTGTCGAGATTCTTAACGAGTCCCGGCAACACCAGGCGCATGCTGTACCGTCGCTGTACGTGCCCTCACCCGCCTGATTCGGGCAATCCAGGGCCATTTCGGCCTTATTTCTCTTCCGGAATCGCTCCCATTTCGTTCGCGCAGCTGCAGAACTGTCGATTAGCTTTACATCGACCGTTGGCCGTTTTATCTAAGTTACTGATATTTAAAGTTAATGCCGTATTGGCATGAGTTTTGTATCTATTCAGGCTAACGGATGGCCGCTGTGGCCAACATCAAAAACCGTAAATGGATTTAGACTATGAATTTTTCAAGAAAGCTGCTGACCACTCTGCTCGCTGCGACGGTGCTGCCGTGCATTGCCCTGGCTGATCCAATAATCACGGGCCCCTACGCCGGACCCGCTGGCCCCAGTACGCTGGGTGGCTATGCAATGACGAATTTCGACATGCAGCCTGGCTTCCCCGGAACTGTGACCTCGGTAGCATCGCCAACCACGACCGGTGGAAGCGTTTTGTTCGAGGCACAGGGCGGCGGCACGGCTATGGACATGACGGTTGATAACCCAACCTGGTGGGCCTACGCCGATCACGGCAATGTATTCACCACTGAGATCCATTGGATCGAGCTGGTCATGCCGCCGAACACCCGTGCATTCTCGTTTTTTGTCGGTGCCGAATTTAACGGTCGCGGCTGGATCGAAGCGATCGATTCGAACAATGCGCGCGCGCGTCTGGATCCTTTTTACGTCGGTCCGGGTCGGACACCAGGCTTTGGTGTTTACTCGTCCAATGAATGCGCATCTATCGACCGCATTATTATCGAACCGCAGTACTGGGGCGTAGGTCACTTCGCTATTAACCAGAGCGACCCGTGCACAACGACCGTACCTGAGCCAGCGCCTATCGCGCTCTTCGGGCTCGGATTACTGGCACTCGTGGGTTCTCGCAAGTTCTTCCAGCCGGCGCGTGACGCCGTCTGAGGGGTAATCAGCAAACTTGATCGGAAGGGGGCCGCTGGCCCCCTTTTTTATGGCGCGTGCGGCGCCGGCATGAAAACGCTGATCATTCTCATTCTGATTGCGTGTACCCCTGCTTGCACTTGCAGGCACGCCTTCTATCATTGCTGCCTTAGGCTTAGGCATCAACCGTACGGAGCGTGATCATGAAAGGCGATTCAACTGTCATCGAACATCTTAATCGGGTCCTCAAGAACGAATTGACCGCGATTAACCAGTACTTCCTGCATTCGCGCATGTTGAAAGACTGGGGCTTCGAAAAACTCGCCGCTAAAGAACATGAAGAATCCGTGGACGAGATGAAACACGCCGACCAGCTAATCGAGCGCATTTTGTTCCTGGAAGGTCTGCCCAACCTGCAGGATCTCGGCAAATTGCGAATCGGCGAGGCCGTACCGGAAATGCTGCAGTCCGACCTCGACCTGGAACTGGACGCGCTTCCCGACCTGCGCGCCGCCATAGCCTATTGCGAAGCGCACAAGGACTACGTCAGTCGCGAAGTGTTCGCGAGCATTCTGGAATCTGAAGAAGAGCACGTGGACTGGCTGGAAACTCAGCTCGGGCTGCTGGACAAAATGGGTACGGAAAATTACCTGCAGTCGCAGGCTTGAGAAACTACCGCCCTGGATAATTCGCGCTATTCCGACGGCCGGTCACCGGTGTTTGCGTCGCCTGAAAGCCCGGTGCGAGCGGCTGAAAGATCGGCCTCCGGGATTTTCCTGCAACCTCAATTGCCTAACGCGGTCGATTATTCGCAATGACCTGAGG
>JBBKWB010000138.1:0-3804 GCA_037968755.1 Woeseia sp.
GGCCCGGCCCGCTCGCGTGGCCTGGGGCCGGGCCAGCTCTCTGACCAAGTCGACAGACGTCGGCAAACATGGTGACCAGCGCCTTGGTGTTGTCGTTGATCCGGCGCGGCAAGATCGCCTGGCTTATCACTATGGCACTCAGGCAATGAGCGCGGAGGCAGCCAGCCACAACAGGCCGCACACCAACGCCAGCACCAAACCGACTACCACTGCCAGCGCCAGCAGCGCTGCTACGAGTTGCCAGCGGCTGCGCCGCTGGGTCGCGCGCGGCTGATCGAGATAGGTCTCGAGCAGTTGTACATTGCGCATGTTGGCCTTGAAGACGAAGTCGAACAAGTCACCGGCCACCGGCACCAGGCCGATGCCCAGTTCCAGCGCGATGTTGCCGACCATGCGCATCAGCACGCTGCCGGCGACGTTCATGCGTGCCGCCTCGATCACGATGTACGAGGAAAGCAATGCCGCCAGCAGGTCGCCAACCCCGGGCACCAGCCCGATCAGGCCGTCGAGACCGATCCTGAAGCCGCCAGGCAGCGGGATGGCACTGTCGAGCAGCCAAGCCAGTCTGCGAAGGCGCCTGCTGGCGTCGGCGACACGGCGCACATCGGCAGTGCTCTCCGGGGTCGGTTGCGGTGCAGAGGGGCTGCGAGTGGGCATGGTGTTCGTTAATGTTGACGCCGGCGCAGGTCTGCGCGAAGAGAGCGGCTCGGCCGGATATCGCATGGGCCTCGTTTGGCGGAGATTTGCAGCTTCAAGCACTGATTTTCGCAGTGGGCTGTGCGAGTCATGTTGCGACGAAAAAAGCGCAGCGCAGAAATCACCCCCGCGTGCCGCAGGCAACCTGATATCAGATGATTCGCGTCGTCAAACGCGACGCGAAATTCCTCCTCTTGAAACCATTTTTGCCGACCCTATATCTGAAAGCGAGCCGGCAGGAACGGGTCTCCAGCCGGTGTCTTTCAACCCATCGGAGGACACACCATGTATGCATCGTTATTAAACCAACCGAACAGCCTGATCGGTCAATTCGAGCGCCTGCGCCGCGAACTGGACGACACCTTCGGCGTATCGGGGCTGCCCAGCAGCATCCGCTCGGTCACCCCTGGTACCCTGCCGGCGATCAACGTGGGGCGCACGCCTCACAGCGTCGAGGTCTATGCGTTTGCGCCTGGACTGGACGCGTCGAAGATCGACGTGAGTCTGGATCGCGGCTTGTTGCGCATTGCCGGGGAACGCAGTTCCGGTATTCCTGCGGACGACCCCAAGGTGCATGTCTATGCCCGCGAGCGTGGGGCAGGAAGCTTCACCCGCGCGGTCTCACTGCCGGACGACGTGGATCCGGCCCAGGTGAACGCGAGTTACCGCGACGGTGTGCTGCAGATCAGCATCGCACGCCGCGAATCAGCCCAACCCAAGCGCATTAACGTCCAGTGACGTGCGCAGCATTTATAAAAGGAGAACCATCATGAGCGACAACAAGCAAGTGAACACCTCTTCACCCACCTCCGCCGCCGTGGAGCATGAGCAGACGCGCGCCACATTGCCGGCTGTCGACGTGTTCGAGGATGCCGCCGGCATCACGCTGCTTGCTGACATGCCCGGCGTGCCCAAAGAGCAACTGGAGCTGAGGGTCGAAGGAGAGGACCTGCTGATCGACGGTGGCGTGCAGCCGCGAACACCCGATGGCCTTGAGGCCATCTATGCAGAATTGCGTGTCCCGCACTACCGGCGCAGCTTCACGCTGAGCCGCGAACTCGATACCACGCGTATCGAGGCCAATCTCAAGGACGGTGTGCTGACCTTGCGCATTCCCAAGCAGGCGCATGCGCAGCCGCGTCGGATTGCGGTGACGGCGGGTTGACTTCCGTTGCGAACGATCCCTGATGCGAACTTTTGAAAGGATGAACCATGACCAAGCTTGCAGAGCAACTGAAGCAGGGCGCGGATCAGGCCTGGGAGTCGCTGTCGGAAGGCTGGCGTGAGCTCGGGGCACGCGCTAGCAGTGCTCTGACGCGCTTCTGGCCCACATCCGTGGAGCCATCGACAGCGAGAGCGCGTGCAAGGCCGCAAGACGTGTTGCCGCGCGTCAACGTCTGGGCCTTCATGGCGGCCGACGTGTTCGACAACGCCGACGATGTGATCGTGCGTATCGAGGCGCCAGGCATGCGCCGCGAAGACTTCAACGTCGAGCTGAACGGTGACCTGCTCACCATCTGGGGCGAGAAACGCGTCGACCGCGAAGCCACCGACGGCCGTTGGCGCGTCGCGCAGTGTGCCTACGGAAGTTTCCGCCGCGACGTGGCCTTGCCGGTCTCGGTGCAAGCCGACAAGACGAAGGCCAGCTACCGCGACGGCGTACTGCGCATTGAACTGCGCAAGTCCGACGACGCTCGTGCCCGGCGCATCGCGGTGCAAACAGCCTGAACGACCGGCGCGTAAGGCGTGCATGACGGGTTGAGGCCCACCCGTGTATTGGTCGATCCGCGGGCCGGTCTCGCCCGGAAGTCGAAAGAGGTCGGGAGGGAATCCTAGGGTTTTCCCTAGGATTTTTCACTATTGAAATTTCGTGATTTCGCAACCAAAATTTGCTTCGGACCGGCCGCTACCAGCAGCCAGTTCCGTTAAACGCAATCACTTTTGGAGAAGGGAGATTGTCATGGCGTCGCGTCGTTCCGGTAATTCCAGGCAAAGTCCTCGCAGCTTGCCGCTCAGATCCGAGCGTCATACAGAAGCGTATCTCGCTACGCGAGAAGCGCTTCGTCGCATCGAGCGTTCTTCGGCGCTCGCCTACCTCACGTCCAATGCGGTAACGATGCATTGGTCGGGATTGGGATCGTCAGTCGGCGGCAAAGCTTGATGGTGCAGGAACGTAACGGCATCGGCTTCGGATACCCGTCCATGCATGTTGCCGTTGCGCACAACAATTATGAGGATTCCGATCATGAGCGCAGTTTCGGCTTTGGACCCGACCCCGACAAGAAGTCAGACCCCAACGATATTCACGATCATTGGCGGCACGACAGTTCCGGACCGTGCGGCGATTGTCAAAGCGCACTGTCGCGAGGGATCGATTGTCGAATTGAGACGGGAAGTCAATGATGCCGGCGCCGAGGCCGACATCGGCGTTTGGCTGAAGTGCCGATCATTGCTGGGACTCCTGCCCGTATCGAAAAGGATCGGTCATGTTCCAGTGGAGGTGGCGCAGGCGCTCGAATCGCTGACCGATCAGTCGTCGACGGTTGTAGCGCATGGGATTGTCAGGAGCATCTATGCGCCCATGGGCAGGGATGAAGCCGTTGTCATCGTGGAAATCAATCCCGCAACGAGATGACGGTTGGTCGAGCAAGTAATGCGCCGGTGGACAATTCGCACGCTTTGCGGTACCCGTTGCTCAAAACGTCATCGCGAGCGCCCGAAAAAGGCCGAAAGTGATTCGATGTCTGTATCTTTAAACCGCATTCGCAGCGAAACGGCCGCACAAGTCGCCAAAGCAAATGCCCGAAATAGGTCGTTTGTGTTCACCCAAGTGAATGAAGACAGTTGCAGCGATAAGGAAAAATGGCACAGCTCTCTCAAGCAGTTCCCGCAGCCGATTCATCGCGACGGCCCAAGGTGGGGAACGGGTGCAACCTGCGTTTCTGTCACCTTCCTCGACTATTTCCAGTGTCAGATGCTGATCTGTTCAAGGCGGCTGGCTAGTTCCTGATGCTGAGCAGCAAACCTGCTGGCGCTGTTCTTCTTCAGCTTGTCCAAGTTCATCAGCTTCCACTTGAGCGCCGGTAGTTCGTGCAGGTGCGGCAGCGG
>JBBKWB010000139.1:0-3007 GCA_037968755.1 Woeseia sp.
CCCGTGCTTCCCAACTACGAACCCGTAGCCGCCGAGCTGTACCTCGTATCGCCAAAGAGCGCACTGGAACGGCACAACGTCGCCTCGGTGCGAACGTATCTCGAATCCGCGATGCGAGCGAGCGTGCTCTAGACCCGAATCGTTGCGCATTTTTTTGTCGACACAAAACAACGCATGACAGGCATGCAACGCAATGCAGGACACGTTGCAGAAATGCCGCATCGCAAAGATGCCGAAGGTTACGACAAGCAAGTGATCAAAACACAAAGTACGGCTGCGCCAACGCGGGTCAGCAAGCGTTTTGCGGCGCAATATCAACGTAGCGTTTTCTCCACATTAACTTTCGCGCTGCATAAAAGAATATGCAGATTTACAACGAATGCCTGCCGCCAAGATTATCGACTGCCTATCACTCAGCGTTCAAATTACTGCGCTAAGTGACCCGAAACTTATTCAACAGGCAGGTACATCTGATGAAGACAATACTTACAGGCGGGATGCATGGCGGGCCCGCAATCGTTCGACCCGTGTTGCCAGGGCCAAGAGGTATTCTGGCGGGCGTGCTCGGTTCGCTAGTGATGCTGGGTGGCAGCGTGTTCGCTCAGAGCAGTGACGAGAATAGCGCTCTCGAAGAGATTGTAGTGGTGGGATCACATCTCGCTCGCTCGGGCTTTGAGTCGTCCGCACCGGTGACGGTAATCAGCGCAGATCTGCTGACCGCAACCGGCACTACCAATATCGGCGACCTGATGCAGACATTGCCGCAGAACGTGGCATCGCTGAATAACTCGAACGGCGCATTCACGCTGGCATCAGCGGGACTCAACCTGACCGATCTTCGTAATCTCGGCACCGACCGTACTCTGGTGCTTATCAATGGTCGGCGCTTCGTTTCCGGGGTCAGTCCGGCGGTTGGTTACGGTGTTGATCTGAATGCATTGCCGACGGCGATGATTGAGCGCATCGAAGTGCTGACAGGAGGGGCGTCTGCTATCTACGGTTCAGACGCTATCGCCGGTGTCGTTAACATCGTTACGAAAACCGATTTCCAGGGTGTGGATCTGGATGTACAACTTGGCGCTTCTGCCGAGGGTGACAAGAACAGGGAAGACATCAACCTCTCGCTTGGCGGCAACTTTGGTAACGGTGGTCATGCATGGTTCTCGCTTGGATGGTCGAACGACGATGAACTTATGGCCCGGGACCGGGACTTCTCCAATACCGACCTCGCGGTGTTTGACCTGGACGGCGACGGGCTCGGCGAAACTGACGCGTGGCTGGGTTCGTCTTTCCTGCCCATCGGCCGTTTCGGCAACTACCTCGGCGATGGCACGCCGTTTCGCAGCGGCCTTACGGATCGTGCTAACTCGGATCGCTTCAATCGCGCGGACTACCGCATGATCTCGACACCGGTCGAGCGTCGCTTCGGCTCAGCAATGGCCAGCTATCCCCTGACGGAGAAGCTGGAGGTATTTACAGAGATGAACTATTCGCTCGTGGAATCCAGTTCGCAACTCGAACCGTTCGGCCTGGACATCAACGACAACATCTTCATCCAGTCGCGCGGCGGTACGGGTGGTCACGATGTTGCGAGTTCGCTGCTCATGCCGCAGCTCCTGAAGGACAACCTGCTGAATGATGGCATTACCAACATCAGCCAACTCGGTCTGAACGTCGCCGCACGCCGACTCGTTGAGTTCGGCCCGCGCGCACAGGATATCTCCAGGACAACATTGCGCGCCGTAGCTGGCTTTGATTATGAGTTGACTGACAGCCTGCAACTGCAGGGCTACTATACTTACGGCCAGACAGAACAGACGCAAATTGGTACCGGCCAGATCAATGTAGAACGCGCGGAGCAGGCGTTGAATGTAGAGCTGGCGCCCGACGGCGTAACGTTACAGTGCGTCGGCGAGATTGCGCGCTTGCAAGGTTGCGTGCCATTTAATCCGTTTGGACTAAACACGATCACACCGGGCGCGGTCGCATACTTGCGTGCGAATGAAAAATTCCATGCGTTGGTAGAACAGGAAGTGTTTAACGTGTTGCTTTCCGGTGCAACGCCACTGGACCTGCCAGCTGGAAATGTGGGCTTTGCCCTCGGCGCCGAGTATCGCGATGAAGCGGGCGCGACGACTCCGGCAGGCTTTGCGCAGACGGGTATTTCGGCTGGTAACGGTGTCGCTCCGACCGACGGTGGCTTTGATGTACTGGAGTTTTTCGGCGAAGTAAATATTCCCGTGCACGAACGTGTCTCGCTGGACGCCGCGGTTCGCACTGGTGATTACTCAAGTGTAGGTAACCAGTTCACCTGGAAGGTAGGCGCGGATGCTGACTTGCATGAGACCTTGCGCTTGCGGGCGACGACGTCAACGTCTGTGCGCGCACCGAATATATCGGACCTGTTCAGTGGCGCGGGCGAAACATTCCGTACTATTCAGGATCCGTGCGATGGCATCACCGCGACGAGCACAGGAAATGTCGCGGTAAACTGCCGGTCCATTCCGGTTGTCGCCAATCGCATTACTGACCAGGGAATTTTCGCGTTGACCCAGGTGGAACGTCAGTCAACAGGTGGCTTCCTGTCTGGCAACCCGAACGTGCAGGAAGAATCGGCCGATGCCTTTACCGTAGGTTTGGTGTGGCAGCCGAATTTCGCGGATACGTTATCGGTGTCGCTTGATTTGTATGACATCAAGATCGATGACGTTATTTTGACTACCCCGCGTACGACGGTAATGGAGCGTTGCTTCGACGTAGACCCAAGTCAATTTGATGCGACCTGCGGCGGAGCGGCGTTGCGAGACATGAACGTCGGTGCAGGCGGACTCGTGAGCGTGGACTCGTCAAGTTCAAACGAAAACATCCTGGAGACTTCCGGCGTGGATATGGAAGTAGCCTACCGTCTGCCAGTGTTCGGTGGCGATCTTGGTCTGTCTTTCTTTTATAACTACCTGATCGAGTACAACACCACGGGCATTGTCGATGGCGACGTGGATATCGATGC
>JBBKWB010000140.1:0-2793 GCA_037968755.1 Woeseia sp.
ACATGAAAATATTCGTGAATGGCCAATTGGACGTTCAGGTATCCAAGACTGGAAACATGAACTCTTCGTCCGCCCAAGTGTGGGTCGGCGCGAATCCGCCGGACGGTTATAGCCCGTTCAACGGGCTGATTGCCGTAACTGTGCGATAGCGCATTCGAATCAGGGCACTCACTGGAAGAGCCGACGGAAATTGGGTACGGACAGGGATGCGCCACAATAGTGAAACAGGGTCATATTCGGTAAGTTGTAGCTCTTGTTGCGGGATCTTAGATCAGTGTTGGAAGTGACGATTATTCACATCACCCGCCTGAAGTATTAGCCAGCTGCAAGAGCGAATTCCAAGAACATCATGAATCATGAATCACGGACCGCCGTGGACACTGGCAAAAACCTGTATTGCAACTGTCGGCCGGATTGACCTAATTCCACGGATGCTGAACCGTTCCAGCCTGTCAGAATAAATACCATTGCAGGTGTCTGCGGGGCCGAAATGTGAATGCCTACGGTAGGTAGGGGCCCGAAACTCCAACTTCTCTACCCCGACCCGTTGCCGACCCGTGCAAAACTCATGCTCGCCCGAAGTCTTACTACTTCCGCAAAATCTTCTCCATCGCCTTGCCTTTCGCCAGTTCATCAATCAACTTATCCAAATAACGAATTTCCCGCATGGTGGGCTCTTCGACGTCTTCCACTCGAACACCGCAAACCACGCCTTTAATTAGTAACCGTGACGGATTCAGATCAGAGGCTTCCGCAAAGAACGCCTCAAAGTCTGTTTGTTTTTTGAGGTGAGCTGCAAACGCTTTCTGGCTGTATCCAGTTAACCAACAAATAATCTCATCGACTTCTGCTTTCGTACGTCCTTTTTTCTCCGCCTTGGTAACATAGTGCGGATAGACACTCGCGAAGCTGGTTGTATAGATCCGATGCTTTGTCACCAAACTTTTTCCTATTCGCACATGCAGACAAGATCGTTCACGCCGCCATTACTGCGAGTCGATCGTTATTCCATCTCCAACAACAAGTCTTTCGCCTCTACCTGCATACCCACTGTCGCCACAATACGCTTCACAATACCGTCACGCTCTGCCGCAACAATGGTCTCCATCTTCATGGCCTCCATCGTCACGAGCGCGTCGCCGCGTTGCACATTCTGCCCGGCTTCAACCACCACGGTCGTTACCAGGCCCGGCATCGGTGCTGCAACATGGGCAGGATTATTGCGATCCGCTTTTTCGAGCGTTTGTTCGGGCTTGGCTATTTTTCTATCGAGCACTTTCACCGAACTCGGCTGGCCATTGAGCTCAAAGAACAGCCGGCGATAGCCTTGCTCGTTTGGCTCTGTCTGTGTCAGGTAGTGAATGACGATCTGTCGACCGCCGTCCATCGTTACCGTCAATTCATCACGCGGCTCCATTCCGTAGTAGTAAATGTGAGTAGGCAGTACCCCCACGTCACCGAATGTCTCCCTGTGCGAGCGGTACTCCTCGAATACCTTCGGATACATAAGGTGTGATGCCAGGTCGTACGAACTCACGGGATTGCGTCCCGCTTTATTCAGGTCGCGATGCTCCAGCTCCAGATCGATACTGTCCATGTGGCTACCGGGACGCCCGGTTATCGCCTTGCGGTCCTTCAGGACCTTCCGTTGCAACTCGGGAGGAAAGCCGCCGGGTGGCTGGCCAAGATCACCGGCGAAGAACGACACGACCGATTCCGGAAACGCGATCTCCGTGTCGGCACTGACAACTTCGTCAATGGAAATTCCTGACGTCACCATCATCAGCGCCATGTCGCCAACCACTTTCGACGACGGCGTGACCTTAACGATATCGCCAAACGCCATGTTCACGTCGGCATATGCGCGCGCTACTTCGTGCCAGCGTCGGCCAATACCCAGCGATTCCGCCTGTTCTTTCAGGTTCGTGTACTGGCCACCCGGCATCTCGTGCAAATACACTTCCGATGCGCCCGAGCGTACGTCCGGCTCGAAGGCTGCGTACTGCCCACGCACCTGTTCCCAGTAGTTGCTGATTGTGCGAATGGCATCGAGATCGAGCCCGGTGTCCTTGTCAGAATGCTGCAAGGTGGCGACGATCGAGCCAAGGTTCGGCTGCGACGTCAATCCACTCATCGAATCCATTGCTGCGTCGAAGGCATCCACACCTGCATCGACTGCGGCCAGGACGCTGGCCACCGATGCGCCGCTCGTGTCGTGCGTGTGGAAGTGAATTGGTAGCGATACTTCTTCTTTCAGTGTCTTGACCAGCAAGCGCGCCGCCGCCGGTTTGAGAAGGCCCGCCATATCCTTGATGCCGAGTATATGTGCACCCGCCGCTTCCAGTTCTTTGGCCATTTTCACGTAATACGACAAATCGTACTTGGCGCGTGCCGGATCGAGTATGTCGCCTGTGTAGCAAATGGCCGCTTCTGCCAGCTTGCCGCTTTCAACTACTGTATCGATTGCGAGGCGCATGTTCTCCACCCAATTCAGGCAATCGAAAATTCGGAACACATCCACACCGGCTTGTGCCGACTGTTGAATGAAGTAACGCACAACATTGTCGGGATAATTCCGGTAGCCGACACCGTTTGAGGACCGCAGTAACATCTGCTGCATGAGATTTGGCATTGCCGCAGAAAGATCGGCAAGCCGCTGCCAGGGATCTTCTTTCAGAAAACGCATGGCGACATCGAAAGTCGCACCGCCCCAGCTTTCCGTGGAAAACAGGCCCGGCAACCAATTCTCATAGTGCGGTGCGATGCGCAACATGTCCGCCGAACGAAATCGGG
>JBBKWB010000141.1:0-3356 GCA_037968755.1 Woeseia sp.
TCTATGGATAGCGGTCGAACTGCTCGCCGACGGTCTCGACACGATCCGTTTAAAGCGCCTGCAGCAACTGGGTGATGAGTTGCAGTTGCCACTGGTCGCGAGCGGCGATGTCCACATGCATTGCCGTGCGCGACGCGCCTTGCAGGACACGTTGACCGCAATACGTGCAGGTGTGGAAATAGCGCGCGCCGGTTTCGCTTTGTATCCCAACGGCGAACGGTATCTGCGACCACGCAAGGTGCTGGCGAAAATTTATCCTGCCGAGTTGCTGGCTGAAAGTATTGCCATCGCCCGGCGCATCGACTTCTCACTCGACGAACTGCGTTATGAATATCCACAGGAGCTCGTTCCGAAAAACGCAACACCAGCAAGTCACCTGCGCAAACTAACCGAGGCTGGCATGCAGCAGCGCTGGCCGGATGGTGTGCCGGAAAAAGTCATTGGGCTCGTTGAGCACGAACTTAAACTGATCAGCGAGCTGGAATACGAAGCGTATTTTCTGACTGTGCACGACATCGTGGCATTCGCCCGCTCGCAACATATTCTTTGCCAGGGCCGCGGTTCAGCAGCGAACTCCGCCGTGTGTTTCTGCCTGGGCATTACCGAGGTGGATCCCGGTCGCATGGCGATGCTGGTCGAACGTTTTATTTCCAAGGAACGTAACGAGCCGCCCGATATCGATGTCGACTTCGAACACGAGCGGCGTGAAGAAGTGATTCAGTATATTTATGCGAAGTACGGACGTGAACGTGCGGCACTCGCGGCGACGGTGATTACCTATCGCGCGCGCAGTGCGTTACGCGATGTTGGCAAGGTGCTTGGTTTGTCCGGTTTACAAATTGACCGGCTCGCGCGTTCGATGCAGTGGTGGGATGGCAACGAGGTGGACGACTCACGGGTGCGCGAGGCCGGGCTCGACCCGGAAAGCCCGATTATCCGCCGCCTGCTCTGGTTGACGCGGCAGCTCATGGGCTTTCCGCGGCATCTTTCACAGCACGTTGGCGGCTTTGTCATTGCCAACGGCCCGTTACACGAACTGGTACCGGTTGAGAATGCGTCGATGCCGGAGCGGACAGTAATTCAGTGGGAGAAGAACGATCTTGAGGAGCTTGGCCTGCTGAAAGTGGACGTGCTCGGTTTAGGCATGCTCACCGCGATCCGCCGTAGTTTTGACCTGATCCATGCGTTCGATGGTCGTCGCTATACGCTCGCGAGTGTGCCGGCGGAAGATCCGGCCGTATACGACATGATCTGTGAGGGCGACACGATGGGCGTATTCCAGATTGAGTCGCGAGCGCAGATGGCGATGTTGCCGCGATTAAAACCGCGCTGTTATTACGACCTCGTGATCGAGGTAGCGATCATTCGCCCCGGTCCGATTCAGGGCGACATGGTGCATCCTTACCTGCGCCGTCGGAACGGCGAGGAAGCAGTCGACTACCCGAGCGAGGAAGTGCGTGGTGTGCTTGAGCGTACGCTGGGTGTACCGATTTTCCAGGAACAGGTCATGCAGCTGGCCGTAGTGGCGGCAGGCTTTACGCCGGGCGAAGCCGATCAGCTGCGGCGTGCGATGGCTGCCTGGAAACGTCGCGGCGGACTCGGCCCGTTTGAGGAAAAGCTGATTACCGGTATGCGCGAACGGGGTTATGACGAAAGCTTTGCCCGGCAGATATTCCAGCAAATTCTTGGTTTCGGGGAATACGGTTTCCCGGAGTCGCATTCCGCCAGTTTTGCTCTGCTCGTGTACGTGTCCTGCTGGCTCAAATGTCACGAGCCGGCGGCGTTTTGCTGCGCGCTGCTGAACAGCCAGCCGATGGGTTTTTATTCCGCATCGCAACTCACCCAGGACGTGCGTCGTTGTGGGGTCGAGGTAAGGCCTGTGGAAGTGAACGCCAGTGCCTGGGACTGCAGCCTGGAATGCGCGGCAGAGGGAGTCCCTGCATTGCGCCTGGGCTTGCGTCAGGTCAAGGGACTGTCGGCGCGGGCAGGGCAAAGTATTGCCACGGCACGGGCGGTGGCCGCGTTTCGCAGCGTGCAGGATCTTGCCGGGCGCGCGGGCCTGAATCGCGGCGATCTCGCCGCGCTTGCGGCAGCCGGTACGCTCTGCCTGCTGGAGGGTCACCGTCACCGGGCGCGCTGGACAGTGGCCGGGCTTGAAGCGGCAACGCCATTGTTCGGTACGCGTGAAGACTACGAGCCCGCGCCGATGTTGAAAAAGCCGACAGAAGGCCAGGATCTCGTTGCGGATTACCAGAGCCTGGGGCTGACCTTGGGTCGGCATCCATTGGCACTGCTACGCCAGCGTCTGCACGAGTATCGTTATCTGTTGGCGAGGGAGCTTGTGGAGCAAGCGAGCGGGCGGTTTGTGCGTGTTGCAGGCCTGGTCATTACCAAGCAGCGGCCCGGCACGGCCAGTGGCGTGACTTTTGTAACCCTGGAAGACGAGACGGGTCACACGAACCTGATCGTCTGGAAAAAAATTGCCGATACACAACGGCAGGTGTTACTGAATGCGCGGCTGATGGGTGTAGAAGGCGAGGTACAAATCGAGGGCAAGGTCATTCATGTGATTGCGCGCAGGCTGATTGACCATAGCGCCTGGCTCGGCGAGCTCAGCGTGCACTCGCGGGATTTTCGCTGATCAGTCTTCGCCGTAAAGATCAAATGAGTAAGTGTCTTCGAGGCTGCGGCTTTCCTGAATCTCTTCGAGGCGCCGGCGAATCTCTTTCTTGCGGGCAACGTCATCCGCGTCGGTTTTTTCCATCTCCGCCATCAGCTTTTCGACATTAACCTCCATGGAGACATCGAGATCGTCTTCACTGTCGTCGTCATCATCGCTGTCGGACATGACTATAGTTTCGTCGCCGGAAAACTCTTCTACATCGTCATCATCGTCGATGTCGTTTTTCGGTTCGTCGTTCTCTGTATCGCTTTCGCGTTTCTTTCCCGGCATAGACCCGATCCCCACTGTCGCGCGTGCAGCCTGACTTGATCATTCTAGGACACTAGCTGTATACCGCGATTGACGGGGGCGTGCAAGATCGCAATCGACAGTATTCGCAACTGCCAAAATATCGGGAAATCAGGCGATCAAGTTGTTGATTTCAAATATCGGCAGGAGAATGGCGAGAACGATGAGCAATACAATCGCCGCCATCACGATGACCAGCAGCGGTTGCATTATCCCCAGCAGGGTGGAGATCAGGCCGTCAACTTCGCGTTCCTGATTACTTGCCGCCCGCGCCAGCATTTCTTCGAGTCGACCACCGGCTTCGCCGCTGGCGATCAAATGCGTGGTCATCGGCGGGAATAACCGGCTTGCTGCCAGTGACTTGCTGATCATCGCGCCCTCACGG
>JBBKWB010000142.1:0-18527 GCA_037968755.1 Woeseia sp.
ACCTCCGCCACCGCCGCCTCCGCCACCGCCGGAAAAGCCGCCGCCACTGCTGCCTGAACTGGAACCGGGCGCAGTCATCGATGAGTTGATAGCCGAGCCCAGGCCGCGACCAAGGCTCGTTGCAAAAGATGGCGTGTCCATGCTATTCCAGTTGCCCTGGTACCAGGCTGGTTGATACAGAGTGCCATCGTTTTGCTGCAAGCGGGAGAATACGCTACTGAATTTCTCGGCCCAGTCCTGCTCGACACCCAGCGCCAAAGCAAACGGCAGAAATATCTCGAACAGCGCCGGTGTTTTCTCCGGCGGATTGCGCAGATTCAGTTCATCCTTCTCTGCGATCTCGAGGTAATCGCGAAAGCCTTCGGTTTCATCAAGAATGCGACGTCCGATACCGGTCGGCCGTTTGATCAGGTACGCAAACAAGACCATTGTCACAACCATGGCAGCGAGCAACAACAGCACCAACGGTTTTCCTCGGTCTGCACCCATGAACGCGAGCAGTATGGTTGCCACGAATATCAGGCCCGCGGGCAGATTCAACAACGCGTTCACTTTGAAGTAACGATTGCGATAGTCGCGCTTCAATGATTGTTTGTGAGCGGCACTGGCACTACTTATTACCTGATGATTCTTGTCTTTCAAATCAACCTGGCTGCCCTTCGCGAAGAGGCTCGCAAGCAGCTCCGCCTCGCCTTTGGCCAGTGCGGGCGGCGTTGCGCCAGGTTCAGTCCGGATCAGCGTGTAAAGCTTGTTGTCGTTGCGGATTTTAAGATAACCCTTCACCGCCAGATTCAGGATCGCAGCCGTGAAGACTTTGCCGTCGTAACCCATGCGGCGAATATAACGCAGAGACGCGGGCGAGTATCCCTTGGGCGGCTCATAGCGAGTGAACAGGACGCCGCGTTCCGGATCGCGACCAAAGTGATGCCAGACTGGCAAGTAGTACAGTAGTAACAGCAACAGGCCTACACAGGCGACCAGCACGTCGCGGTTATCCCGCAGCAACCAGAAAATTTTCTGCGCCCGATCCGGCTCGGCTACGAGACCTTTGGGCCAGTTGACGACAACCGTCAAACCGCTACCAACCGGCAACGAGGCGGTTGTAGCAAAGCGAGCTTCGCCAGCCACTGCCGTTGCCTGACTTGCCTTGCCGGAGTCACCGTAAGCGCCTGTCCAGGCATCGACGTTTAGCCGAGTTGTTTCCACCGGAAAGTCAAAATTGACGGTGGCGCTGGCCCGATCAATCGGGAACCCCCAGCCGAGACCCGTTACATTCCAGTACAGCTCATCGAACTCGGGAAAAAAACCGAGCAGCCGCCCGGCCTCATAGCGAAAAGAGTAGGCATACTCTCCCGGCTCCAGGAAGGTCTCGGCTCTGCCGAAGTAGACACGAACACCATTACTCTGCGATTCAACCCGCATGCCGTCGGCGCGGCCATCGCGAAAGACCGAAAGCGGCTTGTAGTCCACGACCACCGTATTCCCACGGCGATCTTTGTAACGAGTCGGAAAGTCGCGATAAATTCCGCGACGAATCTGGTCGCTCGCAGCGCGCACGCGAATTGTTTCAGTGACTTCTATTACTGCATCGGCCCGAACCAGGATGTCCGCGTGAAACTCCAGGATGCGCTCATCCGCGTTCGCGAGCAGCGGCAGGAACAGCAACAGCCAGCGCGTCATTCCACGCTGCCCAGATTCACCAGCGGCACATTAGCCGCATCATCCGACGATTTTTGAAAGTAGTCACGCTGGGAGAATCCGAACCACGACGCGATAAAATTGTCGGGTACGGTTTCAATTCGCGTATTCAAGGCCCGCACCGCGCCATTGTAATAGCGTCGCGCGAACTGCAAGTAATTTTCTGTTTCGACCAATTGGGCCTGCAGTTTGGCGAAATTCTCGCTCGCCTTCAGATCCGGGTAGTCTTCCGCAAGCACGAGCAGCTTGCTCACCTGCGCGCCGAGTTGTTCTTCGAGCTCGCCGCGTTCCTGCACATTGCTGATCCTCGAAGCATTGTCCCGCAACGCTGTCACAGCTTCGAGTGTTGCGCGCTCGTATGCGGCGTAATGCTTGACCGCTGTTACAAGCTGCGGGATCAGGTCATAGCGACGTTGTAACTGCACATCAATATCGCTCCAGCCGGCATCCACGCGATTGCGGTCTCGAACCAGGCGGTTGTAGAGCACGACCGTCGCGATCGCAACAGCCAGGACAAGCAAGATAATTATTAACAAGTAAGTTGCTCTCTAGTGCCTAGTGGCCGGGCTCAATGCTGACCGGATCACCGATGGCTACATCTCCGCCCTGCAACACGGTGCACGCTACGCCGCCGCGCCACTCGGGCGACAATGCCTCGCGCAGCCCGCTGCATTGTTCATCCATGCGTGAGCAGGGATCGACTTCCATCGTTACCTGCAGCCGCACGGGGCCAATTGAGATTACAGCACCAATGTCGCGCGGCAATTCAATGTCAGTCACCAACAGGTTGGACCGTCGGGTGGTCCACGGCAGCTGCTTGCCCAGTTCAGTACAGACGCGTTGCCAAGCCTCGGAGGACAGCACAGTAACCTGACGCTTGCCGGGCCGCCCACGAAAGTCTTCGGCAACGCCGGTTTCCGTACTGATTGAGGCAAGGTCGAGCGATTGCATTAGTGCACGCTTCGCATCGCGTCGCGCGATACCTGCAAGGCTTCCCATCAGATTCTCCTGCCGCTAGCGGATGGCAGGCATTGTACGGAATTTTGGGGGTCGCGGGTGAATGCCCGCGACGATACCGAGCCGAACGCTTAGTACCAGAACGAGAAAAACAGCTGGATTATATCGGCTTCGAGCTGATACAGAGGCTCATTGCCAGCTATCTCGCCGGCACTGAGATCAGAGAAATCGTGGTAGTCGACGCTGAGCATGTTCAATGATGCGTTGACCGAGCCTTTGTCGATAAAGCCCCAGCCCTTGCTCAGGAATTCGTAGCTGGCGGCCAAAGTAACGGTATGGCTCGTTAGCGGACTCAGCTCTTTATCACGAGCACGGAAATTGGTGGCTTCAGCACGCGGGAACAGGTCGTTGTAAAACGCCGCACCAGTCTGGTCATGCCAGCGGTACTTGAGACGGAACGTCCAGGGACCCATCGGATGCACATAGGAAATCGCCGCTGTGTGCGAATCGATGTTCCAGGTATCCGTGAAGAAACGGTATTCGCCCTGGATCGCGGCACGGTATGGCAGGAAGTAGCGCGCGCGAACACCGACCGCATTGCTGGTCCGGGTTGCCGGGTACAGTTCGGGTTCGAAGCTATAGCCTGTAGCACTCGTTGAATCCGCGTAGCGGACCGAGCGGTACGGATTATTGAGGAAACCCTCATCGGTGATCGTTTCTACGTTTAATGTCGCAATGAGATTGCGGGTCAGAATCTGGGTGAGGCCAATGCCGTAATGCTGGCGTGTATTGTCGCGAGCGAAGGTTTCGTCGTCTGAGCGGCCAACGGTATCGTCGCCCAGCGCATAACTCAGCGACAACGTTGTCAGGTCGCCGAACATATCCTGGCTAATGCTCAGGCTCCATGTCTCGGCATCGAAATCGGACTCGACACTACTCGTGAAGCCGCCAGTCATCGTTGTATTGCCGCGGAGAAAATCGACGCCCAGAGACCACTGTTTGCGCTCTTCGGTATACGGGCTCGCGGTGGTGATGACGTCTATCGATGCCGAGCTGACCATGTCGACGTAGTAGTTACCGACAACCGATACGTTCTTGGCAACCTGCTTCCGCATGAGCAGCGACGGGCCATCAATCTCAACACCACCACCGTCGTACAGGTGATAGAGAATATCGGAGCGGTCTTCGGGCAGCACGCCTGCCTGTGCCGCCTGCAGCAACGCGGTCATGAGCAGAGCGACGATTAATTTGCGCGAACGAAATATCATCACGATCTCAGTTGCAGCCGCAGCCGCCGCCCGCGGCACCTTCGCCGCCACGCGCACCTTCGCGCGCTTCGTAGACGTGCTGGATATAGGACGTGGACACCGGGTCCGCATCCAGGAACATGATGGGGTCAGCCAGGCGGTCTCGTTCGTACGGCTTCACCCACGGCTCAATGCTGCTGCAGCCGCCCGCGGCAGACAACACCAGAATAGCGAGCAAAATACGGCCTGTTTTTTCGAATGTCATACCCATCTTCCCAAGCTTAGCCCGGCACCAGCAGCCGGACTGTGAACTCTGTATCAGAAGAACACCGTCAATCCGAGGTGCCCCTCGAGGTTGTGAACGGTCTTTTCCTCGCCCAGCAGGTCAATATCGAACAGGTGATCGCGTACATCCAGGTGGATGGCGATCATGTCATTCAACAGGAAGCGATAACCTGCACCGAAATTGACGGTGAACCGGTCATCGCCAGCAAAGCGCGTTGAGCCCAGTCCCGCAACCAGGTACAGGTTGTTGTTGTAGGCACGCCGCTCACCGACAAATGCCTCACCTGGCAGAATGTTGTAGCCCAGGTTGAGGTTGTAATACGTGAAGCGCCGCTCGCTGTCCGACAATAATGGAGCGCCACCACTCAGCCGCTCAAAACTCGTCAGGCCCGCATCCGTTTGCCCCACTGTACCTTCGACGAAAAAGCCCTCAGTAACGTGGTAGGCGATGCGCGCGCCATACACAACGTTAGACTCGAAGTCTTCAACGCTCATGATGCCAACGTAGGCACCGACCTCGAAGTCCTCGGTATCGATATCGGCTTCGCGAATTTCACGACGCTCCACTTCAGGCTCAATCACCTGACCCGGGTCTTCTGCCGGCGGTGGCGCTGATTGCTGGCCCATACCGAACAGGTTGCGCGTTGCAGCGCAGCCGCTCATGCTGATGGCCAGCGCTATCAGAAAAAGAACGCGAATCCGACTTTCCATTCTTCTACTTCCTCATTGTCGTCTCGACTTGTAAACACCACGTAGCTCTTGTACTCCGCACGGAGTATGAAGCGGCGCGTTGTATAGATGCGAAAACCGGCACCGACATGTGCTGCCTGATCCGTACGGTCTTCGCCTTGCACAATTGTTGACTTGGGCGAGGTGTGAATCACGCCCGTACCCAGTGTAAAAAACGGCGAAATGCGCCAGTCCGGCCAGGTCTCGTGTATGACGTTGATACTGCCTGTCCAGCCATTTGAAAAATTGCCCAGGACTTGCGAACCCCAGAGCTCGATACCGACATGCCGGTTCAGCGAATAACCGCCGTACAGCGAAATGATATTGGCGCCGCCGAAATCACCCGCAAGCATGCCCGCTTCCCAGCGTGAATCGGTGAAATCGTCTTGCTCTGCTTCGCCGAATTCGATGTTCGTGCCGGTCGGCTGCAGGGTACGCTCCATCTGCGTGCGGTTGACCCAGCCTTCCGTGCCGCGCGTGAGACGCACCAGGAACCAGTCCGTACGACGCTTCAGTATCTGCACTTCATCGCCGCGCTCGGCGACATGAAAGATCGGGTAGCCGCGACCCGGTCCGGTGTGCATTTCCAGATAGGGGTCGGCTACTGTCACTGCAGCAGGAGAGTCGGCGGCCTCGGCAAGCGGTAGTTCGACGGCCAGACTCAGAAAACTGAGCAGTAGCGCTGCGAAATACGGCTTAATTCTGCGGGACGTCGAAGGGATTGTTGTAATACTGCGCTCCGACATCCAGCCATTCCGCAAGCAATCGTTTTTCCGCATCGGACAGATAAGTAGCGTGACTCTGTCCGGCCTCAAACGGGTTAAAGAACCGGTTGGACGCATTCGCGCCCGCAACTCTCATTGAAGGCGCAACGGTGACGGTGACAAAAATCGGATTGCCATCCACATCAACACCATTTTGCACCAGGCGATCCTGCAACGCGCCCATATTAAGCTCTTGTTCGTTATCAGGAAACAGCAATTCCCGATATGCATTGAAATGATCTGCTTCATCCGGCGACAATCCGTCCACCAAGTCCAGCTGTGCCGCCGGCACACGCGGCGCATTCTGGTCATCGACAGGCGAATGACAATTCACGCAATCGTTGCTTACCGGCATGCCATTGCCATCCAGAACCGGGTTACCCATATTGTCGAGCACAGGTCGCGGCGCTGACCACAACGGATGAATGTGGGTCTCGTAATTGATCACGATACGGCAATTCGACACCCACGGCTGGGTCATGCAGTTCAGGCTGGTTGGCGGGGGTGTCGTCAGATCTGCATAGGCGTAACTGAAACTCGCATCTGCGGCGCGTCCCGCTGCCACCTCATCAGTCCAGACATCTTCATACTCGATATCCATCGATGGCTCGAGCGATGCGCAATCAGTCGCACAGGTAATGCGCGCCCGAATCTCCGCCATGGTCTCACCCACTTCGCCCACAAACCACTCGGCGCGGGTATTGGGATACGGCACGCCGGCGACGGCCGCTCCGGCCCAGGCTGATGTGAAAGCATCGGCGCGGCCGTGCGATACGCCACTTTGTGCGACGTGACAGCCATTGCATTCCAGCAGCTGCCCCGGACGCAATTGCATCCAGTTTTGATGGCGCGCCGTGACCCGGTGACCGTCTTCATCCAGCACGCTCACCGCCAGCGCAACATTAGCCGGCACTTTCACCATGACCGAACCGTCCGGCTCAATTGGCGCGTAGCCAATAATCTCTTTCATGCCCTGCTGCGCACTGCGTCCGAAGGCCGTGTTATCGAGATCGACAAGATCATCATTTGGCAAGGACACTGCTTTTACGATACGCAGAAAGCGTGCCTGGCGTTGCGAGGCCAGGGTTTGTGCCGGATCTGCGAGCGATGCGATATTGGCGATCGCACCGCCGTCGAAGTCATACACGCTGCGAATGCTGAGCACCGCTGCGCCCTCTGCAACGAGGCCCGGGTCTGCTGTGAAACGCCCCTCGGCATCCAGGATGACAGGTGGCAACGGGCGTGGATCCGCGGATACAACTTCGGTGTACGCGAAACCTTCTTCGGGCGCGACAACCGGCAACTGGGTATCGTTGCGCGGGTCATACATCCAGATCCCGTAAATCGGGTCTGCTTCCTGCAAATTCGGGTCGGCCAGGTTTTGCGCTGTGCACGGGCTGATGGTTGGCAATTCGCCGACAGGCGGCGGCGTCACATCGGTAAGCCGGCACTGACTCCAGCTCAGTAATATGCGTCCGGTGCCATCCTGAATCGGGTACATCGACTGATAGCGACCGCCCGGTGACGGCACATTGGTTTCGGTAACCACTGCATTAATGGTAGCCGCGGTTTGTGCTGGCCCGGACATGCCGGCGTTGTCCCGGTTTGCTTGCGTATTCTCAAGATAAACCGGTGTGTCGATTACGACTATGTCACCGCCATCGTCAGAATCAGTGAACGGGCGCACGAGCGTCATGACGCGACCGTCTTCCAGTTCGCGTGACTTCAGGAACTGGACTTGCTGACCATTGGTTCCCGTGTCATGGCTGTTCTGTCCGTACAGCAACTCAAGCTTCGAACCGTCGGGATTCATTCGGTACAGGTTGATTGCGTTATTCGCTGCAGCGTTGTCCCAACGGCTGAAGATGATCTGCCCGTTAGAACTGACCGTCGCATCGATGTCGTGACTCTGGTTGTACGACACCTGTTCAATACCGGTGCCGTCCGCATTCATGACATGTAAAACGAAGGCGTCTTCGTTGCGATCCTCATCCTGCGCCGCAAATTGCGGCTTGCCCTCGTCAAGCAATACAGCAGACGAGCGCAATTGTCGGGTAGATGAAAAAATGATTCTGCCGTCTGGCAGGTAGTGTGGCGCGATATCGTGACCAATCTCGGCGGACAAGTCTGATGCAACGACGCGACGCAGCGTGTCGGTCGCGATCTCGTACTCCCAGATATTCCAGGTCGGCTGATTTTCGTCGTCTATAGCCAGGTTTATATCAATCGGCGAGCGCATTGCGAACAACAAGGTGCTGCCGTCGTAGGAAATTTCGACATCCTGAACTGCGCCGAGACCATTGGTTTCGCGCTCAGTAATGTTAACGGCTGAGGCACTGGGTGAAGCGCGATCCCGAAAAAACAGATCCGCGCCAAAATTGAAAGTAATTAACTCGCGTGCATCGGATGGTTGAAATTCGCCCTGGTTGTCCACTACCAGTGGCGCACGGACATAGGCAATCGGAAAATCTATGATGACCGGATCAGCATCCTGTCCGGTGCCAATACTCACGCCGTCGCCACTGCCGCCACAAGCGTACAGCGCCAGGCTCGCAACCAGTGTTGCGAGAACGCGAGTGCCAAACGGCGCGATGGTCTTCCCTGTCAATGGTATAAGTCTGTTCATCTCGATCACCTCGGGCACCGATTCAACATGCCGGTACCGCTCGAGCTTTGCGACGTTGTGAGTAAGCTCTGGCAAGTGTCGCTGCCGGTCGCTCACCTGAAGTGTTCCGTGCAAAGCTGTAACGATTCATAGTGGACGTCGCTGTACTCGCATACCGTTAACGCGATCACAATCTGTCGGTATCTGTCGTGCGCAATGCACACGAGTCAGGCGATGTCCTGCAGCTTCTGACATTCCTTTGTCACGCCAGTATAAGAGACCAAAAGGGCGCAACGTAATGTCTCGAAACCACGACAGTACGCAATGTCAAATTTTTGAATTGCAAAAGTTGCGCACTGCGTCACATGATTTCGTGAATTGAAAGGCAGTCGCGAACGTTGCGTCGCGGCGACGTTTTTTTTGTAAGTGCGAAGTTTGTGACACACCGGTCCTTTCAATCTGCAGTCTTGAAACGAAAAAAACGGGGCGGTCTGATGTACCGGTCGGTGTCAGTTTGTCGGTTTACAGCGACAGCCGTTTCGTTCATCAAAAACAATGGCTTGCAGACGACAAGCCAATTGCCTGTGCGAGGCTACCGACAAGCGCTTGACATATCACGGCTCGCCGAGGCCTCGGAGAACCGCGCATAAAACTTTGTTTTATATATCTATTTACGCTATTACCAGCGGCGCACTTCAGAGTGGCACAGCAATTGCTTTATTCCATACAGGATCGTGTGTGCCTTGGTCGCAACGCCTGCCGGACTGCCGCTTTGTGAGTGCTTTCACGGCAACTGCAAGGACCTTGCTACATAGTTTCCTGATCTGGGCGCAACAGCAGAACAAGAAATGCGGCACCCAGCGACGGCAACATTAGAAAAATACTGGCGCACGAATGCTTTATCACTGCACCTGATAATGGAATGACTATGGATAACAGGATGTCGAACTCAAATTACTTTGGTGGCGCACGCGTGCTACGCAGCATCCTGGCGCTTGCTGTCATGTGTATCGGCTTCTCGAGTCTCGCGAACGCCGGCCCACGCGAGCAAGCGAAACGCATGCATGACCGCTTGGCAGGCGTACCGCCGAGCGAAGCTGTCCTTGCACAAATGGAAGCAGAGCTCGGCACCAATCCGGTCACCGCTGCATATACGGCAATGAACAACGCCAATTTCTACAACGTCACACTGAAGAATTTCGCGGCGCCCTGGACTAATCGTGAAGGCAATGTGTTCGTGCCATTAAATGACTACATTGCAACAGTCGTCGGCATGATTCGCGACGACGTGCCGTTCAATACGCTGCTATCCGCCGACATTCTGTATGTAGGTTCAGCTGGTTTGGGCCTGCCGCCCTATGCCAACAACAATAATAACCACTACGAACAGCTGGAAAGCCGCGGCCTCGATATGCAGGCCGGACTGACGCAAACTTCACAGTCTGCCGTCATCGGTTTACCACCTGCCGCTACTGCCGGCATTCTGACTACCCGCGCGGCCGCCGAAGCATTTTTCGTAGCAGGCACCAATCGCGCGATGTTTCGCTTCACGATGTTGAATCACATGTGCAACGACATGGAGCAAGTGCACGACACGCGCCTGCCGCCGGATCGCATTCGCCAGGACGTAAGCCGCAGCCCGGGCGGTGATAGCCGCCTGTTCCTGAACAACTGTATCGGTTGTCACACGGGAATGGATCCGATGGCGCAGGCATTTGCGTATTACAACTTCAATGAAGAAACCGGCAGCATTGAGTACACGCCGGGCACTGTGCAGCCAAAATACTTCAACAACGAAGACAACTTCCCGTATGGCTTTCGCACGCCGGACGATTCATGGCAGAACTACTGGCGCGACGGCCAGAACCAGTTCCTCGGCTGGGATAACGCCCTGCCGGGTAGCGGCAACGGTGCCAAGTCGATGGGTGAGGAACTCGCCAACAGCGATGCGTTCGCGAGCTGCCAGGTCAAAAAGGTGTTTCGCACGGTATGCCTGCGCGACCCGGAAGACTCCGCTGATAGAACCCAGGTCGGTGCCATGGTGGCGTCGTTCAAGACCGGATACAGCATGAAGCAGACTTTCGCAGAAGCGGCTGTCTACTGCATGGGCCAGTGAGGATGCAGACCATGGATAAGGTAATGAATACAAGCACCATTAGCTCTGCATTGCGCACTGCGCTGACATCAATCGCATTGGCGCTGACAATCAGCGCGTGTGGCGGCGGTGCAGCGACGACTGAGAATCCGGTGACAAGCGTTACTCCGCCGGTCAGTTATCAGGGCCCACCGCCATCAACAGAAGATATCCAGTCTTTTAAACTGAATGTCTGGGATAACATTGAGGAGAGCAATCGCTGCGGCGGCTGCCATAACGAATCCACTTCGCAAAACCCGATGTTTGCGCGTCACGACGACGTTAACCTGGCGTATGAGGCAGCGAACACTGTGGTAGACCTCGGTCAGCCATCTAATTCGCGCGTTGTTGCGAAAGTGGGCGGCGGGCATAACTGCTGGTTGAGCGATCCGCAGGCCTGCGCCGACATCATGACAACCTGGATCGAGAACTGGGCTGGCGCTGCAGCAGGTGGCGGTCGCGAGATCGTGCTTGAAGCACCGGCCGAAACCGAGCCGGGCGATAGCAAGAATTACGCGAATGCCACGATTGAAGACTTCGAGAACCTGGTACATGCGCCAATCCTGCTGGAGTACTGCGCAGGCTGCCACAGCTCGAGTTCGCCTACATCGCAGCAACCGTATTTCGCAGAAACGGACGTTGTCTCTGCGTTCGATGCGGCGCGCTCGAAAATGGATCTGGATGATCCAGCTGCTTCGCGCTTCGTAATTCGCCTTGGCAGCGAATTCCACAACTGCTGGGACGTAGGCTGTTCCGCAGCCGCCACGGAAATGCAGGATGCGATCCAGGAGTTTGCCGATACCGTTCCGATAACCCAGCTGGATGCCGCCCTGGTCAACAGTAAGGCGCTGCGGATTGTCGACGGAACGATTGCCTCTGGTGGCAACCGTTTCGAGAACAACCAAATTGCCCTCTGGGAGTTCAAAACCGGCAACGGCACGACAGCATTTGATACCAGTGGTGTCGATCCGGCGGTTGATCTGACCTTGTCCGGCGACGTCACCTGGTTCGGCGGCTGGGGCATCACAATTAATGATGGCAAGGCACAGGGCTCAACCTCGTCGAGCAAGAAGCTGCATGACCTGATTACTGCCACTGGCGAGTACTCGATCGAGGCCTGGGTAATACCGGCGAACGTTACCCAGGAGATGGCCCGCATTATCAGCTACTCCGCCGGTGACGATGCCCGTAACTTTACGTTGCAACAGACGCTGTACGATTACGACTTCCAGCATCGCAGCACCGAATCGAGTCTGAATGGCGATCCTGCGCTGTCGACACCGTCGGCTCAGGAAGTCCTGCAGGCTTCATTGCAACACGTCGTAGCAAATTACAGCCCGGTAGACGGTCGCAGTATTTACGTCAATGGCGAACTGGTTTCGCAGACGGATCCGGTCGCCCCGGGCTCGCTGGTCGACTGGCAGGATACGTTTGCCTTTGTACTCGGCAATGAAGTGTCCAACAGCGGGCTCTGGCAAGGTACATTCCGGATGGTTGCGATCCACAATCGCACGCTGACGCCGGAACAAGTGGTACAGAACTTCGATGTGGGCGTGGGTGAGAAGTTCTTCCTCCTGTTCAGCATCGCCGACATCATTAATGTGCCAAGCGCCTACATACTTTTCGAAGTGTCGCAGTACGACAGCTACGGCTATCTGTTCAATCAACCGCACTTCATCACGCTGGACAGCGCGCAACAGCCGGAAGGCATCCCGCTGCAAGGCATGCGAGTCGGCATTAACGGTGAAGAAGCGCCGGTCGGCCAGGCCTATGCGAATCTTGATGTCACCTTGAGTGCGTCGCTGTTCGCTGAGCTTGGTCAACCGTTGTCAGCGCTCGGCTCGGTTGTACCGCTGGAAAAGGGTCCTGAGGACGATGAATTCTTCCTGACGTTTGACCTGCTCGGCAGCGAGACCTACGTACGTAGCTCCGAACCTCCGCTGATCATCACGGCCGAAGATATATTGCCGATTGCGCAGCGCATAGGCGTTCGTACGTTCGATTCGATCAACGCAACGATGGCCGCCGTCACGGGAGTGGACCCGGAAACCACGGCGGTCGATACGACCTTCCAGAACCTGCGTCAGTCATTACCAGCGGTAGCGAATGTGCAAACCTTCCTGTCATCACACCAGGTTGCAGTGGCACAGCTCGCTATCGAGTATTGCAATGCACTGGTCGAGGGGCCGACAGCGGCGATCTACTTTGGCGGCTTTGACTTTAACCAAAGCCCTGCTGCTGCTTACAGCGGAGCGAGCCGCAACCAGATCATTGATCCATTGATCGACAACATCATGGGCATTGGCATCCAGACGCAACCGGACTTCACCACCGTTCGTGATGAACTCGGCTACGTGTCATCGAATGGCACGCGCCCGGACAATTTGATCGATCGCTTATTGGTTAGCGCCGATAACCCGAACACGCGAGCAATCGCCAAGGCCACTTGTGCCGCGGTGCTTGGTAGCGCCGTCACTATAGTGCAGTAAACAGGGACAGTAACGAGGCATTTGATATGGCCAGCAAACGTAATTCACGCAACTGGGACGAGCCACAACGGCACCCGGATCATCGTCGTCCCATTACCCGTCGCGATTTCGTGTCGCAGGGCTTTATGTCGGGCTCTGCAGTCGCACTCGGGGGTGGCGTATTAAGCCTGTTCTCGAACCCGCGGGATGCGCTGGCCGAGTTGTCGGGCGACCTGACACCGTTGTTGTCGAACCCGTGCAACATCGCGACGGTCGGCGCCGGTAAGATCCCGTTTATCTGCTTCGACCTGGCAGGCGGAGCCAACATCGCTGGCTCGAATGTTCTGGTCGGCCGCGAAGGCGGCCAGATGGATTTTCTCGGTACGGCGGGCTATGAAAAGCTCGGTCTGCCAGGCGATATGGTGCCCGGTCTTACCGATCCGGTAAGCGGCCTGCCCTACGCTAATACCGACTTCGGTCTCGCCTTCCATTCCGACAGCGCGTTCAAGCGCGGTATGGAACTCAGCATGTCACCGGGCCGTGGCGCAAATTTGAACGGCGCGATCATTCCGGCACGTTCGGACAACGACACGGGCAACAATCCGCACAATCCGTTGTACGGCATCGCAAAAGCCGGCGCCGATGGCTCCATCCTGACGCTGGCGGGTACCGAGAACACGGACTCCGGCGGCAACTCGATGATTCCGGCCATGATGATGGATCCGGAACTGCGGCCGACCAAGGTTGATCGCCCGAGCGATGTAACCGGCCTCGTCGATACCGGCCAGCTCGTCGGCATCCTGGGCCCGGACGATGCTACGGCGGTGATGGAGTCTATCTACCGCATCAGTGCGCAGAAGATGAACTCAGTCGATACCGGCCAGACGATTACCGCAGATGCCGTCGTAAAAGACATGGTGCGCTGTGGCTATCTGAAGGCTGCGGATATCGCGGATCGCTTTGGTGCCACGCCGCTCGATCCGGCAGACGACCCGGCTATAGTCGGCCCAACCGGCATATTCACTGATGCTGAATTCAATGCCGATGATCGTGACGGCCGCGAGTTCCGCAAGACGGCGTCCGTAATGAAGCTCGTGATGAACGGCTTTGCTGGTGCTGCCTGCATCGAAATGGGTGGCTACGACTACCATGGCGGCGCACGCGCAGAAGGCGAAGTGAAAGACGAACGTGCGGGCCGCTGTATGGGCGCCTGCATTGAGTACGCTGCACGCGTCGGCGTGCCGCTGATGATGTACGTGTTCAGTGACGGCTCGTTGTCGAGTAACGGCGCGATCGATAACACTGCAGAGGGTCGTGGTAAAGGCGAATGGGTGAGTGACAATTCATCGACCGCTGCCGCCTTCTTCATGGTCTACAACCCGAATGGCAGAGCCACTTTGCGTGGCGCCACGCCGGAAGAACAGGCCATACACCAACAACTTGGCTACATGGACTCAGGCGGCTCGGTACAACGTGCTGCTACGCCCGCTGCCAACAACGTCAATCTGCTGGTGAACACGGTCATCCTCAACTACATGGCATTGCACGGCGACGAAGGCCAGTTCGCGAATGTCATTTCGAATCACGGTCTTGGGGACACAACCCTCCGCGATGCGATGACCTCTTTCGATGCCATCGTGAGTGGCACCATCGGACCTTTGAACCCCGCCTGAGCGACCCTCTCCATGGGGTTAGCATCAGTTACGCCGGCAGCAAGGCTGCCGGCTTTTTTTTGCGCCGAAAACCTGAACTCAATATTCTTGGCTGCCATGTAATTCGACTGTAGCGCAGTGGTCTGCAGGCACGAGTCCGATCCGACAACGCTCGGCCGAATCTCCTGACTTGCTGTCGCGACTACCGTCTGTGCAGCACCTGCGAGCAAATTGGCGATTAGCCAAACAGCAGATCCTCGCGTCCCCCGCCCGCTGCCGCCATAATGGCCCTATCTTTTGCCTACTGAGAAACTCCACAGTTGATGATTCAGGACCCCCGCCTCGGTGAATTGCTGGCCTGCCCGCGTTGTGACAAGACACCGCTGAATGCAGACAAAAAACGCTATACCTGTCCTGCCTGCAAGACGGCCTTTCCACTCGTAGGCGATATCCCCTGGATGTTTGCGGACCCGGATTCGAGTCTTGGCGAATGGCGCAATCGGCTGCATTTCGCATTGCAGAAACTGGCGCACGAGTCACAACGCCTTGGCAATGAGCTCGCTGCGGACAAGCTCGACGAGTTGACCGGCAGCCGACTTGAGTTGCTGAAGAACGCGAAAGACCAGCACCGTTCGGAACTGCAGCGCTTGCTGTCTCCAATAGACATCCAGTCGCTTGAAGCACGTTACGAATCGCATCTTGCATTGCGCACGCGCTTACCCGGTGACCAGGGCTTGAACACTTATTACGCCAACGTGCACCGCGACTGGTGCTGGGGCGAGCGCGAGAACCTCGCGTCGCTTGAGCAGATCACGACAGTTCTGGGTGAGGCGACGGAGGCCAGCGGTCGGCTCGGAACCACCGTCGTACTCGGCGCAGGTGCCTGCCGTCTCGCGTATGACCTGCACCAGTCCGGCGAAAGCGAACGCATGGTCGCAATGGATTTTAATCCGCTGTTGCTGTTTATCGCTCGCGACGTAGTAGCTGGCAAAACCCTGGAGTTTCACGAATTTCCGCTGGCACCGAAATCGCTAACTGATTTCGCCGTATTACAAACACTCAACGCACCCGGCTCGGTTCGCGACAACTTTCACCTGTTGTTTGGCGATGTCCTGCGGCCACCGCTGGCAGATGGCTCGTTGGATACCGTGGTTACGCCGTGGTTGATCGATATTGTCAGCGAAGACTTCGCCGCATTTGCAGCGCGAATTAACCGCTTGCTAAAGCCCGGCGGACGCTGGATAAATTTCGGCTCGCTCGCATTCGACCATCCGCAACGTGCACGCTGCTACAGTGCAGAGGAAGTTCTTGCGCTGACTGAAGGCGCTGGTTTTGCTGCGCCGGACGTGCGCGAGGCCGATATTCCCTATATGAATTCGCCAAACAGCCGTCACGGTCGCATCGAAACGGTGTTTACATTCTCTGCGCGGAAAACTCACGACGTGAAACCGCCAGCGCGGCACAAGTCCCTGCCCGACTGGATCGTGACTGGCAAGGAAGCGGTACCGATGTTGCCATCGTTTCGTTCACAGGCCATGTCGACGCAGGTCTACTCGTTCATCATGTCGTTGATCGACGGCAAGCGCACCATCGACGACATGGCGAAGGTCCTGGAGCAGAAAAAACTGATGACGCGCAAGGAAGCCGTCCCCGCGATCCGGAATTTCCTTACCCGCATGTACGACGACAGCGAGCGCCAATCTGGTTTTTAACGGGCCCGATCGGCCAGGTTCAGGCAGGCGCAACCCGCAGCGTGCGACGCAGGAAGCGTGCAATATCGACGAGCGCTGCTTCGGATTCTGGCATCTTGCTGCCAAAAAACTGGAACACGTGCCACATGTCAGGCCAGACTTGCAGCGTGACGTTGATACCCGCCGCCGTCAGCTTGTCCGCAAAACGCGTGGAATCGCTCAACAGGATTTCGTGGTCGCCCACCTGAATAAAAGCGGGTGGCAACCCGCTGACGTTGGCAAATACCGGCGATACCAAGGGCTCGCGAACGGCATCGGCGGAACAATAAAATTCAGCAACGATCGGCATGTCTTCAGCACGAAACAGCGGATCCAGTTTCGCGCGCGACTTGACCGATTCACCTGAAGCACTGAGGTCCAGCCACGGCGATAACAGCACCAGCGCCGCAGGGAGCGGGACGCCATCGTGACGCAGCTTCAACGCGGTGGCGACGGTCAACCCACCGCCGGCTGAATCACCTGCAATGACAATCTCATCAGGCTCGATGCCTTGCTGTAATAGCTGTTTATAGACCGCACAAGCATCGTCAATGCCGTCTGGAAACGGGTTTTCAGGCGCCAGGCGGTAGTTAGGCAGGATCGCGCGGACGCCGGCTGCTTTTGCAATTGTCGCCACCATTTGGCGATGCGTTTTGCTGCTGCCCATGACGTAGGCGCCGCCGTGCAGGTACAACAATACCGGGGTTTTTTTGCTGCCCTCCGGTACCAGCCAATCGCACTCAATACCCGCGATCGTTGCATGCCGGACTGTTACGTTGTCGGGCGTATCAAGGCGTTGAGTTACGTCTTCAAATGCCTGGCGCATCTCGCCAATATCGCGATCGGGAGAGACTCTGCGAAAATACTGGCGTGCGAAGAACCTGAATACGCGTGCGCGGAAACTAATCATGTTGTAGTAGCCAGCAGGACGCCGGCCTAGCCTGCAATATGCATGAAGGATCGCGATTGTGCCGGGTACGACCGCACTATGTATTTCTGCACGTTGTTCATTTCGGTTGTTTACTCATCGACTTGATCGCGTTCGGTAGCGCCTTCCTGAATTATGCAGGCTAGCGCTCCAGCAGATTGATTTTGTCTTTCACGTCCCGCCATTCGTCGGCATCGGCAGGCGGGTCCTTGATCTCGGTGATGACCGGCCAGTCGGCTGCCAGCTCCCGGTTCAGCTCAATAAACCTTTCCTGACCTTCCGGTAATTCGTCTTCGGAGTAAATCGCCTCCACGGGACATTCCGGCTCGCACAAGGTGCAATCGATGCACTCGTCCGGATCAATCACCAGCATATTGGGTCCCTCGTGGAAACAGTCAACCGGGCACACTTCGACGCAATCCGTCAATTTGCATTTGATACAGCTTTCAGTCACTACGAAGGTCATGCCACGGGTCCTGCGGGTCGGTTGCGAACGGCAGCTTACGCTATTCGATGTATTGGGGCAGATCAAGCCTTAGCGCCATGCATCCGGGCAAATTGCGCGCCAGTCCACATTATCAGCGACAAAATCCGCCCTGGTTGCTCGCCGCAGACACCATGAGCTTTAGCGCTTTGCCCGGTACGGCCGCGATGTCGTCACTTTGAATATAAGAATCGGGGCCCGAAGCAGATCTGGGGCCAGCAGCATTACAAGCAACTATTCGAGCAGGTGCCAGCGCTCGTCACGGCATTCAGCGCGACCGTCCTCCTGGAGCTTCAACAAGTGCGCCAGCAAAGAGCGCACGGCGACGCGGTGCAGGCCCTTGTCGACATCGGCATAGACGACGGCTGTCAACTCCGCCGTGGTCAGGTCCGGGTTCGCTTGCAATGCAGCGGCTACTTTGTCTTCACGCTCCAGGCGGTGCTGCACGATCCAGTCTATGGCTTTCTGCGGTTTATCGATAATTTCGCCATGTCCCGGTGCAATAGCGTGCACTGCCTCGCTGCGCAGCTGCGCGAGTGAATCCAGGTATGCGGCCATGCTGCCATCGGGCGGATCGATAACCACCGTCGAGCCGTTGATTATGTGGTCACCGGTAAACAGCAGTCCGTCGGACTCGCGCAAATAACAAAGATGGTTCGACGCATGCCCCGGTGTATGCACTACACGAAGCTCTACGCCACCGGCTGCGATGCACTCTCCGTCCGCCAGTTCCCGCTCGGGCTTGAAAGTTGCGTCCTGGTGCCAACCTTCCGGTGCGGACCGACCCAGTACGGTAGCCCCACAGCGCTCCGCGAGCACCATGGCCGCTGGCGAATGATCCGAATG
>JBBKWB010000143.1:0-3251 GCA_037968755.1 Woeseia sp.
TTCACTGATGAAATACTCAGAACACATAACATCAACTTGATGGCATTTTTCATATGGAAAACCTGATTAACAAACTCAAATTGTCTGACAACATACTAGCATGGGCGTTCTGTCCAATAACTTGCCTGCGCAAGCCATCATTGTGGAAACTCTCAGATTGAAAACTGCGCCAGCTCCCATTCTGCAGCAAAAAATCTCGGTTCTCTAAATAAATCGGGGCGGCGCAGCGGCCGCCCCGACTGGGACCTTGTGTTCAGATCTAACTAGTGGAGCATGCGACGTCGACGCGCACCGACGCTCAGGAGAAGCAAGCCACTACCGAACAGCAACAGCATACCCGGCTCAGGAACTACCACGCTGAATGATTCACCTATTATCGGAGCGAACCCTTCCATCGCGAAGCGCCGACTGAACATAGCTGGCGTCGTAAACAAATCGAATGATTGATTGATCAGGTTACCGATGCCAATTGTTTCATCGCCGAACGGAGTACCAAAAGTCGCCGTAAGCAGATCAACCTTGATGTTGCCGTCAATATCCAGGAAAAGCTGATTGTACAACTCGCCGGCATTGTCGAAAAAGTCGCCGTTAATCAGAGTACCGAGATAAAACGTTGGCGTAACGATCGTCGATCCACCGTCAAACGCGATCGTCGGCAACAGATCCCATGCCAGTCCATTCAGGGATGAAACCATTCCGTAACCGGTCACGTTTACAGGCTGCGAGAATTCAAGATCAACAAACAGCGTGGGCGTGAACTCGAAAGACTGAACCAGATCAATCTGCGGGCCCATTTCCACGTTTATCAGGTCATAACCAACGCTGAAACCGAGGCCCAGATCCTGGCTGCCACCAAACAGACCTCCAACACCAATACTGGCTATGGAAATAATGTTGTCGATATCAAAGCTGACGTCGAGCAGGTCATCCTGCCCCTGAGATGTCAGCATCGTACCGGCCGAGTTCAATCCGCCAGAAGTATTAGGCTCCGGCAAGTGCGCCGTAATAGTTGCAATATTGCCGAGGCCTGGTGCTGGAATTTCAATTACAGCAGGAAAGCCGGTAGGCAGATCAATTAGGCCCGCCGCTATGGCCGTATCAACTATGTCGCTAAGAATGCCTTCACCACCGAAATACGTTATGCCGCCCTCACCGTCCTTGTTAAAGGCTACCAGTTCCTGCGAACCGCCCAGCGTTCCGGTACCGAATGAGACAGAGTCGCAAGCTCCTACTGCACAGCCTGTCGCCGCAAAGGTTGCCGATACTTCCATAACCACGCCGAGGGAAGCCTCAAGCGTCGGAAACTGACTGGCAATGCTGTCGCCGGTCAAATCACTGACAGTATTCAAGCTAATAAATTGACCTGGATCAATGGTACCGGGCTCAGGCGTAACGACGTTCGTCGTATACCCTACCGTCGCATCGACCGACCCACTATCAATCTTGAGACCGAGCTCGAAGCCAATTCGGCCCTGCGTCGTCGCAGAAACCTGCAATCCGGTAGACGTGTCTACAGTGAAGTATTTCGTTGGCTCGCTGCCACACAGGAACGGGCAGATATACCACGCGGCCCAAAGCGGATTGATAATTTGCGTGTCGCCGCCAATAAAGCCGCCGACTGAGCCACGCTCATCCCAATCAAAGCCATAAAATGTCGGGTTGTTAATAGTGTCGTACTGAAGTGCCGGGCCCGTGCCCCACATGCTTTGGTTCTGTGAATCGAACGTCAGCGACGAGGATAAGTTGTCGGCGCGAACGGTTGTGCTGACGATAATTAGCAGCAAACCGGCTGCAATGTGGCCGAGCATGCGCCCGACAGATGCTTGATTCCTGATCACGACTCTCTCCCCAACTCGTAATATTTTTATTTTCAGGAAATGAAATGCAATATTCGGACCGGTTTATTATGTCGCATAATTTCAGTAACTTGACGCTAATGCGATTCTGGGACCAGCAGTGGTTGTAAAAAAACTCGACAGTTTTGAGGGCCAAATCGGCGTTGCCGGCCAAAATCACTCTACAGAATCGCAAGGGATTCCGGACCGAATTAACGGTGCGAAGGAAATTAAGTCAGGTAGGGCAATAGATTTAAGATTTTGGCCGGCCCTCGCGGCAACTTAGCCATCGACCTGAGCACTGCGACGCTCGACGGTCTCGATGCATAGCTCTTCAAACACCTTGGCTGCACGCCGGAAGCCGAACTCACTTTCAACCAACTCTCGAGCATTTTGAGAAAGGCGCTCACGCTGCTCGGCATCCTGCAGTAAGGACACGACCTGATTTGCAAACTTCTCTGGCTCATCCGCAACCAGAAAATGCTCACCATCCGTAACCGGTAAGCCTTCGATACCGATAGAGGTTGATACAACGGGTGTACCCATCGCCATCGCCTCGAATGCTTTTATGCGGGTGCCGCCACCAACCCGTAACGGAATAACAAAAGCGGCTGCACCGCCAACGTGCTCGCGGACGTCATCCACGAAGCCGGTAAATTCCCATTCAGGAGCCTTGCTTTTGACCTGGCGAACCAGCGCTTCGGGTGGTGTTCGGCCCACGACTTTCATGCGTGCATCGGGAATTTGGCGTCGTATTAACGGCCACACATCATTGGCAAAGAACTCCATGCCATCGATATTGGCCATCCAGTCCATAGAGCCGCAAAAAACAACTTGCGGCGCATCGCCAGGCGCCTGGTAGCCGAAGAAATCCGTATCAACACCGGTAGGAATAGCGCCACAGTGACGAACACCATAATTCTCCCGGAAGTAGTCGCAATCGCGCTCGGACACTGCAATGACCGTATCGAAAGCACGTAGCGTTGCTTCTTCGTAACGTAGCATCTTGAGGTACTGGTTGCGCCAGATCCAACGATGCACTGGAAACCGTGCCACCTTCCAGTGACGCTCAAAGATTTCGGCTTCGACATTATGGGTAAACATGATCGACGACGAATTGATCTGCGCCGGTGCCAGTACTGCCGAATGCGGAAAATCAAACACAACCGCATCCGGGTTAGCAGCTAATGCACGCTCAATGGTTGCCGCAATCTCTTTATCCCAGTCCGAAATAACCGGTACGGGATAACGGTGAGCCAGTCGCGCTATCTTCTTTAAAGGTGCGAGCCATCCTCCAACACTCGGTGGACGGCAACTGATGTGCTCATCGCAAATCTCGTCTATTTCAGTAGACCAAAGATCCCTTTCTTCGATCGTCGCTGGCATAACCAGCGAAATACGAAACGCGCCACCTTT
>JBBKWB010000144.1:0-4148 GCA_037968755.1 Woeseia sp.
GCGTCGAGCCGCTCGCAGCGTACCTGGTCAAAGAGATCCAGGACGTCTACCGGCTGCAGGGTGTGAAGATCAACGACAAGCACATCGAGGTGATCATTCGCCAGATGCTGCGCAAGGTCCAGGTCCTCGATCCGGGCGAGAGTAACTTCCTGCGTGCCGAGCAGATGGACAAGGCACGGGCACATGAGGTTCAGGAAGAGCTTGCAGCACAGAACAAGGACACCTTGACCTATGAGCCAATGCTGCTGGGTATTACCAAGGCATCACTGGCAACGGAATCCTTCATTTCCGCCGCATCGTTCCAGGAAACCACTCGCGTGCTGACAGAAGCCGCGGTACGGGGCCTGAAAGACGACCTGCGCGGCCTGAAGGAAAACGTCATTGTTGGACGCCTGATCCCGGCCGGTACCGGCTTCGCGCACCACGCCGAACGGCGGCGGACGCGCGAGCAGGATTTCGCCGACCAGTTGAAGGAGCTTGAAGACCAGGGGGCAGCGGCGGCAGCGCTGGAAGCAGCAGCAGAAGCAGTAATAGAAACAGCTGATGCCTCTGAAAGTGAGGATACGGCGTCCGAGGAAACCTCGGCAGCCGAATAGCCAGGCGACGGCAGGCAAGCGACGGCCAGTGGCCGCCCGGTTGCCTGCTTGACACTGGCTTGGGGGCATCAATACAATGCCCGCCCTTACTCCAATGGGCCCGCTGCCGGCGGGCCCTATGTATTCGGGCGAGAAACACGCAAAAACCTGATTTTTATGGGTTTAGGCAGATTCGCTCCAGCCTTGCAGGCCGCGACAGTAAATAGCGGGCTGCGGGCGTTTGCGCGTGTATACGCGTTTTATGACTTTCTTTTAATGACGACAGAGAAGAGACAAGGCCTATGGCCACTACAAATCAACTAGTTCGCAACCCGCGTTCGTCGAAGGCGGTCAAAAGCACGGTACCGGCGCTGGAAGGCTGCCCGCAGAAGCGTGGCGTGTGCACCCGTGTCTATACCACGACGCCGAAAAAGCCGAACTCGGCTATGCGCAAAGTGGCTCGTGTTCGCCTGACCAACGGCTTTGAAGTCACCAGCTATATTGGTGGTGAGGGTCATAACCTGCAGGAGCACTCGGTCGTACTGATTCGCGGCGGCCGTGTAAAAGATCTTCCAGGTGTGCGCTACCACACCGTGCGCGGCACGCTTGATTGTGCTGGCGTCGGTGATCGCAGGCAAGGACGCTCGAAATACGGCGCCAAGCGGCCGAAATCCTGATTTTCAGATAATCCTCCCCGGGCTCACCCCGGGCACGAAAGAGACAAACCATGTCAAGAAGAACACAGGCCCCGAAACGCCACATTCTGCCGGACCCCAAGTTCGGTAGTGAGCTGCTCGCAAAATTCATGAACATGATCATGAACGACGGCAAGAAGTCCGTCGCAGAGCGGATCATTTACGGCGCGCTGGATCGGATTACCGAGAAAGCCAATGAAAATGGCGACAAGCCCCTTGAAGTGCTTGAGCTCGCGCTCGAAAACGTCAAGCCGGTGGTTGAGGTCAAATCACGCCGCGTCGGTGGTGCGACTTACCAGGTGCCTATCGAAGTTCGCCCGGTACGTCGCCAGACACTGGCAATGCGCTGGGTAATTGAAGCTGCGCGCAAACGCAGTGAGAAGTCGATGGCGCATCGGCTCGCTCACGAGCTGATGGAAGCGGCAGAGAATCGCGGCACTGCGGTAAAGAAGAAAGAAGATACCCATCGCATGGCCGAGGCAAACAAGGCGTTTTCGCACTACCGCTGGTAGGCGCACGCTTCTATTGTCTTTGACAGGCTCACTCCCGTGGCACGCACTACTCCTATCGAGCGTTATCGCAATATCGGCATCATGGCGCACATTGATGCCGGCAAGACGACAACGACCGAACGCGTTCTGTTCTACACCGGCGTATCGCACAAGATCGGCGAGGTACACGACGGCGCGGCGGTAATGGACTGGATGGAGCAGGAGCAGGAGCGCGGCATCACGATTACGTCCGCAGCCACAACCTGCTTCTGGCAGGGCATGGACAAGCAGTTCGAGCAGCACCGCATCAACATCATCGATACACCGGGACACGTCGACTTCACTATTGAAGTTGAACGCAGCCTGCGAGTGCTCGACGGTGCGGTTACCGTGCTGTGTTCCGTTGGCGGTGTTGAGCCGCAGACCGAGACGGTCTGGCGGCAAGGCAACAAATACCACGTTCCGCGCTTGATCTTCGTCAACAAGATGGATCGTGCCGGCGCCGATTTCCTGCGCGTCGTCAAGCAAGTCAAGGCGCGGCTCGGTGCCAACCCGGTGCCAGTGCAGTTGCCGATCGGTGCGGAAGAAAAATTCGAAGGCATCATCGACCTGGTTCGCATGAAGGCGATCTACTGGGACAGCGACAACATGGGCATGACCTATGACGCGCGCGAGATTCCGGAGAACCTGCAAGCCGGCGCCGATGAGTGGCGCGCCAAGATGATTGAGGCTGCCGCCGAGGCGACCGAAGAGTTGCTCGAGAAGTATCTGGAGAACGGCGAACTGACGGATGACGAAATTCACCATGGACTGCGCGTGCGCGCCCTGAAGAATGAAATCGTTCCGACGTTGTGCGGCTCGGCGTTCAAGAACAAGGGCGTGCAGGCCATGCTCGACGCGGTTGTACGTTACATGCCCTCGCCGACAGATGTGCCCGCTATCAAGGGCTTGCTGGAGAACGGGAAGGAGGCCGAGCGCCATCCGGACGACAAGGAGCCATTCGCGGCATTGGCGTTCAAGATCGCGACCGATCCATTTGTCGGTAACCTGACATTTTTCCGCGTGTACTCCGGCGTTTTGAATTCCGGCGACACGATCTACAACCCGATCAAGGGCAAGAAAGAGCGCATCGGCCGTATTTTGCAGATGCACTCGAACGATCGTCAGGAGATAAAGGAAGTTCGCGCAGGCGACATCGCTGCGGCTGTCGGTCTGAAGGATGTCACTACCGGTGACACGCTGACTGATCCTAAATCAATCATTACGCTTGAGCGCATGGAGTTTCCGGAGCCGGTTATCTCAGTTGCGGTTGAGCCACGCACGAAAGCTGACCAGGAAAAGATGGGCGTCGCGTTGCAAAAGCTCGCGAAGGAAGATCCGTCGTTCCGGGTGCATACGGACGAAGAATCCGGCCAGATCATTATTTCGGGCATGGGCGAGTTGCATCTCGACATTATCGTTGATCGGATGAAGCGCGAGTTCAAGGTCGATGCCAATGTTGGCAAGCCCCAGGTGGCGTATCGCGAAACGATACGCAAGTCCGTGGAACAGGAAGGCAAGTTTGTGCGCCAATCCGGTGGTCGCGGCCAGTACGGTCACGTGTACCTGCGCATAGAGCCGCAGGAGCCGGGTGCCGGCTACGAATTTGTGAACGCCATTGTTGGCGGTGTGGTCCCGCGGGAATACATCGGCGCGGTAGACAAGGGCGTGCAGGAACAGATGGAGAACGGCGTTATCGCAGGCTACCCGCTGGTCGATTGCAAAGTGACTTTGTACGACGGCTCGTACCACGATGTTGATTCCAGCGAGATGGCGTTCAGGATTGCTGGCAGTATGGGCTTCCGTGAAGGCGCGATGAAGGCCGATCCGGTATTGCTCGAACCGGTCATGAAAGTAGAAGTCGTTACCCCGGAAGACTACATGGGTGACGTCATGGGCGACCTCAACCGTCGCCGTGGTCTCCCGCAAGGCATGGATGACTCGCCCTCAGGTAAAGTTATTCGCGCCGAAGTGCCGCTGGCCGAAATGTTCGGGTACGCGACAGACCTGCGCTCAATGAGCCAGGGACGTGCCGTGTACTCAATGGAATTTGAGAAATACGCCGAGGTGCCGAATAACGTCGCCGAGTCGGTTCTCAAGAAAGCGTCGTAAGAGAGCGGCGAGGAATAAAATAGCGCACGCATGCGGCGTTTATAACAACAGGAATTGCAGGCGGAGAGAATAACGCCGCAAAGAACACACGACTAAATCAGGAATTGGAATTTAGCTATGTCGAAAGTAAAATTTGAGCGTAACAAGCCGCACGTAAACGTAGGCACGATTGGTCACGTAGACCATGGCAAGACGACGTTGACCGCGGCGCTGACGAAAGTAATGTCGGAGACCTA
>JBBKWB010000145.1:0-3802 GCA_037968755.1 Woeseia sp.
CTTAAAGGTATCCATGGCCTGATGGATACAACCCACAATGAAGTCCTGAAAGACGCGCTGCTCGAAGTCATCGGCAGCCTGGAATCAGGACGTTCTCTGGCGCAGTCGCTTTCAAGGCATCCAAAGATTTTTACACCGCTGTTCGTCAGCATCATCGAGATCGGTGAATCCACGGGTACGATGGACGTTGCGTTCTTACGTATGTACGAATACCTGAGCACGGACGAGGATATTCGCAAACGGGTCAAGTCCGCCATACGCTATCCCCTGATTGTCGTTGCCGCGATAGGCGTTGCGATGTCGATCATCACGCTGTTCGTCATTCCCGCGTTCGAACCGATTTTTCGTCAGCTCGGCGATAACATTCCTTTGCCCACCAAGATCATCATGGGCGTGTCAAACTTCGCCGCCAATCAATGGCACATCCTGCTACTTATCGTTGCAGCGATTGTTGCCGGTACGATTAGCTGGCTGCGCACGCCTTCTGGTCGGCATACCTGGGATCGCTACAAGCTCGAGATTCCGATTACCGGCACCATCATGCGTAACGCGGCGCTGGCTCGGATAACTCGCTCGTTGGCCGTCGCGTTGGAGGCCGGTTTGCCGATCAACCAGACCCTGCGTTCGATATCGGGGTCCGTTGGCAATGCCTATCTCGCGACAAAACTTGAAGACCTGGTGTCCGGCGTTGAACGTGGTGAGTCCCTGTCCGTAACCGCACGCAATACCAAATTGTTCACCCCGCTGATCTTGCAAATGATCGCTCTTGGCGAAGAAACCGGGGCACTTCCGGAGCTACTGAACGAATCCGCGGACTTCTACAAGCGTGAAGTGGACTACGATCTCGAGAATCTCAGCGCCGCGCTGGAACCGATTCTGATTATTACCGTTGGCGCAATGGTGCTTGTTCTCGCACTGGGTGTCTTCCTGCCGATGTGGGACATGGTCGGCCGAGCGAGGGCTGGTTGATGTTAAATCGTATCGACAGCCCATTCTATTTACGCAGCAGTGCTGGCTTTACCTTGCTGGAACTGGTTGTCGTGATCGTCATTATCGGTGTGCTGCTCGTTGTCGCTGTCAATCGACTGTTTCCCTACCTGGATGAGGCAGAGCGCGTCTCGGTGCTAAGTATTGAAAGTCAGCTCAAGAATACCCTGGTGATGGAGGCCGCACAGCGCATCGTTCGCGGTCAGTCTTCGACCATCGGCGAGCTTGAGCAGGTCAACCCGATGTCGCTGCTGCTGCAGGCACCGGACAACTATATCGGCGAGCGCCGAGCCGCAGCAGACTCGCTGCCAGAACGCCGCTGGTACTTCGATTCCGAGCGCAAGCGCCTCGTGTACCGGATTGGTGAGCCGTACACCCCGGCAGCACGCGATAAACACTGGAATAACCCTGAATTTGAAGTGCGTGTGATCTTTCAGGATCGTGACGCAGACGGTGTATTTAGCCCGACAAAAGACGAATTATACGGCGTTCGATTGTTACGTATGGCAGGCAGCGAATGGCTGGCGCCGGGCGTGCAGTTGTGACCCGGATAGTGCAGTACCGCTGATCAGCGAATCAGCAAACACAATCAACCTCTGGAAAAGGAAGTAGAAATGAATAGTAAAAAAACTCGCGGTTTTACGCTGATCGAACTGGTCGTCGTTATCGCGCTGCTGGGCATTCTAGCTGCATTCGCAATTCCGCGTTTTGCATCGCTGGAACGTGAAGCGCGTGCAGCGACGGTACAGGGTCTTGCTGGTAGCTTGCGCAGTGCTGCTGCCATGGCGCACGGCCTGAACCTGGCAACCGGTGCGACTCCAGTGAATATGGAAGGTCAGAGCATTGACATCGTCAACGGTTATCCCGATGCGGCCACCGTTCAGAACACACTTGCTGATCTAACTGGTTTCGCTCCAGCAACCGCCGGTACGGTTACAACGTTCACCAAGGTGGGCTCTAACACTCCGGCAAACTGCAGTGTGACGTATACGGAAGCTGCTGCTAACGCGGCGCCGACCATTACGCCTGATACAACCGACTGCTAATGCGTGCCGGGCGACCCGGCCCGGGCTGCAGCGAGCAGTTCCGGTGCCCGGGTTGGGCAGCCCCGGCTATTTTGCATTATTAAGGAGACAAGACATGAACAACACAATGAAGCGGAGTTCATCTGGCTTTACGCTTATTGAGCTGGTCGTTGTCATTGCGTTGCTCGGCATTCTGGCAGCATTCGCGATACCGCGATTTGCTTCGCTGGAACGTGAAGCGCGCATTGCGACTACGCAGGGACTCGCGGGCAGTGTGCGCGGTGCAGCCGCTCTTGCGCACAGCCTTTGGCTTGCACAAGGCGTGACACCAATCGCAATGGAAGGTATTCCGGTTAACCTGACCAACGGCTATCCAGACGCGTCCGATGTGCAGCTTACGCTGGCGGACACGACCGGTTACAACGTAACCGTGAACGGTGGCGGTACTCAGGCGACCTTTTCCAGGATCGGCTCGCCGAACCCGGCAACCGGGGTGGTGGTGTATGAGGACGCGGCAGTAAATGTCTCGCCAAATATCACGATCGACGTCAACGGGTGCTAGGTAATGACGCAGGCACGGCTAACGATTTCTGTAGCTAGCGGAAAGTGTTTGCCGTGTTTCCGTGTAGCGCGTTCGCAGCAGACCGGTCTGACGATAGTCGAGCTTACCCTCGTCATCGTCATCATCGGTGTGCTCGGCGCGCTCGCGGGACCGCGTTTTTTCAATAACCAGACGTTTGCTGAACGCGCTTACGCCGAAGAACTGGCATCCGCGTTGCGGTACGCCCAGAAAATATCAGTCGGGAGTGGCTGCAGAGTTCGCGTGCAGGTTGCTGCGAACAGCTACAACCTGAGTCAGCAAGCGCCCCAGTCCGGGCACTGCAATCCGGCTGACAACAGCTTTCCGGTCGGCGTAATGCTTTCAAGCGGACAGAGTGCCGCGGGCAACGCTCCGACGGGCATCGCGGTTGCCCCGGCAACCACCATTATCTTCGACGCTCTCGGCGGTACCGGTCTTGCCGGCAATGTCGCGTTCTCAATTGGCATCCATACGTTGGCGGTAGAGGCTCAAAGCGGTCTCGTTCGAGGGCCGTTATGACAGCTCTTCGAAAGCAAGCCGGTATGAGCCTGGTGGAGTTACTGGTTTCGATCGTGATTGTCGCGATCTCGGCTGGCACCATCCTCGGCCTATTGGCCACGACTACAGCGGCCAGCGCTGACCCCATGTTGCGCCACCAGGCGTCGGCCATTGCTGAAGCCTATCTTGAGGAAATCCTGCTGCGCCCCTTTGCCGATCCCGACGGTGTCGATGGCGAAGGTGCACGGGCTGCATTCGATGATCTGGACGACTACGACGGCTTGCTGGATGTTGGCGCGCGCGACCAGTTCGGTAATGCAATCGGCGCATTAAGCGACTACACGGTCAATGTCAGTGTCGTGCCATCCTCGGCATTGCCAGGCATACCGGCGGCCGATGCTTTGCGTGTGGACGTTACGGTTAGCCGCGGTACCGACATCAACCTCGTGCTAAGCGGTTATCGTACCCGGTTCTGAGCTGCGATGAAGAAGCAACAAGCATTCACCCTGGTTGAGCTGGTCGTCACAATTGCGATCAGCGCGATAGTCGTATCGTTCATGGCGATGTTCATTGCCGGCCCGGTTGCCGGCTTCGGTGACCAGACGCGCCGCGCCGAACTCGTCGATATGGCCGAGAACACGCTCAGACGAATTGCGCGCGACATCCGCCGTGCATTACCCAACAGTGTGCGGGTTACAAGCAGCGGTCCGGT
>JBBKWB010000146.1:0-11565 GCA_037968755.1 Woeseia sp.
CCGTATTGCAACCAACCGTTCGAAATCTGCTGGTCAAACCTTGCAAACGTGGAATCCGTAAAACCATTCAGAATTGAAAAAGCGGCCGTAAACGCGATGTTGCCGATGACGACGATATAATAGGACGTCGAAATAACCATCGTAAACACGATCAGCGTGCCAATACGCCTCCCCCACTTCGCGCCCCAAACACTCGAGAGCGCGCCGATCGGCCCTTTTCTTGTTTCGCGACCCAGGGTCCACTCCGCCGTCATCGCGGGAATAGCCAGCAAGAGCGTGAAGACCAAATAGACGATGAGAAATGCTGAGCCGCCGTACTCACCCATCATGTAAGGAAATCGCCAAACATTGCCAAGGCCAACAGCAACGCCAACCATGGTCAGAATGGTGGAAAATCGTGAGGTAAACGTTTCTCTGGCAGCCATCGAGATACCTTTTATTGCTCTATTTCTCTGTTAGCAAGGACTGTAACGAGTTGAACACTGCCTACTAAGGCAGAAGACTGCGGCGCATAGTTCAACGTTGTTAACGAGCTCGTTAAACAACGTTCCCTTTTGGCTCATAACGTTTCCGCAATCTCTTCAACCTTCTTGGAAAACTCGCTAATTGCTACTCTGTCTTTTTCCTCATCATAAGTCAGTAGAGTTTTGTCCGAGACAACTATCTTCCCGTTTACAATTACGGTACTCACGTTTGAGGCATTCGCTGAATAGACCAGTACCGAATAGGGATCAAAGATGGGTTGCATATTGGTTGAGTCTGTTTCGACGATTACGATATCTGCCAATTTGCCACGCTCCAAAGAACCCAATTCGTCCTCCCTGTGAATAGCTCTTGCTCCTCCCATCGTAGCCATTTCTACCACTTTGTAAGGCGGCATCGCTGATCGATCTTTATTCACAAGCTTGTGCAATTTTGCGACATACCCCATTTGGCCAATGATATCCAAAGTATTGCCGCTCATAGGACCGTCCGTGCCAAGCCCGATATTTAGGCCATCGTCAAACATCTTAAGCGCTGGTGATACACCCTTCGCGGACTTAATGTTGGCTACCATGTTATGAGCGATGCCCACATCTCGTAGTTTCATAAGCTCAATATCACTGTCTGTTACAAAAATGCTATGAGCTGCGATAAGTCTGTCGTTTAGTAGTCCTACAGAATCTAAATATTCAACGGGCGTCATACCCAATTCCGACTGAAACTTGTCAAATTCCTCTTGGGTCTCCGCCACATGCATAGACACCGGAACATCATATTTTGCAGATAACTCTGCTATTTTCTCCAATGTTTCCTTCGTTACAGTATGTGGAGCGTGAGGCCCGAATCCCGGTGTAATCAATTCGTCATCTTTGTATTTTTCTACAAGCGCCGTTGCCAGCTCCAGCTTGGCGTTTCCATCCTTCCCGTCTGCGGTGGGATACTTGATTATGTTTTGCGTCATTACGCCCCTGAGACCAATTTCCTTTACGGCTCTTGCGGCACTTTCTTCAAAGAGATACATGTCTACCATCGTGGTAACGCCTGCTTTGGCCATCTCAATCGCCGCGTGAATGGCTCCGATATATACCATCTCCTCGGAGACCATTTTATTTTCTAAAGGGAAAATGTATCTGTTTAATCTATCGGGAACATCGTCCGCTAAACTTCTGAATACGCTCATGGATGCATGGGTATGAGTGTTAATCATGCCTGGCATGATGATGCCGCCCTTTGCATCTATTGCATTGTCAGATGAATATCTTTCAAGGATCTCGACACCCCCGACCTCAACGATCTTGTTCCCATTAACAATGACGACGCCATCGCTTAATATTTCATTCCCAGCGTTCATCGTCAAAACAATGCCGTTTTTTACGATCAAATCAACTTCTTCAGCTTTGCTTGCCTGAACGTTAGTAAGCGCAAAAAGTAGAGCGGCTAACCCTGTCAAGAACGTCCTATTCATCCTTCTTCGCCATCCCATTTTGTGGATTTATTCCAGTTTTCGAGTCTAACAGGGATTTGTCGAACACAATAATGATGCAAAATTTGTGTGTTCGGACTGCCCCGGATTCAGCAGATAACTCCGCGCCATTATTTGAGCACAGGAGGAAGTCCTTTGAACGGTTTACCATACACACCCGAATGCAAAGACGAAGCGGTTCGTCAGCTCGCTGCGCAGGGCTATTCAGTCTGCCAGGTCGCCGAGCGCCTCGAAGAGGAGCGCGATATCCTAAAGACGAGTCGCGTCCTTCGCGTTCATTCTTCCGGCAATTATTCAGTGGACACAAAAACCGCTGTCTGATCGTGCCATTGAAGACCAGCGCTTGCTAACGATTGGACCGCCCATCAATACGACGCCGAGTGTCCTGAATTGCTTGTTCCAGGGTGGGATGATTCTCTGTGTAGTGCTCCTCCAGCCAGTCTTCCCCATAGTCGTTTACAGGATCACGCATGATACTGTGGTCGTGATTCTCGTTTTGCCGATTGTATTCGATCAATAGTCGCGGGCCGTGCACCCGATAATAAAACTTCTCAGCGACATCTACCGGGCCACGCCACGAAAACCACAGCTCGCCCCACCCGACCTGTTCGATTAACTCGAGTTGGGCGGCGGCGGCATCATAGTCGACGTTTCCCAAATATTCGCGGATGAGAAGACGCAGTAAATGCATTTGACGACCAGACAACTCGTCTGCCTTAAGCCCTTCAAATTTAGCCAAGCTCGCCCGCCTACCTGGGCCTTCAAATACGTCTCTGGCTACTTCAGGATGGATGATGGCTGTTTGCTGTTGTGATTTGCTAAGCGACTGCATTAATTGAATACCGCGTTGACCTTCATGGGGAAGCACCATGCGGCCAGAGTAGCGACCGCTTTCGATAGCCATCGGGCTACTACCAAGGAATGTCGGGGTGAAGCCAACCCGATTACCGGAAACCGTGAAGTTCACGGCAAGATGGTGCCCGGCAAGCTTCCAACCCCAATCACCGTCGCCGGGATCGCCAAATATGGCTACCGCATAGTTGCCGGAACTCCTGGTGTCTGCCATGGCCTTGCGGAACGGGTCATTGGCTGCCTCCGGTTCGTTGTCGATTGAGACCTGCTCAATCTCCCCCAAAACGTCATCGAGCCACATGACACCGGCTACTTTAGCGTATCCCTGGCTCGACATTGACGCGCGCAGGAGCGTGTGGGTTGCCTTGCGCTGTTCGTCGTTCATATCTCTAATCAGCAAACCACTTGGTTCGACATGACAATTGGCAGATTAGACCAAGTCGCACGCTCGTCAGTATCCAGGGAGAAGAGTGCGAAGTCTCTTTGTTTGTCATCAAGTGATGCAACAAACGTAATGGCGGCTTTAGCCATTTGATTGGCACTACTCGATGAATCTGCATTCGCACAGGGGATCGCGCCCCAACAACATAGAAATCCAAAAATAACGCTAATAGATCGTCTACTCATTGAATGTTGAAGATACATGCTGCACCTGTCGGACAATTCGGGGTTCGACCTAATCGCTACTCGCAATTCGCTGCCGCAACAGGTCTTCCAGCTTGATCTGGTCGGCGATGAATCCACGGATTCCTTCTGCGAGCTTCTCGGTGGCCATCGCACTGGCATTCAGCTGCAGTCGAAAATCGGCTTCATCTGCAAAATCATAGTCGACGAAGTCCATTGTCTGGTCTGGCTCGAGTACTCGCCGCAGTTCACCATTGTCGTCCTCAAGTTCCTGCAGGAAATTTGGGCCGATTGTCAGTCGATCGCAACCAGCCAGCGCCTCGATTTCTCCCACGTTCCTGAAGCTCGCGCCCATAACAATCGTCGCGAAACCTCGGGTCTTGTAGAGCTGGTAGATATTGCGAACGGACAGAACACCTGGATCTTCGTTTGGCGCGTAACCGTCCACGCCTTCTGCCTTTTTGTACCAATCAAGAATCCGGCCCACGAAAGGCGAAATCAGAAAGGCGCCCGCTTTGGCGGCTGCGACGGCCTGAATATCGCAGAACAACAACGTCAGATTGCAGTTAATCCCCTCGCTCTCGAGTTGCCGAGCCGCTTCGATGCCCTCCCAGGTCGACGCCAGCTTGATCAACACGCGCTCGCGGCCAATGCCTTTCGAATCGTAAAGATCGATAAATTTCCGCGCCCGGACTACGGACGCTTCGCGATCGAAAGACAGTCGCGCATCAACTTCGGTTGATATCCGGCCCGGCACAATCTTCAGAATCTCGCATCCAATTGCAACGGCATAGCGGTCAGCGAGTTCATCGATCAGATCTTCATCGGCGACGTTATCGGCCCTGACCGCTGCGACAGTAGCGTCAATGAGATCAGAGTACTGTGGCAACGCCGCGGCTTTCAGCAACAAAGACGGATTCGTCGTCGCATCAACCGGTTTGTATTTCGCGATAGCTTCAATGTCGCCCGTATCGGCAACAACATCGGTCATTTGTCGCAATTGCTCTAGTTTGTTCATATATTCAGTCCGCAGGAATCAAAAGCGTCCCTGATAGTCGCCATTTAATTCGCTGTGAGCTCCAGCATCGGTGGTCGAACGTGACCGCCAACCTGTCCGAGGAGCTCCTGCCAGTACTTGCCGAACGCCTGTGGCTTGTCGGCGGACCCGGATCGTGTCATTGCCTCGCGCACCGGGTTGAGGCTATCGCGCACACGCCGCGCCGCCGAAATGCCGCGCCTATTCTCGCGGGCGTAGTCTTTCGCGTCCTGCTTCGAGTAGTTTCTGTTCATATGGAGGAATTCTAACGCAAATGGTTTTGATCTTGCGATTTCGATACGGCAATAATGGCGACAGGGACGGAGAGACGTATGAAACGGGGAATCATCGGCGATGGGGCAACTGGCGCAGGTATGTGCACGGCAGGTCTCTTGAACAGTGTCATGTCGTAGCTGCTCTCCTGCTGCGACAGGAGCGACATCGTCGATAGTCGCTGCAGACGTACCGCCAGAATCGATCGCTACGAGCATCCTCTCTAGAGCTGTTGCTGCATCGTCGGTGGTCATTACGCTGGCTCCATATTGCTAGTACAAATACATCGCAGAGAACTGAATTCGGTTGAGTTTGCCGTCGTTACCGCTCTCATCTTTGCGTCGACCCCAAATATATTCAGCGCCGAGACTCATGCGTTGGATTGGTGACCAGACCAGATTGACGTGTGAACTTTGGTAGGACTCCGGCACGTCGAATCCGCTAATGGCGGTATCGTTGTCTGCATCAGAGAACGATACGCCTAAAGTGGAGCGCATGTTGTCATTCCACACACGGCGGTAGGCTGCTAGCACGCCGTATTGTGTGGTGAGATTGATCTCGCCGTTTGCGTCCAGCGTGCCAACGTTGAAGCTGTTCATGCCCATGTAACGACCCAGCCCGTCGCCGTAATTGATCTGCCAACGGAAATCGTCCTGGTCACCGATATTGAACCTCCCGGCCAACGCGATTGCGCTACCAAACTCGGAATCGTCGAATCCAGCGGTATCGATCTTGAGCTCGCGCAGCAAACCCGCCACGCTAAACATGCCCCAATTCCCAGTCCAATTGCGTCGCACAACCACATCCGGAAAAGCGCTATCGTCGGCATCGATCCGGGGACCGCCCCCGAACGGCGTGAGGGTCGTTACGGGGTTGTCCAATGCGAAGACCCAACTTCCGTTTTCCTTGGGTAGCGTGTAGCGAATTTGCGCCTGACGAGCATTTGCGACGCCGACCGGACCCAGGTCATCTAAATAATCCGGCACCGAGGCGGTATCTCCAAAGCTGCTCCAGGTCTGCCCCACAGTCCAGCGGCCCGCATTGATGTATGCGTGTCGCAAACGAGGCGAGTACGCGTTTACAGTGCGTTCATTCCCTTGTTGGCTCGCCATAAAGTCGATCTCAAAATAGGTGCTGATATCGCCTCGTTCGGTCGGAGTATTTGACTTCAGCCAGAATCGGGTTTCCTTTGCGTGCAAATTGAAGCTCGGATCGCTGGGATCACCTGATGTATTAATTGAGGGAGGAATGAAAAAGTCCTCGCCGATTCCGCGTATCGGAGCTTTACTGTAGTCGCTAACTATCGCGTCCAGTTTCACAAACCCGCCGACACTAATTATGGTTTTGTCATAGGTTGATGGTTGATCCTGGGGATGCACCACTGCGTCTTCCACTTGCTCCACGCGCGAACACGTCGCGTCAGACGCGCAAGCCTGTTGCTCAAGCAGGGCCTTGAGTTCTAACACCGTTTCTTCGAGCTGTTGAATTCGTGCCTCATGCGTTGCCTCTTCACCAACCGCGTAAGCAGGGCTTGCGGCAATCAGGTTCGCGCCAAGTACGGCTATTATCACCACATGATTTGTGAACTTCATTTTACTTTGCGCCATCTTTTACTTTGCTCCATCTTTTACTTGGCTCCATTGTTCTATGCGGGTACGAGTGTGGTTGCTGATCTTTATCCTTCAACCAGAAATTCGGATCCAGCGGCACCCGTGAAGTGAATGTCCTCGAGAGAGTTAAGTGACGTGGTCAACTTTGACCGGGTTGATCTCACCGGGCGGGAACCAGCTGCCATTTGTGCCTGGCCGGTTGCACAGCGGAATCCAGCGGTTGCCGAACGCCGCATTCCATTCCTCGACGACCAGCGTTCCGTAGTTAGCGTTCGCCTCTTAGATTTCGTTCATGTTTCCGCTCCAGAACTGCCGCCCGCTGCCTGTCAGCGGATTGCTTGCTTCGCCGGCGAAGAAATCCTCGCGGAAATGCGGCTCAAAGGCCTGAGTGGCTCGCCGCCAATGGCAGCAATTGGATCGTCCAGCCACACCGGCCCGCCGCTGCCCCATATTTTACTGAGTGCACCCCAGCTTCAATCAAAAGAGGCAAGTTGAGTCGAGCGTGCGACGTGACTTGCCCCCCCTTTTCTTCTCTTGTTTTCTTTTTGGCGCTTTTTCTATTTCTGATGCTCGATCAATTTACCGCCTTCCAGCTCAATGCTGGCTGAGCACTGACAGCAGTCAAAAATTTCTAACTTTTTGGCTAGTATTAACAGTTACCGGTTCCCAAAATTCTGGCTGCGGACAGGCTGAGCCTTTTCCCATTCCTTCTGGTCGACGTTTCGAACCTTTTGCGTAAAGACAAAGGTCCCATTCTTATTGCCGACCACCAAATCGATCAACCCGTCTCCATTGAGTTCTCCGCTTACCAGTCGCCGTCCGATGCCTGCCTGGTCGTCGATTTGATAAGGAACGAATTCTGCCTCGCCATCCTGGCGTGTAAGCCGGAAGTAATAAATCACCGGTGCCTGTCGGGAGCCTTCGTCGGCGAAGTCGTGAGCCCGGTAGGTCTTTCCGGTCACTATGTCCTTCAGGCCGTCGCCATCGACGTCGACAAGGTCTACTGCGTGGAGCTGAGAAAACTGAACGCCATAAGGGTTGTCAGTATTTGTCTCCTGCTTGCTCAGAATAATGTGCTCCTTAAAGGTGATCTTCTTTCCGGTGCGACTCTGTTCAAACCAGGCCAGGCCCCAACCGTGAGCGTCCAAGCTGGTGATGACGTCGTTGAGCCCATCGCCATTCACGTCATCGGCGTACATCTGACCTCCCCCCGTCAAATCAGCGAACCGCTGGGCTGCCCCACGATCAGCGAATGGGAAGGGGTGAAAAGCCCAATCCGGATCGTTTTGCAGAGAGGCGGGTTGTTGCAACCATCCATCCCCGGTCAGAATGTCGGTGCGTCCGTCGCCGTCAACATCGCCGTAGCCCATGCCGTGGGTATAGTGATGAACCACCTTTTCGTGGGTCGAAATCTTGTGAAAGATCCAGGGAAGCGTCGGCGCTACAGGGTTAGGCGCGGCATAGCCGTAATGTCTGCTGTAAGCCATCAGCAGTTCAGGAACCCCATCCCCGGTTATGTCTGCAAAGTTGGGTGCTTCGTTGGCAACATGGTCTACGACAAAGTGGCGCTCCCAATGGTCAGGCTGGTCCGAGGCCGGCCCACTGAAAGACTTGCCCGGATTCTGGTACCAGTACGCTTCGGTATTGGGAAGTCCCACCGTCAGGACATCAGGCCATCCGTCCGCATTGAAGTCGAAGACGAATGAAAAGAAATTGTCGTTAGAGTAATACGAACGATCAGTTGGGTTCCGTCTGGTCGGGGCCACCGCCGGATAGTATTCGTAAAAGTCCTTGAAGTCGGGTCCCAGGAATATGTTGGGTCCACTGACGATATCCAGATGACCATCCTGATTAAAGTCGCCGAAATCGGCGCCTTCCGACCAATAGATGGGAGTCAGTTCCTGTTTTTCGAATTCACGAATAACAAGGTCAGCGGCCTGAACGCCGACCGTTAAGCATAAGTAGGTGAATATCAATGCTGCGACGCGCTGAATTCTTTTCATCTCAGTCCCTCATGCCGGTCATCCCGGCTTTGCACTTTGGTGTCATCTTGCTTGGACACCCTCCCCGGATCCGCCCTATGGTAGCGCTACCATCTGCACGCGCAGGTACGGACAACGCATCAATATGGACCCCCTTCAGAATTTCTATCATTGTTGGCCAAACAACGCCACCCTTTATTTTATCCCCCGGTCGCTTCCTGTCGGGCCTGTTCTACCGGGGCGGTTTTCTACCAGGTCAATGACAATTGGCGGACCGGTTTACAGGGCGTCGATCTGGCCCCGGAGATTATCCGTACCCGCGCGGTCATCAATGACGACCTGCTGACGCTCCCCGGAGCTGATTCATTAACGATCGTCCGTTAAAGCCTGATCGTGCGCGGGAGCTACCAGCCAGGGCTGGCGCGCTGTCGCAGTTTTTCTCGGAAGGTAGCCGGCGGCGCCGTTTGTTTTGGTGTCGCAGCGCGGGCACTGTATAATCCCGCACCGGGCGTGACGAGACGGACTAGGCGGTCGACAGTGGGCAAGAGCAGGCAGCCAGCGACTCGCCGCCATCATGCGCGGGCAACCATCAGCGATGTTGCCGTCCGCGCCGGCGTTTCGCCGATGACTGTATCCCGCGTCATCAATAGCGAGGGCAACGTCCGCGACAGCACGCGTGCGGCGGTTAACGCCGCCATCCGCGAACTCCGCTATTCGCCCAACCGAGCGGCCCGCAGCCTGGCCAGCGCAAGCCAGATGCAGGTCTGCCTGCTGTACATGAATCCAAGCAGCACGTATTTAAGCGCGACGCTGCTGGGCGCACTGGAGCAGGCTCGCGAGAACGATACGCAGTTGGTCGTCGCCGAGTGCGACGGCGAGGCGGATGCGGAGCGGACCATAAAGGATCAACTAAGGGGCGGAATCAGTGGTGTCCTGCTGGTGCCGCCGCTCGCCGATTCGCTTGACCTGCTCAATCTGCTCAAAGAGCGCGATGTGCCGACGGTCACAATGGGCCCGCAACTTGTCGGCGAGCGAATTTCGTCAGTGATGATCGACGACAGAAGCGCGGCACGCACGATGACCGAATACCTTATCGGGCTCGGTCACCGGCGTATCGGATTCATAACGGGCAACCCGAAGTACCTGGTCAGCGAAGTACGCAAGAGCGGCTATCGCGACGCACTGGCAGCAGCGGGTATAAAGTGGCGCCCGGAACTGGTTGCCACCGGCCGCTTCTCGTATCGCTCCGGACTGGATGCGGCCGAACGCTTGCTCGCACTGCCTGAGATTCCGACGGCGATCTCTGCCAGCAATGACGAGATGGCCGCGGCGACGATTTCCGTCGCCCACCGCCACCACATCGATGTGCCCGGCGAGCTGACAGTGACCGGCTTCGACGACACGCTGCTGGCAACCACGGTTTGGCCGGAGATCACGACGATCCGCCAACCGATCAGCGACATGACGCATGCCGCCATCGAACTGTTGACGCGCAGTATTCGCGCCAATCGCGCGGGCGGCACCACCGAATGCCAGCACCTGACTCTCGACTACAGCCTGATAGAACGTGAAAGCTCGGCGCCACCCGCGCGGCGCGTTTTCCGGGACCGTATCGCCTGATTATCAGCGCAGCTCGAGTCGTGTATGCGGCCCCAGTGTCACGCCGACAAATCCGCCCGCCACGGCCGTGCTGAGCAGTTTGCCGTCAAGATTCTCAGCCAGCGGCAAGCGCTGCCCATCCTCGTGACAGCCAGCCACAGCGTCGCGGCTATTGCGGCCAGACGGTTCAGTCGACTGATTGCCGGTAACTCTCCAGTGTGTCAGTGACGCTCAGCCGGCCGCTATAAAGCGGTAGCGCGTCGTCTGCGAATAGCGCTCGCCCCGCGCGAGCAGCGTGCCGGGAAAGCCGGGTTGATTGGGTGTATCGGGAAAATGCTGGGGCTCGAGGCACAGGCCGCGGTGCGGCGCGAACGGCGGTCCAAGCTTCTGCCCGCCGTATACCTGAAGCCCGGGGCACGTTGTCGTCATCTGCAAGCAAAGGTCGCCGTTCGGGCTCTCAAGTTCGGCACGGCCGCCGGATTCGTCCAGAACATAGTTGAAGTCAATACCGCCGGTGCGCACGACAAGCGGGTGCCGCGACCCGATAACATCACGCAGCGCCGCTGGCTGGCGCAGATCCAGTCCGGAACCGGTGACATCGAGGAAATCGCCGGTCGGCAGCAGGTCGTCGTTGACCTGCACGATTTGCCGGCTGGCAATATGCAAGCGATGCCCGAGCACGTCGGCACCGCCAGCCGCGAGATTGAAATAGGCGTGGTTGGTCATGTTTACATGTGTCGGCCGGTCGGTTTCAGCTTCCAGCCGCATCACGAGCTCGCGTTCATCCGTCCAGCGGTACGTGACGCTCGCCTCGAGCGTTCCTGGGTAGCCCTGGTCGCCATCCGCTGACCGCAGCCGAAACCGAACTGTATCGTCGGGGACCGCCGCATCGATTGTCCAGTGCCTGTTGTGAAAGCCGCCCGCACCGCCGTGCAGGTGGTTTTCCCCTTCGTTGGCATCGAGCGGATAGTCAACACCACCGAGGTTGAAGTGTGCACCGGCAATACGGTTGCAGGTACGCCCGACGGTCGCGCCCATGAAGTAAGGGTCGTTCAGGTAACCCGCGCAATCTTCATAACCGAGAATCACGTTGCGGATGCCGTCCGGCAGCTGCAGTTCGATACGTGTCAGTCGAGCTCCGAAATTCAGCAGCGTGACACGGTCGCCGCGGGCATTTAGCAATACCCGCTCTGCCAGGCTGTCCGGACTCCGCCGCGTCATCGGGGGGGCCTGTACAGGTTACGATGCCCGCTCACGAGACGCTCAGGGCTTCACCCGAAATATGAAGTCATTAATGACGTTCTCGACCCATTCCTGCCGGCCGCTTAGTTTGCGCGGCTCACCCTGTTTCGCGGCAAGTTCGCGGAGATCCACTAGAGACAACCGGCCTTTGGCAAATGCCTGGCCCTGTCCGTTGTCGAAACTGGCATAGCGCTCGCGGCGATAATCAGACAGCGAGGACTTCTCGAGGATCTCGTGGGCGATGAGCAGGCCGCGTGCATATGAGTCCATGCCGCCGATATGCGCGATAAACAGGTCTTCCAGGTCGGTCGATTCACGCCGGACTTTCGCGTCAAAGTTCAGTCCGCCGGTCTTGAAGCCACCGTCTTCGAGTACGATAAG
>JBBKWB010000147.1:0-20866 GCA_037968755.1 Woeseia sp.
TTGTCGCCGTTCGTTCGAACGTTGACGAGGCCGTAGACAATGCCATCAACAATGAGCCGGTTGGCCAGAGTGCGCGAGCGCCGGGTGGGATTTAAGTCGCCCGCTTTCACAACGTCGTAGTCGATTTTCGTACGTCGCAGATCGTTGATCTCCAGGGTGGCGTCATTCTCATCGAGCAAATCCTGGTGTGTCAGCTTGACGGGTTTACCCACGTTGATGCTGCGGGAAATCTCCGTGGAGTAAACGAGTGGTGTCAGGAGTTCGTCGTTGTGGACCGCGACATGTCCGGTGATCGCGCTGGCGGCGACAATATTGGGACGCGGGTGTGCGTGGCCTTCGTTGTCGCCGGACGAGATAACCGTAGCTGCCGCGCGCATGGCTTGCAGGAACTCTAAGGAAACGTCGTCGCTACCATGGTGACAGCCCTTGGCCACGTCACAGAGGAATTCGGTGCGTTCGCCGGTGTACTCGTCCAGCAACAAACGTTGGCTCTTCTTGTTGAGGTCGCCCGTCAACAATATGCGGGCGCGACCATAGTCGAGGCGCAGAAGGATGCTGTGCCCGTTGCTATTCTGGCTGTCAGAACCCAGCGAGCGGTATGCCGGGTTGCCATTGTCGCTGTACTCGACGGGTCCCAGCACCTTGAGTGACGCTTTGCCGGCAGCGGGTTCGAATCCCGGGATATAGTCGCTGGTGTGAGTAAGGCGGGTCGCCGGGCAGCCGTAGTCGTACAGAACTTGCAGGAAATCCGCCCATTCGCCCTGTAACCGGAGGCCCGGGCCAATGGGGTCCAATCCGTCACGGATTGAGGCGCGATTGCCGAGCAGTGTCGTCAGGTAACCGTCGACGACGGGGCCGAGAAAACGCCCGCCTCCCGGTTTTTTCCACCAGCTGACACCAGCGTGATAGAACTGGTCGACCTGAAGACCCGTCGCATCCAGGTCGTGGGTTTCGAGTGGGTTTAGCAAGTCCCACAGTCCGCCATAGTGATCGGCATCGCAGTGCGAGGCGATCATTGCATCCAACTTGATCGTTGTGTTTCCGTAATCTTTGACGAATTTCCAGTCGACGAAGTCGGCCGCGTTCTTGCCCGTCGGTTGCTTGGAACGCTTGTAGCCACCGTCAATCAGGATGTGCTTGTGGTCGGGTGTGCGAATGAGCACGCCATCGCCCTGCCCCACATCAATGAAATACACCTCAAGCAGCGATTCACCGCCAAGGTCACTGGCCTTGACGTAACCCGTAGCGTCGCGGGCTTTCACCTTGCGGCGCGAACCGCTGGCGGTCAGTAGCTGTACGGCATCGCCCCACAACAGCTCCTTGATTCGCTTGTTGCCTGTAGCGGTTGCATACATTGCCGCTGTGTCCGAGCTGACGTAATCAATGGCCATTCGAGTGTCACCTCTAGGTAATCGTGTCTATTCCATGCAGCGCTGACTATTGTCTTTTGTTGTGCATTTACAATAGTGCCCTCAGTTCTCATCACCGCGCGCCAGAACTAACTTCGCTATCGAGTTGAATGGCGACTGAGTATCGGCGGCCGTTGCTTCAACAATTCTGCGGCCGGCGTCACCGCCCGCAAAGTACAACCCTCGAAGCGCCTGGCTGCGGTAGCCGAACTCGAAGCCTTCGACAGCGCGAGTAACGAAGCTCTCCTCCGATCGTGCTTTGTTGCGGGCAAGATCTTCGTTGCCAAGTCCAAGGCTCTCGGGGTCGTTTAGTAACTCGCGATTGCGCTGGTAGCGCTTTGCGGCTGCGTTGCTCGTCACGCGTACTTGTTCTTTAGGCGGACCGTCTCGCCAGGCACTCAGAAAAATGGCCTCAAGTGCTTCACCGCGTCGGGCCACCACGACTTCAAGCTGCGACTCCTCATCGATACCGCAGTTACGGGTCAACCACGTGTCCGCGAGTACTTCCAACGGCAGGTTGATGAATCGGTTTGATTCTTGCGCTATCGCCGCTACTGCGAACAATAGGATGAACAACGCAAAAATGCATTTTCGATAGTTCATTGGTCAGTCCTCAGTTCGCAGGAAAGGTGCCGTCGGCCCAGATGCGTGTATTCAGTACTGGGCAATCGTTACTATCGGCGCCATGCGCGCAGGTCCGTGTGGGCTCCCCGGTTCTGGCTCCGTAGGTCGTGTTGAGTACGGAATTGTCGTTGAGATGTGCTCGGTGTAGCTGCCCTTCCGTAATGAACTCCCGCGTACTGCTCGCGCTGTCCATGATGTTGGTATTGTCGAACGTCGCCTGACCATCGACATGGCGCAGGTCAAGATTATGGCCGAACTCGTGTACCAGCAGCTCGTCGTTTGCGGTTCGGCCCATCGCAACGAAGTCACTGCCGAAAGCACAAGCCTGCCCTCGCCCTGTACCGCCGTCGACGGTGTCCACCCAGTACACGTTAATGCGGCCGTTGCGCCTGCCGATGTCGTTCTGGATGCCGGCTCGCATTGAGCAGACAAAATCAGTGTAGTTAGGCGCATCCGGGTCGTTCGTGGCGTCAACAATTTCAAACTGCGAGAAGCGTACACCCATACGATCGGCACGCCAGATTGCAGAGGTTGTCACACAATGATCGATTGCCAGGTCACGCTGCGTGTTAAAAGGTCCTTGTACGATCCAGACTGTAACAGGCAACGCGATCTCTGGAGAAAAGGTAACCCCGGCAATATCGTCATCGCCGCTAGTCCAGCTGACATTCTCCACCAGCTTCACCGGTCGTCGGCTGGTGAACGCGGTCACCTCTTCGTTAGACGCTCCGCCGGATGTGAAGTTGCCCACCGTGCGAGTTTGGTCTGTATCCGTATAACGGGCGTCGTTTACCACCGCGCCTGCCTTGGTCCCATCAACCAATACGCCCCATTCCGACGGCAACGGCGCGTTAAACACGCGAACCTTGTCGGCGCAGCCGCTGGTGAAAATGAGAACGGGCACAGTCAGTGCGATTGTCCAGATTTGAGTCGGTAGTGATTTCGGCTTCATGATCCACCTCTTGAGTGCCACAGACGCAAGGCCTGCACTATTGAGTATGGCAGTCGACGGCCCGTCGACATTCGCCAGCCTCATATACTAAAAGCGTGGATCAGCCTGGAATCGCCTCATAATGGACCAAGAATGCTGCCTGGCTTATCCAATGAAGCGACGAATAAACCTGACGCTTTTTCGTGAAAGTTGCGAAAGAGTTTCGCAGCAAGCTAGCGGAGCCCTTACGGTTCCTTCACGGAACTGGCCCGAAGAAGAATATCGGACAAGACGTGATCTTGATCTGCCTTCTTCATATCCAGTAAGTACTTCATGCGCCCTGTGCGTCCGCCGATCATCAGATTGGCCAGACCATGCGCGGTTGCCCAGGTAGCCATGACACTGGTCATTGCAATCGGGTCGGTATAGGGATCGGATTTAACGATGCGCTCAATGTCGTGGACCAGTTTGTCAAATGCAGCGTTCGCGGCAGTGCTAAGTGCCTTGTTTGTTTTATCTGGCTTCTCGGATGAAAACATCAGCTGGAATAGTTCAGGATTTGCTACTGCAAAGTCGACGTACCCCAAACCCGAAGCGGCCAACTGGCTTTCGGGATCGGGCGCCGCGGCGCGCTGACGCCGTTCCTGGGTTTCCACGAAGAGGTGGAACCCTTTCGCTGCAAGCGCGGTGAGTAAACCTTTTACATCGCCAAAATGGTGAGCGGACGCGCCGTGGCTTACGCCGGCCCTCTTGGCCACAGCTCGCATGGAAAACGCACGTATCCCCTTCTTCGACAGCTCGATTTCTGCGGCCTGTAATAGCGCTGCGGGTAGATCCCCATGATGGTAGCCAGCCTTTGTTCGCATAGCAGTGCTCATATCAGTGCCAATGAATCAGGTCATTCAGGGTAGATCGCGATCTAGACGCTGTCCAGTTTATCTTGACATTGTCTAGATAACAGCTGAATCTGCTCCCCTTACAGCGGCTAAACAGAGGTGGGAAATGGCACCCGAGCAGATATTTTCACTCGCCAATACAGCGGCAATGATCGGTTGGGCAATCCTGGTGTTCTCGCCTCGCCGCCTGAAACCACTGTTCATGATTCCGAAGTATTTGATTCCATTCGGACTGTCATTACTTTACGCCGGACTTGCACTAACAACCTTCTTCATCGCGGACGGTGGTTACAGTTCAATTGCCAGCGTTCGAACTCTGTTCCTCAATGACAGCATGTTACTGGCGGGATGGGTGCACTACCTGGCCTTCGACTTGTTCATCGGTTCGTGGATAGCGGAAAAGGCAGACGACATGGGGATTTCCCGGCTAATTCAGGGCCCTATTCTCGTGGCTACCTTCATGTTCGGGCCGATTGGCCTGGCGCTGTTTCTAAGTATGCGCCTCGGACTTATTGGACGCGGAGGAATGCATCGTGCAGAAGCAGTTACCTAGCTACCCATCGAGACAGTATCCGCGTCTTCCCTTTAGCCTTGACGACGACCATGTCACCCGCGCATGGGTGATGACTGGTCTGTTCTTGCTGGCGTTATTGGCGATCCTGCTGCCCGCCTATTGCATGGATACGCGTCAACTGGATGGCGCTTCCGTTTGGGCGAAGCCGATCAAATTCAGCCTATCGCTGACGATTCATTTTTTTACGCTCGCGATTCTCGCTCAACAACTTGAACGCGGACGTCGGCTGGGCATGGCCGTCCTGTTGACGGGTTACGCGGCGGTCGCTTCTGGATTGTTCGAGCAGATATACATATCGCTACAAGCGGCTCGCGGGTTGCGTTCACACTTCAACCATGACACTGACTTCGATTTTCACATGTACCAACTCATGGGCGTTGGCGCAGTGCTGCTGATCCTCGCATCTTTTACCCTCGGCGTAGTGATCTGGAGACACGGGAAAAAAGACGGTTCCAGTTACCGGTTGGGTTCAATCATCGGTCTGATCATGGGGTCTGTTCTGACCTTTATTTTTGCAGGTTACATGTCGGCAACCGAATCCCACTCGGTTGGCACCACGCTGACAAATACAAACAACGTACCCATGTTCGGATGGTCGCGGACTATAGGTGACCTTCGTGTTCCGCATTTTGTGGCTACTCACACCATGCAATTATTGCCACTTCTGGGTTGGGTTCTTGATCGGTATCGGCGGCCTTCTCGCACTGTTGTTATTTCTGCTGCAGTGGTTTTAATGCTGCTGAGCGTCGTGTTGTTCGTTATTAGCATATCGGGGCAGCCCGCATTTCCAGTGTTCTAGCTTCCTAATCCCAACAGATTCGACGCTGATGACTTATCCGCGTTAGCTCAGCCTGAGTTGCAAATGAATCTTCAGCTTCAGTTCTGACACCTATAAGCAGCCCGATTCCCCTGTCACCTACTGTTTTGGGCCGGTCTGCCTATCTGTCTGCCCATAGCGAGCATTGAAGCGCGCAACCCGGGACTCCTGCGACGGCGCACGTCGCACTCCGGTGAAAAACGGATGAGAGTCGGCCGTAACCTCCAGGTCTACGACAGGCAGAGTCTCGCCGTCATGCTTGAGAGTCGACGATGCTTCTACTGTCGAACGGGTCACAATGACTTTGCCGGTAACGGTGTCACGGAAAGCGACTTTGCGGTAGTTAGGCTGATTCTGATTCATTGCAGGACTCCTTGGCAGCCGTCGCTAATGCGCGGCGTCTATGCAGCGCTACATAGTGGGATCGCTAATTGGTATATCAAGCGCCATCTGCCGCGTTCCGTTATTCATCAGCGTGTTCGATCATCCTGTTCGAACTACTGGCTGGAACCGGAGCGAATGCCGGCCTCGTTATGCCGATCTACATAAACGTTAGTTAAGAGGCGCTATTTCTGCAGGCGCATAGCGTACACCGGCGAGTCCACATGGCGTACCAACAATGCAATATCGACGTCAGCAAAATGAGCAATTCGAAACCGCCCAAACGTATGCAATTTGTTGATCTTATGGCTTGACCGGACGGCGGCATCTGCAATCGGATCAAGACTTGTTGCTGCGCTAATGGCATGCCAATGCGCCTCGCCATCCCAGTCTATGGCGTGGACGCCTGCACCGTCAGCGGCAGAGTAGTAAATGAGTGATCCGGATCCCGCTGCATGTTCCAGAGCGGCGTATTCTTGAATTGCTGGTTTTGGACCAACGGACTTAACAGGAGTGATCGCATCACCTGGATTGCTGGGGTCAATCACGCCCAGAGAGTCGCTGCAATGAAGCGAGACCAATATGGAGTCTGCCTCCGGGTGCATCTGCATGGCATTGTGATTGGCCTCGCCCGGCAGCTTACTGGGATGGAATTCACGCCAACTCCCAAATGTTCCATCCGGATTCTTGCCGTCTGGGCTGTACCCGACGAATGCGTTGCCGCCACCATCGTCACCGGAATGGCCCCACAACAGCCGCCGCTTTGCATCCCATGTCGTGAAGCCACCGGAATTAAGAATGGCTGATTCGTGCCTGGGGCCATGGCGCCAGGTGTGCGTATCCAGGTTGAACAAATGCGGAATGGCCACCGCTCGAACATGCGGGCCGAGTTCTGCCTGGCCTTTTAGCAAGATGAAATCGTTGCCCACCGCGTCGTATTGAATGTAGTCGTAGGTGTGGGGTGGCAGCGGTGAGTTATCGGGGTATACCGCATCTGGGTAGATCGCCCCTTGCCCGTATTCGTCCGGGCGCCCTGACACGAAGCCCGTAGTTAGTCTCCGCCACTCACGCGTCGCAATATCAAACGCGTGGACATCGGAACCGAAGTAGTCATTGTGGCCACCACCAAACACGATCATTGAACCAGACAATCCAAATCGCGAGGCGTACACGGCACCGTTCCAGGCTTCAGTAATCGACGAAAAGCCGACCCGGCCGCTCCACGGCGCGATCCAATCGCGTCCGATCAATCGGCGCGCGCGTTCCTTCAGGCTCAACGGGGGATTCAGCACGGGGTCTCGAGCGGGATCGCTGTCTTCCAGGTATCGAGTGCCGACAGCTGTAGGAGTCAGATTTAGATCCGGTACGTCCCCTGAAATACGATACCAGTGACCTGGCTCCATGGCCGCTGCCCATTCAGGGGGGTCGGAAAAAGTCTCAGCAGGCGTACTCATAGATAGAGGGTATGGGAAAGTGGCGTGCCCTGCATTCGATCGTGCATCCTCTCAGGATTCGAACCAATGCGGATTGTTTTGGACAAACTTTTGAATCCACATATCGATAAAGGATTGCCGATCACGTTTCAAGTACCACCAGCCCAAGGTGCTGATCAACGCGGCGCCAATCGTGTTGACGATCATGTCCCACATCGTATCGGTCAACCCGGATGGATCACCGAACATGGCTTTTTGCATATTGGCGCCAAAGATCAAATCCATCGAATACTCAAATATCTCCCACAGTGCGCCAACAGCGACAGCAAACATGAACGCGAAAAATGCTATGAATCGGGGCGTCATGGAAAATGCAATGGTCTTACTTGCATTGAGTACATAGATCAATAGAAAACCCAGAATACCCATCAGCAAGCCGGACGTGGTGTGCAGAGCGATATCCCACCACCAGATCCTTTGGTAGTAGCTTCGGACTTCCCCCAGGAACAACGCGGCAAAAACGAAAAGTAGTGCGAGTATCTGAAATTCCGCAGGGATTTGTACTGCAAGTCGATCGCTAAATACCGTTACAAACAGAATGAGCAACGCAATTGTCAGAATAAGAAAGGCGCTTAGCCATTGCAACTCGCGAACAACAACGACGAAATCAATAGCCATCAACGCGACGATGACAAAAACAATCCAGCGCTTAATCTTTGTCGCAGCATCCTGTTGCTTCATCATGCCCCCATGCCGTTTATGCTAACGTGCAGCGCATATAAATTGACCACGCAACAATTCTACAGTGCTCGCCATCAGCAATGCGAACAAAACGGTTTTCCAGTGCTAATGCGGGGGGCGCATACAAGCAAGTTGAACGTGGCGCAATTCTCCGGTCATTCCACGAGCAGCACCTCAGCATGCAGATGGCTCTCGGATTTTAGCGAGTTGGTTATCAGGCACGCATGTTCCGCCTTCTCCAGTAAGCGCAGCGCATTTTTTTCGTCGGTTCCCTGTGGTGCCTTGAGTACTACCCGTAAGTTCATGTCAGTGAATCGAGAAACGTTGTCCACGCGATCAAGGGTGCCTTCAACTTCACACTTTAACGATACCCATTCCAGCTTGGCGCCGCGTGCAATAGCCCTGAACGTTAGTATGAAACAATCAGCGACGGCGGCGACCAGAAGAGTCTCAGGTGACCAACAGTCTCCGGGGCCTCCAAATTCGGCCGGTGGCGCAGAATCAATCGAAGCCAGGCCGTCGCTGGACAGCTCAACGTTGCCATCGACACGAGCCGCAGCGGCAACTGCATAGTGATGTGGGAGCTTTTGCATTTTAAGTCCTATTGGTAGTGGCCGACTGGGGCATATATGCGCCCAGGTCGATTTCGATTAAGAATCACGAGTTAATCCTCAGCTTTATGATCAGTTGTCTCAACATCAACCGGCGGTGATGACAATGCCTTCTCGCCACTGATCATCGCGGAGACCAGGCCATTCTTCTCACGAATTTCCGCAATCACAACGCCTCCAATGTGAAGGAGAATCAGCGCCATCAGTGTGTAGAACGAGTATTCGTGGATGGTGATAAACGGCTTTCGAAAGCTCCGCATTTCGTCGTACGCGATTGGGTCTACCGCATCTTTCGAACCGGGTGTTAGTTTCGCCAGTTTGTCCGGGTCGGCATTCGTTACCCATTCTGCGATCGCGCCGCCGAACGGCGGTTTGTAAAGATCGGTGCCGGCCAGTACCAGTCCCGTAGTCGCCTGGGTCACAAGTAGAACAAACAACAACAACAGCATGAGCCGACCTATCGGATCATGGCCGAGATAGTTAGGTGCTGCACCCGCAGATAGCCTCCGCACATACTCTCGTAGAGTAGCGCCGTAGCCAGTCCCGAAAGGCAGTATTGCCCTCCATCGCGCACTCAGGCTGCCAATGAAGGCCCACACCAACCGCCAGCTAAGGTTGATAGCGAAAACATAACCCACATACACGTGCAGCGTTTTCAACAGCACTTTTCCGTCCGCACTTACACCGAATGATTTTTCATTCAGGATCGCAAGCCCGAGCGCGGTAAGCCCGATTACGCACACGACATTAATCCAGTGAAACCAACGGGTCGTACGATCCCAAACTTGGTATACAGTCCGAGTGGCTCGTTTCACCTCGTCATCCGGCACTTTCGACGTCTCCATCATCCTTCGCTACTCAAGTGATTGATCGGTGTCGGTAGCCGTCGTGGCATGGGTTGCCAGCGAAACGCGCCGATCAGACCTTCCAGAATGCGAGCGATGTTGGCACTGATTTCATGTCTTCTCGCGAACACCATTGCTCAGATAATTCCGGACCCGCGTTTCCATATTTGGTTTGGTAAGTCCCGCCTGCTGTGCCAGGGCAATAGATTGCTCAACTGTCATCCCGTGATCGTTGGCAAGATGCACGGCCAACCATGCGGCGGCCCGATTGCCACTGGAACAGTGCAAGAGAATTTTCTGGTCGCCGTGCTGTTGAGCCAATCGGCTGATGGTCTGCATCGCTTCCTGATCTAAACCGCTACCTTCGGCGGCGACAGGAACGTTGTAGTACGTCATACCGAGGTTCTCTGCCTCTGCGGCCTCGTCCCAATCCATCTCGGAAGGTTCGCGCAGATTGATCACAACGCCGACATCGTGATTGCGAGCCGCTTGCAGTGCCGCGGCATCAGGCTGTTCGGAAAAAAACAGATGCTTTACGCTGACAACATTGTGGCTGCCACCCCAGGTCTGCGCCTTACCGATGTCGGCATCGGTGACTGCCGGTGCGGTTTCCTGTGCTATCGGCGATGCACGATCCAGAATTTGGCTTGAATTCGACGTGGGCTCATACCGACAGCCCGCGAGCCCGGATACTGCAAGCAAGACAGCTAACAGTGCTGCAAATGTTTGCTTCATCATATGTCTCATTGTCCAAAACTCCTGAAGCTCGAGTGGGTCGGTAATCGTGCAGTGATACCCGTTGATGCAGATTCAAAAGACTCGCTGACCTACCGTGCTTTCTATGGGCAGCCACAGGCCACTTCGCATCAAGTACTTTTATTCCATATCATCACAGTATCCGTATTACGAATTGCGTATATACGTAATTGCCACACTACCCGAGTCGCCAAACGACGTGGAATAGACTTGAATAGACGGGGCAACCTTACGCCAGCATGCGGACGACGCCGCGCAACTAATGAAAACAAAGTAATCGAGACCACAATCGCTTTGGGCTTTGGTCAAAGTAGGCGGATGCGAGATTGCATACCCGTTAGGGGCAACAATTGGCCGCTCTGTTACTCGGCCGAGAACAACCAGTGCATACCCTGCCGGAATGCGATTGGTGGTGCCGACATATGGGTATGACCTTCTAGCGTCATCGTCTTCAAGTGCCATGGCGTGTCATTCACAGCCGACCAGTGCTCGATCCACTTAAGGGCTGGTGCGCGGAACTGTGGGCTGTCATTCGAGCCGCTGCCCACGAAAAGCCTGGGCCGGTCGCCCTCTTCCGGCGACGGCCTAGCCTCTTGCAGAAAGAATGGCAGGTTGCGATGTAGCGCCGGGTTGCTGGCTATGTAGCCCCAGAAGAGATCGGGTTCAGTCTGCGCTGTGTAAAGCACGAACTGACCACCGAGTGAGTGGCCAAAAATAATTCGCTTGTCCGACTGCGACCGGTAGTTGTTCTCGATTAGCGGAAATACTTCATCTTGCAAGACCTTCTGAAAAGCACTGGCGCCGCCCCAATATTCTCGTTCATTCGATGCAGCGGTGTAATCCGTGCTGCGGAAGTTTCCGCCCTCGAACGTGTCGCTGCCATAGGAGATGCCAACAATGATGGCAGCCGGCATCTCTTCACCGAAATGCAAATAGCGGTAATACGCAGTAAAAAGCGGAAAAAGTTCGCCACCGTCAAGCAGGTAGATCGTCGGGTAGTCTTGTTGGGGTTGTTCTGTGTAACCGGCTGGAAGCATGACGTAAACGTGATAGTTGCGGCCGACGACCTTGGAGCTCAAGCGGTGATAGTGCGAGTCTCCCAATCCCTGCAAGAAAGTGGTGTCCACGGCCCAGGAAGCCGCAGATGCGAACAGCAATAACGCGGCAAATATTGCAGTGGAGAGTCTCGTCATGGCCTACTTTGATACCTGGCAGGCCACTATGTTCCGCGAATTTCTCGATATCGCATCACGACCGTGCTTCAACGTGCCGCTTAAAATTATCAAGAATTGCTTGCCAGCCGTTACGTTGATCGTCAAGTGAGTGCGTCGTCTCGGCTTCGAAATTCACTTGAACCGTCACGCCATCGGAACCTGGCGCAAACACAACCTGTGCCGTACGCTCCCCAAACGTGTACTCAATTCGTTCGTTATCGATGATTTCGGTATACGTACCCGCGAAATCAAAACCCATGCTGCCGTCCTTCGCTTCCATGCGCGAGGAGAAAGCCCCGCCGACGCGTAAATCCACCGATGCACGTGGCGTGTGCCAGTCATCAGATGCGGCATTCCATTGAGTGATGTCGTCGGCGGTTGTGTAGGCGCGCCACACTTCAGCAACAGGCGCGTCCACCGTGGTCTCGACAACCAATCTTGGGAGGTCTGCGGCGCGTGCTGCCAATACCCGATCGAGCTTGTCGCACTGTGATGCGTAGCCCTCTTCAAAGCCCATCTCAACCAGTTTGCGCAGGTCATCCAACTTGGTAAAAACCAGTGTCGTGCTGACCAGCGTCGCCGAGTCGTCGGCTTGAAACTGGACCTTAACTCGTGTGGCGGGCAGCGCTGCGTTGCGTGCGCCCTCTTCGTCACTGAAGAAATCGTCGTACTCAATGCCGTTGCCGGCCTCGATTGACTTGTACTCGACCAGGCTCCAGTACTTACTGCCGTCCGGACCGGTCATGTAGTAGTGCCATTTGCCGCCGACCCGGAAATCAAAGGTCTTGATCGTCGCGGGATAGTTTTCGGGACCCCACCACTGTTCAATCAGCTCGCGCTTCGCGTAGTAGTCCCAGACGATGGCCTGTGGCGCGTCGAATCGCCGCTCGATAGTCAGCGTGAGGTTGGTCTCGTCGACGGATTTTCGATACTTGCTCATTGTTGACTCCTGGATAACAGCGCCTCGAGACGATCAAAGCGTTCGTTCGCGATTTCGGCGTATTGATTTAGATAGTCGCGTGCAAGTGCGGCCTTGTCAGGTCTGAGGCTGACCATCTGCTGCTTGCCTACGCGTCGCTTCCGGACCAGCCCTGCGGTCTCGAGTACTTTTATGTGTTTTGCGATCCCGGCGAAGGTTAGTCGGTAGTGTGCCGCAATCTCACCGACGCCCAGCTCGTCGGATGCCTGCAACAGACCCAAGACGTCCCGCCTTGTCGCGTCAGACAGCGAGAAAAAGATGTTGTCGAGCTCTGCATTACATTCAACCATAGAGTTGAATGTTAATATCATTGATCGAGATGTCAAGCTTTTAGAAGCTATCGGGAAAAGTGGCCTGGGTTGGCTGTGAACGTGGTCACGGGTGACTGTTCTGTCGGCGCGTATGCTTTGGCGATAGGCCAGGAGCATCCCCGTGAAAAGATCCAATAGCAATAAGAATGAACTGACGAATCTCGTAATCCGTGTTCTTGCCGGCCTTAGCTTGATACTGGTGTCGTCGCATGCTGCAGCACAGCAAACTTCATCCAGCGCCGTCGAGCGGTTCGAGCCTGTATTTGACATTGGCGTCATGATGCGGCCGCGAGCGGGCCTCTATGGCATTACCGAATTGATGATGGCCGCACTCGAAGCGGATATTCCGATGGCAAGGCAGCTGTTGGCGGCCGGAGCCGACATCAACGAAACTGACGATTCGCAAAGCACCGCACTAATGTGGGCGGTTCACAGCGGCGATGTCCGCGTCGTCAATTTCTTTATTCAAGAAGGCGCGAACGTTCGCGCCAAAGCCTCGCAAGGCGCTACAGCGCTCATGAACGCGGTTACCGGGCGTCAGGAAGCCATTGCGGTTGCCTTGATTAACGCTGGCGCCGACGCCAACGGGCGTGGAAACAGCGCACAAAACTTTCTTGAAAGTGCCGCCGAATTTGGCATGACGGATGTTGTTGACGCACTCATACGAAATGGCGCTGACTTGACGACCTATGGACGCTCGGCGCTGTACCAGGCGGTTATGCGCGGTCATACCAATACAGCTATGCGTATCCTTGATGCTGGCGTCGACCCGAATGTCGTCCCGGAAAGATCCAACAGGACGCTGCTCTATATGGCATCTGCCTCTGGCGAACGGGATCTGGTTGAACTGCTGATCTTGAAAGGCGCCGATGCCAGTCAGACGATCGGTAGTCAATCACCATTGTACGCAGCCGCGACCCGAGGCAAAACGCCGGTAGCCGAACTTCTGATCCAGTATGGTGCTGTTCCTACTGCACAGACTGTATTGGCAGCGACGCAAGGCGGACACAGCGGCACAGCTACCGTACTACTGCAGCGACTGGACCTGGAGAATACCGAGGTGGCCGAAATCGAAAGTCTGTTAACGGCTGCAGATGCCCTGGACAATAGTGAATTCACTAGAGTGCTGCTCAACTCAGCATCGGCGCGCTCTGTAATTGCTAGAGCAGATCAGGCCGCGGCAGCAGAACTGCAGGCAGCAAAGCGCGAACACTCCCGGCTGCTATTCGCCCAGCAAATCGAAGAACATTGTGTTATCGGCGTATGGGATTCGCGCTCTGCAACGTCAACTACACTCACCGACATCGCACAGTGCCCGAATGAGCTATCCATAAGCGAGGACAATCGATCGCTATTCGTCCTTGATGAAAAACGTATTCGCATCGTGTCTATCGACCAGACGGCTGACGATACAACTGTCGCCCTCCCCAACATGGACTACCGAAACTGGCTGGAGTTTTTGACGCCGCGCCCCGATCCGGCAGCGAAATACCCGCCAGCGTCGACTGATTTTCAGATTGACCGTGTTGCTTACCTTGCTGATGGCTCCCTGGCCTTGATAGTCGGTCTATCTACGGCTGCCGACGATGCATATCAGTACCTGATGCGATACGACGGCCAGCAGTGGATAGTGCTGGACGGCCAGTGGTGCTCGCGCGGGTGGTGTGACCGAAAGCTGGTCTCTCTGACGAGCAAGTCGACCCGGGATTGGCCTGAAACACGCATGATCTGGAATGCGTTCATGAAATTCAATCCCTACCTGGCCAGACAATCAGTTGAGATGGTCGATCTCGAGTACGAGGACTACCAGGGCACAAATCATCGCCTGGAGTTTGCGATTGACGGTAAGTCATCGGTGATTGAAACGTACACCCGACCGAGCGAACACTCAGCCACTCTGCATACACTTGGAGTCAACCTGATTGCTGGAGGAAAGCCGGCCAGATCTTTGTCAGATAACCAGTGCCTCACCTCGGTCATTGGACGATTTATCCTGGTCTACGAGTTTTTTCAAGGCAGGTTCGAGGTAACGGATATTGGTACAGGCGCGACGCTCATTAGTGATCTAAAAACGGCATTGTGGCTCGATTGACGAGATGTTGATTGCCGTACTTGGGCTAGCCGCCGGCCAGCCGGATTTCTGCCAGGTATTGTTCCGGCAAGCCCAGACGGTTCGCTAGCTCCCAAAGCGCCCCTGCATAGGCCTTATTGGTTCCCGTAACCTTGTCGACAGGCAAGTTGTAGCAAGTGGCGACGGCCGTGCTGCCATCGATGAGAACTACTGCCACAGATTCCGGTACATAGTCTGCGACGCTGCTCTCTGCATACAACGCCTTCGCATCGTCAGCAGATACATTTGTCATGACACCGAATGCGCGGCCAGCGGCAGACCGTACGAGTGTCGCCCTCTCGCCGATGCGCAGAGCGAATCCTTCTACGTATCCAATTTCAGTAGTACCCGGTGATATACCCTTTTCAGCGAGTAGGGATACATCCATGAACAGTCCGTAGAAAAATACGTTCATCCAGATCTTCTCAAGGTAGATGCTCAGCACATCCCGTGTCATTCGCACTGCTCTGTGTGTATTGGGACGCGAGCGCTGTTGGTCAGGTGTCTCCGGAATGGCTAAGCGTCAGTGTGCCACTGTACGCGACGATGCGTCCCAGCAAAGGCGCAGCCAATTCAACCTTAAATGCAAACTGTCCATCGTTGTCCGATTCGTAACTGTTCCCTTTCGGTAACAGAAACCGTGGCAACGGGAGCGGTCCTAGCCGCCATCTTCTGGGTATAAAGTGGAGTTTCTCTTCGTTCCAGACGATTGCCATGGACACTGTGATGAAACCGAAACGCTCGCAAATCAGGAATTCGTCCAAGCCGTGCCCCAGGGACAGCGTGCTATGAAAACTCGAGTTTCCGAATTGTCGATGCCATTGTTCCTGATCGGCCTCTCGATCGACCGTGACGCGCACAGGAGTAGGTCCACCTACAGTCGGGAAACCGAACGCCAATGCGACGAGCCTCGCCAATGGATTCGATGCCGGTCTCACATTGGCTTGCCCTGTCCACTCCGATCCATCTGCACAACAGTGGAATTCAGCGATTGACCGTGGAAGTTGCGGCATGCAACTTGCTAATACGTATTCGAATGCCGATTTGTAGTCGCCGGTACGACTGCGATAGCCACACACAATTCTTCGCTTGGCGAAAACGCGCTCGTAGTCATCAAGATTAATCTCATTGGTCGCAGCACGTGCTCCCGCTTCCGGCCGATGATCTTCAAGAAGTTTGCGAACGATAATTTCGATCGCCATTGCAGGAATGTACGGCCCGTCGTCGCCCTCCGCGAGCAAATGCCATGAACGGGTGACTTTCTGTTCGCCGCCCTCCCCGCTGACTTCCACAAACATTCCGCCACGATCCTCACCGAAGCGCATATGATTCAAGAGCCAGTAGCAGTACGGCGCCAGCGGCGTTAGAGAAGGCAAACCAAGCCGCGCGCGAAGCTTCGCCAGCATATTCAGCGCGCGGTGCAGGATTTCGGGAACCGGGCCCGCGCCCATCCAGATATCTGTTATTTCTGTGAATGCCCGCGGAATGACCTGCAAATCAGGCACATCGACGAGCGAGAAATGCAGGTTTCGAAGTGGCAGATAACCCGGCGGGGAAATCGTATAGCGCAGGCTTTCTGTCAACCCTGGTACCACGGACGGCATGCCGGCTCGCATCAGCGACACCGGCGAACCGGCATAACCCAGAACAGCGCGCATAACATTCATGCCGATGCCCGCATAGGGTGATGGTGCAATGCCACCGGTAACCGTCCTGATATCGATCTCTTTTGCAAACTCCCGAACGACGGCAGCCGTTAATACCGGAAAACTGCTGACACCAGACAGAACAAAAACACCCGCGACTTTCGCGGCGGCATCGAACTGATCAATGCCAAAAACGAAATCGGAGCCATCTGCGAAATCGATGTAATTCACACCCCGCCGAATACAATGCTCAACAACCTTATACGGATCGGTTCCGTATTCCTGAAACGGGCCCGAAGAATCGACCAGAATATCTGGGTTGTGTTCCTGCAAACTGGCATCGATGTGATCTCGATCAACGGCCAGCGGTAAGAGTTCTGCAGCACACTCGATGCGCTTACAGAATGCCTGCGCCTTTGCTAGACTTCGGCCGCCAATCAGGATGTTGAGGTCGGGACTGTCGCAAAGCAGTTCGATCAGACGACCGCCGAATACACCGTAACCACCGAGGATCAGGATTTTCATTGCAGCAGCCTCGACTGGATGTCGGGGTCCGGCATGGAACACAAATCTGCCCGACCCAAAAGGCGATACCGGTTCCGTGCTACCCATGCGTAGATGGAATTTTGCACAGCACCCGGAAGAATTCTCACTACCCGCAAACAGCGCCAACGGCCACCGAGGTCCTGACCAACACGAATAACCGCGTCGAGCGAAGCGAATGCTACTCCATACCGTACGTACAGCCAGGACAGTGGATCGGCGGGGTCCATGCCGTAATGCCGCATGAGCGCCGTCCCCAGAGCGGACTGCATAGGGACAATTCGAAACTTCTCTTGCGTGTCATTGCGCGCAATCCACCTGGCGCCCTTGGCACACAGGCCGCAGGTGGCATCCATTACGGTGAAATGCTCCGGTGAGTCGAATTCAGGAACGTGTGGATCGTCCACAAATGAGTAAGGAGCCTGGGTAGTCAGCATCCGCCTAGTTTAACGAATAAGGCGCTCTTCGGATTCTAACTTTTTGCACTAACACTCGACGCGCGCCAACGTCTGACCCAGCCCGAGTTCTGTAGGCCCGCCGCTGACGATTGCCTGTTTGTCCGAGACTACTATTGAAATCGATGTTGAGCCCAATTGTCCCTCCTGCTCGTACTCGTAGTCGGCATTAACGTTCCCACTTCGGAAAGTGCCGTTGAACCGGCCCAAACGGGTGTCTTTGTAGGCGGGAATCCAGTTGTAGGTACCGGATGCGTCGTCGCCATCAACAATGACCGTCAATTCCTCCACGTCGCTGTTACCGCCGTTCGAATACTCGTTGCGGAAACAATGGTGGATTGGTGAAGTTATTCCCGTTTGATCATCGTCGGTAGTGAGGTGTCGGTTGCCCGGAGCCTGGTTTGGCAATTCCGCCGTAAGGCCGTCAATGTAACTTTCAAACTGGTGAATATCGTTATGACCGGCGCCCCGGATTTCCAGTAGCTTTGCTCCAGGACGTGCGAGCCCATGCAAGGTGCGGCTGTGCTCGAGTGGAATCAGGTAGTCTTTGTCGCCGTGAACGAAAACGATAGGAGACTGGATATCAGCTATACGTTCATCCGTTCGCAACGGATAACGGACCAGCCAATCGGGCAGATAGGGATATTGCTGATGTGCCATTGCAACCATGCTGGTAAATGGCGATACGAGAATTAACAGGTCCGGATTGACGTCCTTTGCCAGTTTGGCAGCCAGCGCAGCGCCTAGCGATCGTCCGTAGACCACAATTGGTTTGTCTTGATAGCGTGGTGCGACGGCATCCCATGCCGCGCGAACATCAGCATGCAATTGTTTTTCGCTCGTATTGTGACCACTGCTCTTGCCGTATCCCCGGTAGTCAAATATGAACAAGTCATAGTTCACCTGACGGTAGTACTCGATGTTGCTAGTCCAGGGATCGAGGTTGCCGCCATTGCCGTGCAGGAAAAACACCAGTCCGCGCGAATTCGGCTGCTGAAAATACAAGGCGTTGAGCCGAGCGCCCTCCACGTCCACTTCAATTTCTTCAAACGGGACCGCAAAGCGAAACTGATAATCGTCAGGCAATTTCGCACCAACAAATATCAGTGACTCCTGGAACAGGTAAAGTCCGGCGACAAATGCGCCGCCCGCCAGAAGCGGGGCTGCTACCAGTGCGATCAGGAAATTTCGTTTAGCGTCTATCGCGTAGTCCTATTCTTAAGCCGTAAACAAAGATAATCCTATCTAGCCAAATTTCTTTTTACTATTTAAGAATACATGGACCCCGGTCACATCAAGACATATCGAACTTCAGCGATAGGCCCTAACCGATCATTCAATCAGCCGTTTGCCTTCATCTGCGATCGTTTGTAGCGAGTCTTCGGTGAATACGCCGCGCCCGAGGACGCGAATGGCGACCGTTGATGCCAGCAATGATTTAGCCGTAGCCGATGGATCCAGTTGCCGCGGAATGTCGCCGCGGGCCTGCCCTACTTCGATGCTGCGGCGAAAAAAAGCTTCTATTGCCTTCACGCCACTACTTACGACCTCTTGAACAACGTCATCATGTGCAGCAATTCCCAGCGCTGTGTTGAACAGGAAACAGCCCTTTCGGGATCGGTCCGCTACTGTTTCGGCAACGAGGGAATCAAGAAATGTATTGATCGCGCGCTTCGGGTCGTCCAGCGATTCCAGCTTTGCCAGCATGGGTTCGCGATAATCCCGGTCGTACTTCTTCAGAACGCTCAAGAACAACTGCCGCTTGCCACCAAACGCGTTATACAGGCTGCCCCGGTTGAGCCCGGTGCTTTCCAGCAAGTCTGCTATGGAGGTCGGTTCAAAACCCTTTTCCCAGAAAACCTGCATCGCGTTGTTGAGGGCGGTGTCTTCGTCGAAAGATTTTTGCCAGGGCATTTTGGGCCTCCATCAGGTATCCCGCTGCGGTCAGTTGTAGCACATATGGACCGGTCGTTACAAACAAGTACCTTTTCCAGTTTCTGATGGGTATCGCGTGGTCTGCATCCCCTATCGCGGATTTTGCGGGGAAATGGGGTGATTAGGCTATCTGGAGCCTAAATTGACTGAATATCCCTAATGCCGAGCAGACTAGTGTTGACTGATCAGTCGAACATGGGATAGTCTAAACCAATCGTTCCACACCAACCTCGAAATTCAACTTTGATCGGAGAAACCGAATGACCGAATTTACCCTGCACGACGAAATCACTGCCCCTGACGCCAGCAAAGAACTGTTAATTCAGTCGCGCAAGGCAAACGGCATGATCCCCGGCCTGCACGCCGTGATGGCAGAAGCGCCGGGCCTCCTGGAGGCTTACAACTTCGTCCATACCCAGTTCATGAACTCCAGCTTCGACAAAGACGAACTCACCGTGGTTTGGCAATCGATCAACGTGGAGCATGCGTGTCATTACTGCGTGCCTGCTCACACAGCGATCGCCAAAGGCATGAAAGTGGACGACGGGATCATTGACGCGCTGCGCAACGAAACCGTTTTGCCCAACGCCCGTCTGGAAGCCCTGCGCACGTTCACGTTGAGCGTAGTACGCGGCCGCGGCAATGTGGACGAGAGTGCGGTACAGGCTTTCATCGATGCGGGTTTCACCCAGCGCCAAATTCTGGAAGTGGTGCTCGGCGTGTCCCAAAAGGTAATGTCCAATTACACCAACCACCTGACCCAAACTCCGGTGGATGCGCCCTTCCAGAAATTCGAGTGGCACAAAGCGGCTTAACATCCGTGTTTTGATGGATGAACGGTGTCTATTTGACGGTGTTGCTGGTGATTGATCTGATTTCGCTGAACAGTGATTACAACGATGCGCGCCCTTGGCTGCGCGACGAGCGCGGCGCGGCCGCATGAACAACAGGGACCTGACCATGACCACTATGACTTCCACGTTGCAGATCGACATCGTCTCGGATGTGATGTGCCCCTGGTGTGTCATCGGCTACCGGCAGCTCGCCACTGCACTGGAGGCGACTGGTATGCAACATGAGATTCGCTGGCATCCGTTTGAGTTGAACCCCGATATGCCACCCGAAGGCCAGAACATCCGCGAGCATATGGCCGAGAAATACGGGTCCACGAAAGAGCAGTCGGATGCCAGCCGGGTGAGCATGACGCAGGCCGGCGCTGAGGTGGGCTTCGCGTTCCGCTACTCCGATGACCAGCGCATGCACAATACGTTTAATCAGCACCAACTGCTGCACTGGGCTGAACAGCAGGGCCGGATGCACGACCTCAAAATGGCGCTGTTTGCGGCTCACTTTACCCACGGACGCAACCTCTCCGACAATGCCGTGTTGGCTGATGTGGCTGCGGAAATTGGTCTGGCACGGAACGAAGCGCTGGCGGTACTGGCCGATCAGCGGTTTGCCACTGAGGTGCGCAAGGCCGAGCAGCATTGGATCAGCCAGGGCATTCAGGGTGTGCCAGCGGTGATCTTCAACCAACGGCACCTGGTGAGCGGTGCGCAAGGGGTGGAAAACTTCACCAGCATTTTAAATCAGTTGGCGGCGATGCCGGAAGACGCTACGGCAACGCCTTGAGCGAAGACCGCGCTGAACCAGGA
>JBBKWB010000148.1:0-19651 GCA_037968755.1 Woeseia sp.
CCCATTTCGGACGATTTCCACGGCACGATCACCAGAGATTTTGGCGTTTCTTCGTTACCCAGGATCGACATGCCGGACATTTTCTTTGGACCACCGGGCTCCGGAGCATCTTTGGTATCTTCTGCTTTTGTGTCGGCGTCAGTTTTTTCTATTTCGTCGTCCGCAACAACGCTCGACAAAGGCAACACCACAAATAGCAGCAGCAAGTAAAGTGTCTTGTTCATATCATCACCTCTCGCCCATGCGGTAACGCAAGTCCGCAATCCACATTGATGCCTCTTCGTCAGACGGGACCGTCGTCATATAGGCTTCGTACTGCTCGAGTGCGCAATCAGGATCACCCAGGTAAAGATCACAAAGGATGGCCAGGTTTCGACGCGCGTGGTGATAACCCGGGTATACCGCGATTGCCGCTTCGTAGCGCTGCTTCGCTTCGGCAAAACGACCCGTCTTGCGATACACGATTCCCAGCTCGTTGAGAGCGACCGGGTGGTTGGCGTTGAGCTCGAGCGCCTGCAGCAGGTTTTCTTCAGCAGCCGCCAGATTGCCTTGGCGGTGCTGAGCAATTCCGAGATCTATTCTCGGCGCGGTTACCATGGGCGCGGCCGCAACAACGACTTCGAGAATTGCGATACCCCTCTCGAAGTCTTCATCCTGCAAGTAGTCCAACGCTTCGTAGTATTTGACGCGCTCGGATTCACTGACCCGTACTTCTTCGGTAATCGTGAATCCGACCGCTTCCTGGACTTCAATTTTCGCCACTTGGCGTTGCGCCTTGGTCGTTGCATTGCAGCCGGAAAGTACGATTGCAGCAAACGTCAGCACAGCCGCGGTGCAAACAGCTGGTGTCAATTTAGGAATTTTCGAGTTTGTCATGGCGATTCCATTCACCTTCTTGCTGCCGACAAAGCCGGTTCACCTTGATCGGTGGGCTGTGATTTCGTCGCTTCAGCAACACCCTCTTCCTCAACGTCGGTTTCCGGCGCTACGGGCATGCGATAGGCGAATACGTCTATCGAGCTCAAGAATCCTTCGCTGCTCTCATTCTTCGCGTAGCGGCCCGGCATCATTACCGCCAGCTCATCAAGACTCTTCTGTATCCATGGGTTGTAAATGCCCGCTGCGAGTAACTCGAAGTTCGCTTCATGAACTTCAATCGCGCGCTCTTCGAACGGCCACGCCTCTTCTTCGATAACCAGTTCGTAATCAGATTGCTCTGCTGCCGACAGGCCTTCCGGACGCTCTGACTCCATCAGGGCCACACTGAAGTTTCGATAGGACTCGGCTATGTAGTACGTAGCTGCGGCCGTTACCGAGGCGACCTCATAGTCCACAAGTTTTTCAAGCGCGAGTAGTGCCGTGTCCATGCTCGCTTGTTTCCGTGCAAGGCTCGCCTCGAACGGCTGCACAAGTTGCAGCGCCGCGAATTGCTCGTATACCTGCTCCGCGAGGACCAGGGCGGCACCCGCGGCCAGGAAGCGGCTGCGATCCGTTCTGTCGACACCTGCCTCGCCATCAACAGCGATCATCGCTGCCAACTGCTGGTAGTAGCGCTGGTCGTCGCGTTGCTTTTTGAAGATATCGGCCAGGCGTTGCCGGGTTTCCATGGCCAGATCGATCGGCCGTGAAAAATCCTCTACGTACTGCTCGTACACACGTATCGCATCGGCCATTGCTCTGGCCTCATGGTAGAGGTCGCCTGCCGTCAGCAAGGCTTCGCGCCTCAGCACGATGTCCTCCGACTCCAGAGAAACCCGTTCGTGCTCGGCGGCAGATCGCGCCAGCTGACCGTCTTCTCGGTAGATATGCGCAAGTTGCTTGGTCGCGTCGTTGTTCAACGCGTGTTCGGGATGGGACCCTCTGAACTCCTCGAGAACATCCGCTGCCAATGTCCAGTCCTGCAAGTTCATCAGCGCTGCGGCGGCGTCATACTCTGCCGAGCTGCGAATACTGGATGTTGGTGCCAGTTCCTTGATGCGCAGGAAGTGGTTTGCAGCAGCCCTGTAGTCTTCCAGCAGGTTTGCCTGTTCGGCCTGCTTGTAAATTGCCGCCGCAAGACCATCGATAATCGCTGGCCGTGACTCGTCATCTTCCGGGGTCAGTTGCAGTACTTCCGAATACGCGTGCTCGGCACTCCCGTACTCCGCCGTATCGATGGACGAATGTGCAACCACCGCCCAGGCGGCGCGACGCAAGTCAGAATTTGACACGGGGTAGCGCTCGATCAACTTTTTGGCCGAGCCGATGGCACGGGCAAAGTCTTTCATCTCGTAGAGATTGTCTGCAGCCGCGCCAAGCACAACGGGTGCCTGCTCGTGCTCCATGAATGTATCGGCGAAGCGCAACGAACTCTCTACCGTCAATTCTTTTACGTCGCGCTGACGCGCGCCAGTGGCCCGCTCCAGTTCCTGACGATAGGCGAATACTGCAGCGTAACCTGCGGCAGATGCCTGGTCATGATCGCCGTACTCATAGGCGGTGAGCTCGTACTCTTGCGCCGCGCTGCCAAAGTCTTCGTTCTCGAGTAATAGGTCCGCCAGCTGATAGTTGATCTGCGGCGACTCCTCATCGGCCGGAAACGAGCTCAGCAACTGTCGATACCAGCGTAGCGCCTCGTCGAAGTGACTTGCCTTGTCGGCAGAAGGCTCATCTACCTGGTAAAGCGCGTGATAGTGACCGGCAAGATCGGTCAGGTTGGTTTTCAGGAAGTCCGTGACTTCAACAGCGCTTTCTATGTCGTGTCGCGTCCAGTACTCCGATGACAGCGAATAACGTGTCGCGAAGTCTTTCTTCGCCTCGACGACCAGCAATGGGAAATTGGCTTCCCCGAAAATTTCGACGACCCGCATGCTGAAGTGCGGCGACTTTTGGTGAAACGGATTTGACTCGATAAATGATCGATACACCGATGCGGCATCGTCAAAACGCAGTTTGCTGAAAAAGAATTCGCCGAGATTACTGTAAATTTTGTCGCCGTAGCTTCGATGACCCTTTTCTGTGAAGTACTGGTCAACAATCTCCGGACCGCCAAGGTTTGAGAAACTCAAACTGACTACGCGAAATGTATCCGTTACGCGATGCTCTTCGTTGTTGTCCTCGTGCTGATCGAAGTCATAACCGATTAATTTCTGGTAGTCGAGCAATGCAATGAAATTGTCGAGGGCCTCATCGTAGAACTGCTGCTTGTACAGCGCCCAGCCCATCTTGTAGAGCGAAAGTTCGTAATAGGATGAGTTTTCACCCATGCGAATAACCGCGTAGTAGGCCGATTCCGCGTCGGGGTAAGCGCGTCTGACGAAGTGATACTCGCCGCGGCGGAACAGCACTTCGTCAACGTACTTGGAGTGCGGATACTCGCTGACAAAGCGGTCCATGACTTCCATCGCCTCATCGGGCTGACCGATTTCGTCGTAGGCGCGCGACATCTGGTATAGAACTTTGTCGTTGCGTTCGTAGTTTGGGTAGGTTTCCAGAATCTTCTTGTAGGTCGCGATCGCTTCGCGCGGGCCCGCCGGAATTGCGCTGCCATCGACGGCGACCGGCTCCGAATCGGTGGGCATGCTAGCCAGAGAATACAATGACCGTTCGGCTGCTCGCTGCTCGAATTCCAGCTCCGATTCTGTGGGTTCAATCGGTCTGCTGGAGGGTCTTGCGGTGATCTGGTCAGTCCGTCGAGCCGCATTCTCGGGCGCGGCCATATCGCGGACTTCGCCGTCCCCTATGACGCCGTAGGCCTGCTCCAGTTGCAGGTCCGCGAGACGTCGCATGGCCTCGGGTGTTTGGCCGCTTTCCGATGTTTCGGCGAGGTAACTTCGATAACTTTGTGCAGCACGCTCAAGACCGTCTTCAAGATAGATATCCTGAAGGTCCGGCTCGACACCACGGAGCTCGGCCAGCGTCCCGCTCTGCACGGCTGATGTACCGCAACCTGCGAGCAGCGCCGTGAGCAGTGCTATTGGCAGAAGCTTCCGTATCATGGCGTTGCACCCACGCGCGCCTGTTTCTGGGTTGCCCGGTCGTAGCTGTCTGCCAATGCAAATCGGGCTTTGTCACCATAGTTTTCGAGGTGGTCGCGGCGGGCAACCAGTTGCTCGACCGCGAGCACTTCGAGCAGGTGACCCTGGCGGGCCATCAGCTGATCGATTTTCTCAACCGACACTTCGGCCTCAGCCCGTAACCGTCTGATCGGCTTGTTGTAGCCGACGTAGCTGTGCGTCGCGGCCTGCCGGTTACGGACGTACTCATCGTATTCTTCCTGCGCTACCGCCATTGCTTCGTCCAGGCTGCGCAGATTCCTGTCAAATTCGCTGAATCGCTCGTGGTATTCGGTCCTCAGCGTAAAGCTCAGAATTCCTTTCAGGTGCTTGAGCCGTCCGAGGTTTTGCTTGTTCTCGGTCGGGCTCGTAACCATGGCGGCCGCAAGAGCCTCGATGCGCGCGAGAATTGCCTGCTCTTCGGGCGTCGCCAGAAATTCCGGGCGCGGCGTCGTCAACAGGTCGTCACGACGCTTGACGAGTGTCTTGTGTTGCTCAACTCGCAAGCGCATGCGCGAATCCAGCTTGCGAAATTCTGCGTCGACGTCGGGCAACAAAGGTTCATAGTGTTTCGCGCGGATCTCGACCATCTCATCGAATGCATCAAAGTCGCCGGTCCAGGTGAGCAATTTGCGGCGGAGGTCCGCGAGATCCAGGTAGTTCTGCAGACCGGTCTGGAAATCGTGCGATGCGAGCAACTGCATCAGGTAATAGGTTTCCGGAGCCTCCGGCAGGGTTCTGAGGCGGATGACCCAGTCTTTGTTCAGGCGGATTTCTTCGCGAATCAGCGCCTTGAGAAAATTGCCCTCTCGAATGCTTTCAATCGAGGTGTTGAGTTTTTTGACTTCTTTGCCGAAGGAATCGAGGGCTTGACCATAATGAATGGCGGCCCGCCCATGAATATTAAGCTTGCCGTAGGCGTAAGGCAGTGCCAGCAACGACTCCTGCGTGGCACTGTCCGTGACCTCGCGCTCTGCAAGAATGCTCCATGGCACGACTGCGCGTTCAAGATCTCCGGCTGCCAGGCTGGCCCAGCCCGCGCTCAACAGCGCTTGATTCGCAAACGGCCCGTCGAGTCGTACTCGATTGAGCGGTGGCAACGCCTGCTCGTGATCGCCGTCTTCGAGCAATATCGTGCCCAGCACAAGATTAGACTTATCTCGAATCGCCAACTCGCTCGGGTCGTGAGTGTTGCGTTGTCCAGCCTTGTCGAGTTGTTCAAGAGCAGCGGTCCGCTGTCCGTTCTGCAAATAGGCGATGCCGAGATTGTAGGAGGCGAAGCCGCCATACTCGTCCGAGTCCTGTAGCTTTCTCAGGACTTCAACGGACTCGAGCTGCTTTCCCTGAGCCAGGTAAACATTGGCACGCAAAAATTCAATGTCATCGCGAATCGAATGTGGAATGTCGCCATCGATTCGATCGAGCGCCAGCAGTGCGTCCTCCATCTGCTGCTTCTGAAAGTGAATGCGAGCAAGCCGATAGGCGGCATCGTTGCGTACTCTTTCGTCCACAGCACCTTCGAGAACAGCCTTGATGGCGCGGCCGGCACGATGATGCATGCGGTAGCGCAACTCGAAATCGCCGAGTGAAAATTGCGCGTTGTCAATGTGCACAAACAACGAATCAAGTTCGGGTTCATCAACCGTCTCGTGTTGCCGGACCTCAGTGTCCAGCCGTTCAAGCGCCTCGAAATACAGCCCCTGGTGGGCGAAGTAGAGGGCTTCGCCGAAATAGAGATCATTCATGTCGTCGGCACGGGACGGGGTCGCCGCGAGTACAAGCAGCAGCAGACCAGTCGCCGAAATGGATTGTCGAAGCACGGTTTACCAGTCTCCGAGACTGATTCCGTCGTTCCCGAATCCTGATCCGGCCAGTGTAAGGCCCATCGCTTTCGGTTTAATGCCCTTAGTGAAGGCAAACTTGCTGGACTCGTTGATGTCCTTGCCGTTCTTGAGCTTGCCGATCATGGTTACGCTGAGTTCGTGCTCGCCGGTGGTCAGATTGCCGGTGTAGATTTTCTGCACACCGCCGTTATTCAACGCGTCCAGCTCCTTGAAGCTGTAAATGTGGTGCGTAGCAAGCTCACCGTCGATGGTTATTTGCACGGCGTCCAGCCGAAAATCCTGATCTTCAGCAAGCGACACGAATAGCGACACTTCGGTGTGCGACGGGAACAGCAATCGCTCCTCCAGAGTATTCAGCTCGGAGGCGATATTCAGTACGTCCGACTTAATTTCCTGCACCTGTCCGTCCAGGCTCCGCATGCTATCGCCGGACAATTCGTTTGCAGCGCTCAGGATCGGGCAACCAACAAGTATTAACAACAGCGCTTTGCGCAACTGATTCGACATCGTCCGATTCCCTGTGGTCTTACATAATCCGTTTCGACAGACCGTGACATGAAATAGGCGCACCACGATCAGCCGCAAAGATGAGTTTCGACGATGTTTCGGGGCCATTCTGTGAACTGCTGCTCAAAGTTGATGGACGATCAGTTCACAGAAAAGGGTCGAGCTACGCGACACATAGCTTGCAGATTGTTCCGGACAAATGGCTTACGAGCCGCCGGGCGAGCCCGATTACCCGTATCACGACCGAGCCATTCGAGTGACCCGCTGCGGTCGAAACTGCCTCGGCCGACGCAAGATCAACTTCAGTTCCGTGTTCGCTGGCCAAACCATTCGCATACGTGAGGTCGACAACCGGATCTGGCTGGTCAGCTTCCTCGAATATGATTTGGGATACTTTGACGAAGAATGGGACCGGGTGGAGCCCGGTCCCTCGCCGTTCATGCCGGACAAAGTGTTAACCATGTGCCCGGTTAACACTCTTCCTGGTCCGGAGATATTGGAATGCGCATACCGACAAAGCTCGACATCATCGTGGCGCTGATGTTTGTGTTAGCGTTCCCCTTGCTACTCGTCGTCAGCAAGATCTACGAGCGAGACGACAACCATGATCAAGCCCGGATCGACATAGCGAACAGTTGGACTGGGGAGCAGCTTATCCTGGGGCCGATCCTGGTCGTGCCCTACACGCGAATTTACGAGACGCGCGAATTCGACAATGAGATAGAGAAGTACGTCACCAGCGAAGGCAAAGTTGACGAACAGCTGTTCATTTTGCCAGACGTACTGACCGGAAACGTTGATCTGCAAACCGAAATTCGTTATCGCGGAGTTTACGAAGTTCCGGTCTATAGCGGTGCTGTGAACCTCAATGGAGATTTATCCAGTTGATGAACAACTCTCTTGGCGTGGTACTCGTCGACCCGGTCGATGTCTACCTGCAGGCACAGCGCGCATCCAAGTACGGGATACTGTTCATCGGATTGACCTTTACCGCTTTCTTCTTGTTCGAGGTGCTGCGAAAAATCGCGATGTGCCCTCGGCGTGTTGGCATGGGCACCAAGCCGTTTGTCTCAGTCGTTGAATATAACTCCCGAACGTCGGCCTCTGACGTTAGGAGCGTGTCATTGCATTAGCTGATAAACCCGAACGTAGTCGACAAGCATCTGCTGCGGAAAAATTGAGTCGTCGATAGGCCCGCCGGCGCGCCCCCAGGCGCCGCCTACTGCGACATTGAGAATCAGATTGTAGGGGTGATCATAAGGCCAGGCGTTCCAGCCTGTGTTCTCGTTTCGATACATGAAATAGTGTGTGTCGTCGACTAAGATATCGATGCGTTCGGGCTTCCATTCGAGTGCGTATACGTGAAACTCTTTATGCAGGTCGTCGAGCAAGATACGGCCTTTGCGCTGCTCCCATTTCATCCAGTAATACGCCTCGTTATGCACCGTGCCGTGCACGTGTCCCATCTGGTAGCCGACATGCTCCATGATGTCGATCTCGCCGGAGTTTGGCCACGCATCGCAGGTGTCGCTGCCTTGCCAGTCTTCACCGGGCTCGCATGTTGTCGAGTATTTGTACGGATCGCTCGGCAACATCCAGATGGCGGCCCACGTGCCCTGTCCCCGCGGCAGTTTGGCGCGGACTTCGAAGCGACCGTAAAGAAAGTCGCCCTTGCCTGCTGAGTGGATCCGGCCAGACGTGTACTCGGCGCCCTTGTATTCCTCTTTGTGCGCTTCGATGACGAGCATTCCGTCTTCGACGCGAATGTTTTTCACGCGATCTGTGTACGCCTGGTCCTCGTCATTGACCTTACGTGGCTCCCAGATGTCGGCGCTCCACTTGCTGTCGTCCAGCGCGTCACCATCAAACTCGTCACTCCAGACAAGTTGCCAATCGCCACGCGGCCGATTCTTGTCGCGAACCGTGAGACCGCTCAATGTGGGTTCGCCCGCTAACGCGTTAAAACTGATATTCAGTTCCCCATCGCGAACAACAACGTTAGGGGTCGTAACGGTCAGTGCAGAGAACGCCTTGCCGTCACGAAATGCCACGATATCCAGACCATCAATGACTCGCTTGCCCTCCGCGAATACGTCCAAAACTCGCGCGCCGCTCGCTACGTCGTCAGGCTCGGCAAAATGAAACGTAAGATCGTAAGTTCCGTTCGCAAGTTTACGAACTATCTCGATATCGCCTTCGCGGTAGGTTTGATATAGGCCCTGGTCCTGCGAGCCCTTTACCCTGTCGAGCGTTCCGACTACACCGCCATGTATAGATGACTCAGCTTCGTACTTTGTGCCATCAACGCCTTCGTAGGCTGGTCCCCCGATGTTTACCGCCCACACCAAATCCGCCGTGTTCGGTGCGGTGCCGCACGATGCCAGTACGAGCACTGGCATCAGAACCAACAAATGTTTGAGCCACCCCTTCATAATCTGCCTGGCCTCTGTGGACATTTACCGAACGACGGACTATTGTTCTTGACAGCGCTGTCAATTGCAACAAGTATGACTCCAGCGGCCACGGCAGCCAAATCGCAGATTCGGTATAAATAGCTGTTTTCTCTACTGAAATCGGGCCGATGAGATAAACATGTGGGATACTCACCGGAATATGGAAAACAGCGTTTCCAGAATTGTCATTGTGGGTGGAGGCAGCGCCGGCTGGCTGACTGCCGGCGTCATTGCAGCAGAACATTGCGGCCCCTCTCAGGCAGAGCAGCCATTCGAACTACTGCTGATTGAGTCACCGGATATACCGACCATTGGCGTGGGTGAAGGCACCTGGCCATCCATGCGAGCGACGCTGCAGCGCATTGGACTGTCGGAGACTGACTTGATTCGCGAGTGCGACGCCAGCTTCAAGCAAGGTACGCATTTTCGCGGCTGGCGTACGGGTAGCTCAGACACCTACAGCCATCCGTTTACTGTTCCCACAGACTACGCCGACATCAGTCTCGCCCCGCACTGGCTGTCGCTGAACAATGCTTCTCAGTTTGCGGACGCGGTGACACCTCAGACTGCATTATTTGCCGACTGCCTCGCCCCAAAACAAATCACAACACCCGAATACGCATTTGTGGTGAATTACGGTTATCACCTGGACGCCGGAAAGTTTGCTGAACTGCTGCGCCGGCACTGCACCGAGCAATTGAGCGTTCAGCACATACAGGCCAATGTGTCGCAGATAAATGCTGCGGACAACGGAGACATTCGCTCAGTCAGCACCGACAGAGCGGGCGAAATAGCCGCTGATCTGTTCATCGACTGTACGGGAACGAAGAGCCTGCTTTTGGGTGAACACTTTGACATTCCATTTCAGTCTCAACAGGCCTACCTGTTTAATGATACTGCGCTGGCGGCACAGGTCCCGTACACAGAAGAGAACAAGCCGGTCCAATCCTGCACACTGTCTACGGCGCAGACCGCTGGCTGGATCTGGGACATTGGCTTGCCGACGCGTCGCGGAACCGGCCACGTTTACTCCAGCGCACATATATCGGAAGACGAGGCCACGGCTCAGTTGCTGTCTTACATCAAGGAAACTGCTGACGACGCAACCGCGAACAGTGCCGTGATAAGAAAGATTGGGTTTCAGCCCGGCCATCGGCGCGAGTTCTGGCACAGGAACTGTGTTGCCATTGGCATGTCATCCGGTTTTATTGAGCCGCTCGAAGCGTCAGCGCTGGTAATGGTAGAACTAGCGGCTGGGATGATTGCGGACCAGCTGCCGCCAAACCGGGACGTAATGGACATCGTCGCCAAGCGCTACAACCAGAAGTTTCTGCGACACTGGAACCAGATCATCGAGTTTCTGAAACTGCACTATGTACTGAGCGCTCGCGACGACTCTCCTTATTGGCAGGACAATCACGCTCCCGCATCAATCCCACACAAGCTCAGAGAACAACTCAAACTATGGCGGCACCGGAGCCCATGGCACCAGGATGCAGAAGCCGTTGATGAACTGTTTCCAATCGCGAGCTATCAGTACATTCTCTATGGCATGGGGTTCAAAACGGAGCCCCGCCACACGCGTAAATACCGGCAGGAGCAGCGCTATGCGACGGAATTATTTCAGAAGAATGTTGCGCGGGGCGCACAACTCCAGAAAGCTATGCCTGGTAACAGGGAACTGCTGAATAAAGTAGCGGAATTTGGTTTCCAAAAGCTGTAAGCGACAGACACAGGAAGAGTTTTGTATGAGCCAGTACGAGGTCCTGAACAAGGAAAAGCATCGACATATACGGATCAGGTCAGGCTACGGCGCGGCGCTCGGCGATTCGGTTATGTACGTAACGACGTTTCCGATGGAATTCCGTGATATCCAGAGCTGTTATCCGATTCTGTTTACCAAGGATCCGAAAACGGGCGGCTTTTTTGCCGTGGCCATACTGGGTTTCGACGCCGATCAGAATCTGTTTCTGCAGGAGGATCGCTGGGATGCAAGCTACGTTCCTGCCGCGGCACAACGTCAGCCGTTCCTATTAGCCACCGGTGCAGACAATGACAACCCGGTCGTTTCACTGCACCTCGATCATCCGCGAGTCAGTCAGAATGACGGCGAGGCTTTGTTTGACGATAAGGGTGATGCAACAGAATTTCTTAATCAGAAAATTGCGATACTGGATAAGCTGCATCGTGGACTGCAACATAACGATGGATTCGTAAGCGCCCTGCTAGAGCACGAACTGCTCGAGCAAATCACTCTTGATCTCACGTTCAATGACGGCGACAAAAAAAGCTTGCAGGGTTTTTACAGCATCGCGGAAGAACGGCTTTACCAACTGAAAGGAGACGTGTTGGAGACGCTAAACCAAGCTGGCTACCTGCAACCCATATTCATGGCAGTAGCGTCCTTGTCCCGGATGCGTGACGTTATTGAACGACGAAACCGGCTCCAGGCTTAACGAGAGATTCGGGTGGACGCATGACAAACAAGCACGTCCTTCATGACATTGGTCAGTCGATCGCGGAGACGAGCGATATCACCGTCGCGGATCTCAGCGATGACTTGCTCGCATCCGAACAACCGCTGGTCATAAGAGGCTTGGCCTCTGACTGGCCTGCCATCAAACATGGCCTTGAGTCGGACGACAAGATTGTTGATTACCTGCTGGGGTTTGACTCGGACAAAGTAGTCACAGCCCTTTACTCACCTCCTGAAGCAGCGGGACGAATCTTCTACAACGAAGACATGACCGGCTTTAATTTTGAGTATCGGCGGATGGCGCTCAAGGAAGCGCTGCAACTGGCTCAGTCTCATGTTGGTCTGCCTTCGCCGCCATCGCTGTATGTCGGCTCTACCAACGTTGATCATTGGCTACCGGGATTCAGGGAGCGAAACGACTTGCCGATTCAACACCTGGACCCGCTGGTCAGCATCTGGATCGGTAACCAGAGTCGGGTAGCCGCACACTATGATTTCCCATCGAATATTGCCTGCGTGGTCGCGGGGCACCGGCGGGTCCTCTTGTTCCCTCCGGAGCAATTAAAGAACCTTTATGTGGGACCGCTGGACTTCACACCAGCCGGTCAACCCATCAGCCTGGTGGATTTTGAGGCACCTGATTATGAGCAATTCCCGAGATTCCGGGAGGCCGTCAAGACGGCTCAAATGGCAGTGCTGGAACCGGGGGATGCAGTCATCGTCCCGAGTATGTGGTGGCATCACCTGGAAGCGCTGGATGGTTTCAATGTGCTGGTGAACTATTGGTGGCGTAATTCACCGTCTCACATGGGACCGCCGTTGAGCGTGCTGCAGCACGCGTTACTCGGTCTTCGCGATTTGCCTGAGAATCAAAGAAAACAATGGCAGGCGGTGTTTGAGTTTTACGTGTTTCATCCAGACCCGAAGAATTTCGAACACATTCCCGATTCGGCGCGAGGCATCCTGAATACTGTTGATGAGAAAACCGCGCAGCAAATCCGTAAGATGCTAAGAGACAAACTGTTGTAGGTCGGAAGTATTTTGTCAGCTAATAAAGTAAAGAACATAGTCGTAGTCGGCGGAGGGACCGCAGGATGGACTGCGGCAGTGTCTATAGCCCGACTGATCGGGGCTAATCTGAATGTGACCTTAGTTGAATCGGATGCCATTGGTACGATCGGCGTTGGCGAGGCGACGATTCCGCCATTCAGAACGCTGCATCGCTTGCTGAAGATAGATGAGGCGGAATTTTTATCGAAGGTGCAAGGCACTTTCAAGCTCGCTATTCGTTTCGAGAACTGGCGGAAAAACGGCCACGACTATATCCATTCTTTCGGCACCACGGGTCAGGGTTGCTGGGCGGCAGGCTTTCAGCACTTCTGGCTGAAAGCCCGGGCACTTGGCTTTGCTGAAGACTACGGCCGCTATGCTCCGGAGTTGATGGCCGCAGTGGCGAACAAGTTTGGATTGCTACAAGAGAATGGGTTGAGCTATGCCTATCATATCGATGCAACAGTTTATGCCGGTTACTTGCGTCAGCTTGCAGAGCAGGATGGCGTAACCCGAGTCGAAGGCAAAATAGTTGAGGTGCATCAGACTGAATCGGGTGACATCTCTGGAGTAGTACTGGAATCAGGACAGGCTGTAAAAGGTGATCTGTTCATCGACTGCACAGGTTTTGCCAGCTTGTTAATCGGCAAGACGCTTGGCACCGATTTTGAAGACTGGACACATTGGTTACCTTGCGATCGCGCCGTAGCCGTGCAGACTGAAGCGGTCAGTGAACCCATTCCCTACACTCGCTCTATCGCCAGAGAGAGCGGCTGGCAATGGCGAATTCCGCTGCAGACCCGAGTCGGCAATGGCCTGGTCTATTGCAGTGAGTACATGAGTGACGATGAAGCAACGGACTCTCTGCTCGGCAACCTCGAGGGTGAAACCACCACGCAACCCAGGGTATTGCGCTTTCGCACCGGGCAGCGGGTGAAACACTGGAATCGTAACTGCATTGCCCTGGGCCTCTCGGCAGGATTTCTTGAACCACTGGAATCAACCAGTATTCATCTCATCCAGCGAGGCGTAATCAGGCTGTTACAAATGTTTCCCTACAGCGGCATCGTCGAATCGGAACGGGCTGAATTCAATCGCCAGATGGATAATGAGTTTCGTTTCATACGCGACTTCATCATCATGCACTACCATGTCAACGAACGGACGGACTCCGAATTCTGGCGTCGCTGCCGCGACATGGATATTCCTGACGGTCTGCAACATCGTCTGGACCTGTTTCGCGATACCGGCCGCGTGTTCGAAGCCGAGTACGATATTTTTCGCGAGAACAGCTGGATCCAGGTCATGTTAGGGCAAGGCATTGAGCCAAAAAGCTATCACCCCATTGTGGATATGATCAGTGAGCAGGAGCTGCGCCAGTTCATGCAAATCCAGGCTCAGAAAGTTGACCACGTGCTGAGCCAGTTGCCAACCCACCAGGAATTCATCAGCCGCTACTGTCCAACCTCCAATGCGTAAGACCCGGCAGAAAACTCACAACAAGAAAACATCCGAGGGTGCTCGCGACAAGACCACGAGCAATCCAGCTCGGAACATAGTTTTCACGCTGATCACAACTATTCTTGTCCCGCTACTTTTCTTCGTAGTCATTGAGGTCGGCCTCAAACTTGTTGGCGTCGGTACATCGTTCGACTTTTTCCACAAGATTGACATCAACGGCCAGACGCACTACCAGGAAAACCCGGATTTTGCTGACCAGTTTTATCCTTCTTCACTGAATATCGGGCCGGTGGAAAACACATTCTCTCAGGATCGCAGTTCCGAGTTGCTTCGAGTCTATGTGCTGGGCGGATCGGCGGCGCTGGGTTTCCCCCACAAGAACCATGGCTTTGACAGGCTGCTGGCGGCCCAACTTGGAGCCGCCCTGCCGTCACGAAAAATCGAAGTTATCAATACAGCGATGACGTCGGTAAATTCCCATGTCGTCTACGCAGTTGCGAAATCAATCCCGAATAACTCCGCCGATTTTGCCGTCATCCTGATGGGCAATAACGAAGTTGTGGGCCCCTACGGCCCCGGCACATTCAATCAAAACTTCCTGGCCAACATTTCCCTGATTCGCGGAATCCAGGCGCTCAAGCGCACAAGAACCTGGCAAGCTCTGGACCGCCTCTTCAAGACAGTAAGTCCCACCGATGAAAAACAGGAACTTGAGTGGGAAGGCATGCAGATGTTTGCAAACAACGGTGTCGCACACAACGACCCGCGAATGAAGAGTGTCTACAGTCACTATGAGGACAACTTAGCCAGTATCACTGAGACGCTGCGCAGCAAGGGTATGCACGTATTGCTGTCCTCGGTGCCCGTCAACCTCCGACAGTCCGCGCCCTTTCTGTCCGTCCATGACGCAGAATTGAGCGAAGGTCAGCTCGAGCAATGGCGCGACCTGATTAGTAGCGGATCCACGAGCGCCGATGAACAGCGCTGGGATAGCGCGATCACTCAATTCCAGGCAGCACTGGAACTCGACCCGGAATACGCCGACACCCACTTCCGGCTAGCTACCGCCTACGAGAACCTCGGCAACCACAAGGCGGCCAGCGCTCACTATCGGCAGGCATTGGATCTGGATGCATTACGCTTTCGGGCCGACTCCAGGATCAATCAGATCATTCAAGATGTTGCCGCCAGCATCCAGAGTGACGCATTCAGCTTCGTCGACAGCGCCGCTGCTTTTGAGCAGGCAAGCCAACCATTCCAGCCCGGCTGGAACGTGCTGCTTGAACACGTTCATTACGATTTTTCCGGAAACCACATTCTCGCAGCGGAGATATCCCGCTCGATTGTTAACAACGTAACTGGGAACGACGATTACCAGCCATTGCCGAGCTTTGATGTCGCCAGGCGAGTCGGATTTCCGAACTACGACACCATCGAGGAGATTAAGAACCTGCAGGGGATGATTCAGCACCCACCTTTCCCCGGGCAAAGCAATTACGCCAAGCTCAAAGCTTTTCTGAATGACAAGCTGGAAAGCGTGACTAATGCCATTGGCTCACGCGCGGCAGTAGTTGGAAGACGCCAAGCGGTTGCGGAGCGAGGCCTTGCCGACTGGAAGGTGCATTTTGAACTGGCGGTGCTGTACCAGCGAATGCGCAACCGACCCGCCATGTACCGCCACCTTAACCAGATAATCGAACTCTACCCGCACAACCGCGAAAGCTACATGAAGCTCGCGGAAGAACTGAGCAGGGACGCACGCTGGCGTGAAGTAATACCCTATCTCGAGCAGTCTCTGTATTACACGAGAGGCGATGAGAGCAAGATCGCCGAGACCGTTAACTGGTTGGGCACCGCTTATCTACGAATCGGCGACTATGAAAATGCACGAAAGCGGTTACTGGAAGTGCCGGCGAACTACCCGGACCAGATTGATTTGTCGCTTAAGGCCTATGCCAACCTGATCAGATACGCTCGCGAGCGGGGCGAACAGAAGGACCTGGCTCAATATGCAAGCGACGTTCAACGATATGCCAGGACACTGGTTCGACGGGGCAAAGATAAGGAGTACCCTCTGCTCTATGAACGTATGGCACAAGTTATGAGCATGGGAGGCTACACAGCTGAGGCGCAAGAGTGGACGGACGCAAAGACGCAATAGTGGCGAAAGCGTCCAATATTCTCGGCATTTCTGCTTACTATCACGACAGCGCGGCCGCCCTGTTGAAGGACGGCGAGTTGGTAGCGGCCGCACAGCAGGAACGATTCTCTCGAAAGAAGCACGATGCCCGGTTTCCTCATGAGGCGATCAGCTATTGCCTTGAGTCGGAAAATTTGCGGCTTGGCGATGTTGATCGGATCGTCTTCTATGACAAGCCACTCATCAAGTTCGAGCGGCTGCTCGAGACCTACTTGAGCTATGCACCAAGGGGCTTTCGATCCTTCGTTGCTGCAATGCCGGTCTGGCTCAAGGAGAAGCTCTACCTCAAGAGTGTACTCAAGCAGGAGCTTGCAAAACTCGGCGACTGCAAACCTAAAGACCTTCCGCCGTTACTTTTCACCGAGCATCATCAGGCGCACGCGGCATCTGCATTTTTTTTCAGCCCCTTCGAGCGTGCAGCCGTCCTCTGCCTTGATGGCGTTGGCGAATGGGCAACCTCTTCAACCTGGCAGGGTAACGGATCAAGTCTCGATCCTCTGTGGGAAATCGATTTTCCGCATTCGTTAGGCCTACTCTACTCCGCGTTCACGTACTTCACGGGCTTCAAGGTGAACTCGGGCGAGTACAAGCTGATGGGGCTCGCGCCGTACGGTCAGCCCAAATACGCCGACCTGATATTCGACAACCTTCTCGATTTAAAAGAGGACGGGACGTTTCGCCTGGATATGCAGTACTTCAATTACTGCATCGGTCTTACGATGACCAACAGCCGCCTTGATGAGCTTTTTGGCGGGCCGCCGCGTGAGCCGGAAAGTGAACTCACGCAACGCGAGATGGACATTGCTGCTTCCATTCAGGTTGTCACTGAAGAGGTAGTGCTGAGACTTGCCAGCACACTCCATAACGAGACGGGCGAGACGAACCTTTGTCTTGCCGGTGGCGTGGCGCTCAATTGCGTTGCCAACGGTCGCCTGTTGCGGGAAGGGCCATTCGAAAACATCTGGATTCAACCAGCCGCTGGCGACGCAGGTGGCGCCGCTGGTGCGGCCGCGGTTGTCTGGCACGACTACGATAATCAGCCCCGCAAGCCGAACGGCAGCAACAGCGCAGCCGCCGATCGCATGCAGGGGTCATACCTCGGACCCGAGTATGCACCCGAGCAGATCAAGTCCGAGCTTGACGCGATGGGTGCGAAATACAGCGTCCTCGATGACGACGCATTGTTCGCGAAGACGGCGCAGCTGCTCGCCGACGAGAATGTGATCGGCTGGTTTCAGGGCCGGATGGAATTCGGGCCACGCGCACTTGGCGGCCGTTCAATAATCGGTGATCCGCGCAGTGTCAAAATGCAGTCGATCATGAACCTCAAAATCAAGTACCGGGAATCGTTCCGGCCGTTTGCGCCGTCCGTTCTCTGGGAGCGTGTCTCTGATTACTTTGAGCAGGACTCACCAAGCCCCTACATGCTGATTGTCGCGCCACTGCGCGAGCACTTGAGGGTCGCTCTCACTGACGAGCAGCAGCAGCTCTTTGGCATCGACAAACTGAAGCTCAAACGATCAGAACTGCCTGCCATCACGCACGTGGACTACTCGGCGCGAGTGCAAACCGTTCATAAAGACACTAACCCGCGCTACCATGAATTATTGTCAGCATTCGAGCAGCTTACCGGCTGCGGTCTCCTTGTGAATACATCGTTTAACGTGCGCGGCGAGCCTATCGTTTGCACACCTACCGATGCCTATCGGTGCTTTATGCGAACAGAAATGGACTACCTGATTGTGGAAAACTTCCTGTTAGACAAAAGCGAGCAGCCAGCCTGGCAAGACGACACATCCTGGCAAGACGAATTTGAGCTCGATTGAAATGACTATCGTTCACGAAATTCCCGAGCTTGACCGAAAAGGCCTGCGCGAGTTTGGCCTGACGACCGGTGCGGCAATCGTTCTCATCTTTGGGGCGTTCTTCCCGTGGGTGCTGGATCTGAACTGGCCGCGGTGGCCCTGGCTCGTCGCAGCCCCGTTCTGGCTACTGGCGTTGGTACAGCCGTTATGGCTAGGTGTGGTTTACAGAGTATGGATGCGTTTTGGACTGCTGGCGGGCCGGGTAATGACCCCGCTCGTGCTCGGCATCGTCTTTTTCGTTATGATTTCGCCAATGGCGTTGATAAGGCGCCTCATGGGCAACGACCCGATGAAAAGGTCGTTTAATCCGAACAAGAAAAGCTACCGGGTGAAGAGTGTGAAGAGCCCGAGCGAGAAACTGGAGAGACCTTTCTGATGCTGGATCTCCTGACAGACCTTTGGGCATTCATGCGCGAGCGCAAGAAGTTCTGGCTCGCCCCGATCATTATCGTCATGCTCTTGCTTGGTGGCCTGATCGTATTCGCGCAGGGATCATCGCTCGCCCCGTTCATCTATACCTTGTTCTAGAAAGGCGCTGGCGACCGCCGCTTCAGCATTTCACAGTCAAAAAAATACCCGCAGCAGGCTGCGGGTATTTTTTGTTCATGCCTTAACTATTAAGGCGCGAATTCTACTAGTCTTTGGCGAGTCTGAAAGTCCACCAGTTATCAGCCGCCGTCTCGATAGTCACCGTAATGGTGCCGTCGTCCTGTGTCAGGACATCATAGGTAACAAGGTCCGGCGCCCCTGATGGATCCGTCAATTCCGGTCCGTTGACTACCTTCGGCAGTCCCAGGAAGGAACCGCGACCGTTGAGCGTCAGCGTACCGGCAAGCGCATCGTAGCTGAATGCACCCGTGCTGGAACCATTGTGCGGCGCTACCGGTGCTCCGCATTGCTCAGATGCAACGCCCTGGAAAGGCTCGAGCCAGGTATCGTCGTCCTGGAAGTTCTGGAAATTGCCGCCTGCACCGAAGTGGTAAACATCGTCAAACCAACAAGCACGCTCGGTAAGAGACGCAGCATCTGCGCTCCACCAGGAAACATCACCTGCAGAAGGACCAACTCCCGCAGCGCCTTCACCGTCCAGTTTCCAGTTGCCGACCAGTGGCGAATTCGACAGCCGCACGAGGCGGTACTGCCACCAGCCGGTACCGACGTCAATCGTGACTGTCATGCTGTCGCCGTCCAATACGGACACGTTATAGGTAACGGATCCCGGCGCGGCCCCAGGTGACGCGAGCTCTGCACCGTTCACGGTTTTCGCCAACCCGAGGTGGGCGCCTGTACCTGTCAGTTTCAAGGTTCCAGCCGCGTCGTCATATTCGAAGATCGCGTTATTGCTGCCATCGTGCGGCGCAACAGGCGCACCACACATCTCGCCGGCAGCACCCTGCCAAGGTTCGAGCCACGTCTCGTCACCGAGGGCATTCGCGAACGAACCATCTGAATTGAACTCGTAAACGTCATTGAACCAGCAGGCGCGTTCCATTACGGCTGCCGCGTCGGCGCTCCACCACGAGATGTCGCCCTCCGTTGGTCCGACGCCGGCAGCACCTTCCCCGTCAAGAACCCATTTGCCGGCGAGCGGCGCCGTATCGTTGACGCGCTCGAGCGCAAAGGTCCACCAGTTTCCGGATATCGTCTCTACAGTTACCGTAATGTTGTTACTGTCCAGCGTAAGCACGTCGTAGGTGACCGCGTCGGGCGCTGCCGAAGGATCCGCAAGCTCTGAGCCATTGACGACCTTCGGCAATCCGA
>JBBKWB010000149.1:0-19889 GCA_037968755.1 Woeseia sp.
GGATGAACTGCCGAGACTGACCGGATCGAGCGTCTTGCCAACACGATAGTGGAGCAGGTTCTGTCGTGTTCAACTAACGGGGGGCAGTCCTGATCTAGTGCACTAACGCACCAAATTCAGAACGCCCCCATTCCTATTGTGACAATCTGTCGGTCAATTCCTGGTTTCAGGGAACCGGAACCGCAACGTAATCTTCAACGATGTCTTTCCAACCGAACTGCGACTGGCGAGCACCGATTCGCACTAACTCCGTGGCCCACTCTACAAGAGGCGTGCCATTCGCTTCCTGGGTATAGAACGCGAAGGGCTGCGGGAACGGGAAGCTGGGAGTGGGGGCAGTCACCTGGACGGCGCCGTGCGTGTCGTCACCACTGACGATAAAGCGCTTGTAGCGTTTCGGGTAAGCGGCGTTCAATGCGCCGTGCTCGGCAAGGATCAGTGCACGGTAATCGAGTGGGTCCATTAAACTGCCGTCGCCTTGTGCGAAGAAACGATTAGTCCTGTCCGAATCTGTCTCAAAAAAGCCCTCGCGGATGGTCGAATCGTTGTCGAGTCTCCAGTTTATGATCCCGGTTTGCTGGCCAAAGGCGTTGCAACGACCGTCATCAATGCAGCTTTGTGGGTAAAACTGCTGGAATTTCCAGTCATTCTGACGGGCGAAGACCGAGAGCCACGGAACGTCAGGACCGCCTGCTCCGGGCGGTTTGCCGAGGTTGACCGCTATCGGCCCGGCGTCGTTGTAGACGGTGAGCTTGGCGTTGTTGCCGAAAACAAAGCGCGCCAGGAACGGCGCAAAAGCTGCAGCGGCGACGCCACCGGCGCTATGGCCCATTACCGTAATCTGTTTGGCGCGCGGGAACATCTCGCCCGCTACGTCCATACCCGCGCTCGCGTTCCGAAGCCCGCGATGGTGGCGTGTAGGGAAGAACGGAAAGTTGATGTCATGTACGTCGTTATCACCGCCAAACGTGGAGCCGTCGCAGTAAGGCATGTAGACGACCGAGTAATCCGCAAACGGGTTATCGGGCGCATCGGAATCAAAGACGCCCGGGTAAGGCCCCGTCGGACCGGGCACCTGGTCTTCGGCGCGGATGTTGCAGTTGTAGAATCCCTGCCAGCAGGCACCGCCGCCTTGCAGAAATACCAAAAGCTTCTTGGGGTCACCTTTCCTGGTGAACACCGAGTATTCGGTACCGGCAATGCAGGCCGGACCGTCGGGGCGGAAACCGGCGGGATATGAACCGTCGGGAACGTACTTAGGGTCAAATGCGTGCTTGGTCCAGACTCCGTGATTGCTTTGCGTTGCGACTGCGGATCCAAGGTACTTGTCTACGCCCGCGTCTCTTAGCTCGTCTGTGGCATCGGCGTTCAGTCCGGATGCAAAGGCACTTGCTGCTCCGCCTGCCAGCAATAACACAGCCAGTAACAGTTGCCATTCTTTCAAGCAGTGTGAAGTGTCGGTTTGAACTCTCATGATCAACCCCCAAAGTTAGGTATGTCGGTCGCCGAGCCGATCGTAAGTGTGGCCCGTGGTTTGAATAGGTACGTCCCAATGCATCAGCGCATGGCAATTCAATAACGATTATGGGAAACCGGACTGTGAAATCGGTATCAATGTCCTGCTGAATCTGGCCATGACGGCAGCGACCGTCACCTTAATGTATACACCTCCCACGAAATAACGCAAAAATTCCGGTGGACCAAGTTGCTCAATAATTTACCTGACGCGGCATCTTACGTAGGGGACCACGCTGCAGAGAAACGTCCTGCGAACGCAGCGGGTCATTTGTCTTCCAGTCTGCTTTTCATTGCATATCCCAGGAAAGTTAACGCAATTGCTGCGACAACAGAGCCCATCGCCATGATCACAGCGACAGTGGCAAGGCTGGCCCCGGCCACGAACAGGAAGCCGGCAAGTATGGTTCCAAGCGCAGCACCCGCGCGCCCGATACCAATCGAAAAGCCGGTACCGCCCGCCCGAACATTGGTCGGGTACGACTGAGCGAGCAAAGCATACAATCCGACAACGCCCGCATTGGTAAAGAAGCCACCGATGGCCGCTGCTAAGGACAACTGCACAAGGCTGGACTGGCCCTGACCGAATGCGATGACCGAAGCGCTGCCAATCAGTAAGGAAATAATCACCAGCCGTCGCAAGTCTACCCAGTGAGTAAACAAGCCAAACAGCAGCGCGCCCGCCATGCCTCCAATGTTAAACCAGACAAGGACACTGCCCGCCGAAGGGGCGTCGAACCCCATATCAACAACAAGCTTGGGAACCCATTTAATAATGAAGTAGAACGTGCCGATATGAGCGAAATACGCCAACGTCAGAAGAACAGTAATCCTCAGCATCTTTGGTTTGAACAGTTCCCTGATCCCCGAACTGTCCGATTGAGTTTCAGTCACGGGTAGCGCTGAAACCGTCGCATGCCCCATGCGTTGCAGCGTCTTGTTTATGCGCTGCAACGCACCTGCAGGCTTCTTCTGGCAAAGAAACGCAATAGATTCCGGCAGGAAAAACCACGTTAACGGAATGAATGCTGCCGTCATCAAAGCGCCAAAAACAAAAACAGAACGCCAATCATAGGAGGCGAGAAGTACGGAGACGATTGAGCCGCCCACAATCGCACCCAGCGGATAGCCGGTTGCCATGAGCGTCACTGCCAGGCTGCGATGCTTCTTGTTTGAGTACTCGGCAACCATCGCGTTAGTTGTCGCCAGCATGCCGCCAATACCGAGACCCGTGAAAAATCGGTAGGACGATAGCGTCGCGATGGACTCGGCAGTCGCTGCCAGCGCCATGCCGATTGCCATTAGAACGAGGCACAACAGGATTAGTGGCCGCCTGCCAATACGATCGGCAATATCACCCAGAAGCAAAGATCCGGCAATCATGCCGAGCAACTCCATCGATAAGACCAGACCCAGTGCGGCCCGATCGATTGCCCATTCTTCTGCAATGCCGGGCGCGGCAAAACTGATCGACAGCACGTCAAATCCATCAAGCGCGAACAGCAAGATGCACAGTGTTACGGCAACAATTTGCAGCCGCCCCATTGGCTCATCGTCCATGAGTTTTCTTGGGTCTTGGTTCACGATTGAATTCGCTGTTTCCGAGTTTGCGAGCGCCAAAGTTTGCCTGTAACTTGTGGAAATGGCGAATAACTATGCAGCACACCTATTGCTAGCTGACGTATGACGGTTCTTATTCCTGGTGCGGGTATTGCGGGATTGACGCTGGGGCTCACCCTTCAGCAGATTGGCGTGCCGTTTCAAATTTTCGAGAGAACTGCAGAGTTAACTCCGCTGGGCGTAGGCATCAATCTTCAGCCCAATGCCGTACGCGAACTTTTTGATCTTGGGCTGGAACCCATGCTGGACGAGATTGGAGTTCGTACCCGGGAATACGGCTTCTACTCCAAATCCGGTCGTGAAATCTGGGTGGAACCGCGCGGTACCTGGGCCGGATACCGGTGGCCGCAGTATTCAGTCCATCGCGGGCATCTTCAGATGGCACTGCTTGCTGCCTTGCTCGAACGCGCAGGTCCGGATGTTGTTGTAACAGGACATCGTGCCGTTGGCTTTGAAAACGCTGACAACGCAGCGGTGCTTCATCTCGAATGCGACACGGGCAGCAAATCGGTCGATGGCGAACTGATTGTCGCAGGCGACGGCATTCATTCAGCGATCCGAAGCCAGATGTATCCGGACGAGGGTGCGCCTATCTGGAACGGCGCTGTGCTCTGGCGTGGCACGACGAATGCAAAACCGTTTCGTACCGGCGCGTCAATGGCTTTGGCCGGGCATGATAGCCAACGCATCGTTGTTTACCCGATCAGTGCACCGGATCCGAAATCCGGGCTGGCATTGATCAACTGGATCGCGGAATTGCGTGTCGATCCGACGCAAGGATGGCGCAAGGAAGACTGGAATCGCGCCGCAGATTTGCAGGAGTTTTTACCGGCGTTCGAGAATTGGAAATTCGATTGGCTTGATGTCCCCGCGCTAATCAAAGGTGCAAACAAGGTGTTCGAGTACCCAATGGTGGATCGTGATCCGATTGATCGCTGGACCGAAGAGCGGGTTACGTTAATGGGCGATGCTGCACACCCTACCTATCCCGTCGGCTCCAACGGCGCGAGTCAGGCCATTGTGGACGCGCGCATTATTGGCGCAAAAATACTCGCACACGGCGTGAGCCCACGCGCACTGCTAGCGTTCGAGGAAAAGATCCGACCGCAAAGCAGGAAAGTCATACTCGCAAATCGCGGCAGCGGCCCTGATGCGGTCATGCAGATGGTGGAGGATCGCTGCGCTGGCGTCTTCGAGAATATCGGCGACGTTATTCCCAATGACGAATTGGCAGCTCACGCTGCAAGCTACAAATCGATGGCCGGATTCGGCATCGAAGAACTGAACGCCAGGCCCGCTACAATTGACGCGAGCAAGATTCCTGGCTAAAAAATGGGGTCGAACCACATTTACCGCACGAGATTGCGGTTCTACCCATGTTTCCGGTCTTGAATAGTTATCGCTCCCGACAGCAGTTTCCCGCGGGCAACCGCTAAATATACTAGTCCGGCTTTTCAGGCCATGGTGCTGGCGGTTTGCGCAGAGTACGGCAGGGCTCGCTCTTCATTTTCCAGTTTGCTTTCCATTGCATACCGATCATGAAACTTATTTCATCGACGCGCAATCTGCAGGCTTCATGAATGGTCTCGACATTGAGCAGCTTGCCAAGGTTGTTGTAGTCATTGTTGCTGGAAGCGTACAGGGCGATCATCTTGTTGCCGTGAAGCATGGCCTGCGCGACCGCTTGCCTGGTACCGTCGATTTCAATTGTCAGAGTCTTCAGGCGACCGCTCTGTTCCAATTCACCGATAACCCGCCGCACCTCTTTCGCATTGTCTTCATCCGCGTAATCCGATTTTGCACCGAAATTGCGGTTCACGAGTTCGATGAACAGGTCAGCCTCATTATCCGTGCCCCAGCGCAGCACAGGCTCACGCTTGCCGATATTTCGCAGGTCGTAGAGAAACTCCTTTCTCTTATCCGATGCAAGATTTTCGAGATGCTTGTAGAAGTCAAAATCGAACTCTGGCGGTACGAGGTTGTAACGCAGGTCGTGCTCGGAGAAATTGGCTTCGAACTGCGGGTAGAGCTGCAGCAGATCATTGACCCAGCTTTGCTTCAGGTCGAAAAATACCGTCTGTTCAGGGAACTGCTCAAAAAATTCCGGAAAGTCCTGATTCTGAAGCCACAGTATTCGACCATCGGGATAGCTACCGCCCATTAGCATGTAGCGATTCTGAATCGTGTCGTAAACAAGCGGCACCAGGCCATCTGGTGACCCTTCGCTGGTTTCATGCACCAGGAAATTCAAGCGGTGCTTGTCCTGATCGTGAAAAGCGTACATCAGATCCCAGTCGTCCCATGCATCCTGTTGCGGTGAAAACTGGTGCCAAAGTTTTTTACATTCCTGGATGTCGGTTTCAGTACGGATCACACGTAGGTCTCGTTGTAATGAAGCTTGCTTGATTCGGTGTGTCTCCCACTTCGGAGAGTTCACAGTTGCCAAAAGTTGATATGGCAACTCCGTCTCCGTCGTCGCCCCAGGCTATGAGTCCAGAATATAGCAGGTTGCAGGCAACGAAAAATTTCGCATGTGCATTTGCATGCTTCCAACGTCCAAAAAAACGGCCGGCGCCCTGTGAGGACAACCGGCCGTATAAAGCGTAGATGGTGCAATCAGAATGCGACGGCCACAGGCGACGCTGATCAGTTATTGGGTGCGCCGTCGTTGATCCACTGGCGAATCGAATCAATCGTGGCCTGATCCAGGAACGGCCCACCCTGTGGCATCCGCACGCCGCCTATTCCCGCAGCACCTTCGAGCTTGCGGACGAGGTAGCTGTTGTCAGCGTCACCGGATTCGACTCGATTCAACGCTACCTGCAGGCTGGGTACGCCGACGAGAGCGGCGTGGCTCGCCGCGCTATTCGACAGGTTCATTCCTGACGGCAGGTTATTGCTCGTTGGACCGGAATGGCACCCCGAGCAAATCGGACCGAACACGGTATTCTGTATCTGGGTCAGAGTCACAGGAGTCGCGTTATTTACGGTCACATTGACGTCTGCCGATACACCGACGTTGCCTGCCTCATCCTCGGCCTCTGCCGTCAATACCACGGCACCGTTTGGCACCGTCGTTGAATCCCAGTCGATCGAATACGGTGCTGTCACGTCAGTGTCTATCAAGACCCCGTCGACGAGGAAACGAACGAAAGCAACGCCACGGTCGTCACTGGCATTGGCATCGAGTGTCACGGTTCCCGTTACCGTTGCGCCAGGCGACGATAATGTCGCTGTCGGTGCTACGTTGTCGAACAACGCTGCGTCCGGCGGATCGATCTGGCCGCGCAGCTCACCATTCGCTTGCGCGGGAGTCGCAACCTGCGCATAAAGTCCGCCAGCCCGGTAATTGCCGAAGTCGACCGGATCCGTAAGGTCAGTCATGGCGGACCACTGCGACGGCACTCCCGCCGTCTGCACCAACGGAAGGATCTCCGGGCCGTTCGTACCCACGCCGCCAACATGTACGCCCGCAGACGTTGCATCATCGGCTCCGTCGTTATTAACGAATGCGACGAAGTTTCGAGTCCGCAGATTCGTCGTTGTCGCCGCTGTACCGCTTGCTGTAGACGCTACTGCTGGCACGACCTGGTCGCCGGATAGATTGCTGAATACAACCTGGATATCCTGCGCTGCGATCTGGCCGCGAATTTCGCCCGTCTGATTCGCCTGTGTATGCAAGTTCACGTAGAAGCGACCGTCGAGATAATCCGTCAGGCTGGCTGCATCGAGTTGCACCTCGACCGCCGACCAGTGTGTAGCGTCAAGCGGATCCTGTACAAGAGGTACCGCTACACCGCCGTTCTCGCCTGCATACGCGCCGTGTATATGCGAGGCCGTTTCGTTGCTAGCGCCGGACGTGTTCATGTGCAACGTCAGCAGCCCTGTCTCGCGGTTGACCGTGGTTGCGGCAATCGCTGCTGCGGCGCTTGCGACGGCCGGGACTTCCTGGTCGCCGCTCAACGACGTAAACAGGACTTCAACGGGCGCCGCTGCGACCTGGCCACGAATCTCACCCGCAGGATACGCCTGCGTATGAACATTGACATAGAGTTTGCCCGCAAGAAATGCGTTCAGCTGGTCGGCCGTGATCGCAACATTGTCGGCAGACCAGCGCGACAAGATGGTGGCATCCTGCACGAGACCGATTTCGACACCTCCGCTGGTGCCCGCGTAGGCACTGTGTAGATGTGATGCGGTTGCGTTGTCAGCACCCGTCGTATTGGCGTGAGCTACAACGGTCAATCCGGCAAGATCAACTGTAACTGCGAACGTGCCGCCTGCTGTGCTGATGACCGATGGCACTTCCTGACTGCCTTCCAGTCGACCGCGCGCGAACAGAATGCCATCAGGGATTACCTGGCCGCGAATTTCGCCGGCGGTATACGCGGGTGAGTGAACATTGACGTAGGTCGAACCTGCAAGCACGGCGGCCATTTGTGCCGCGTCGAGCGCCTGCTCCTCGGCAAACCAGTGTGCCGGCCTACTGCCATCCTGTATCAGGCCGAACTCGACCGAGCCGCTGACACCACCGAAGGCGTTGTGCAGGTGCGCATTGCTTGCGTCGTCAATCCGCGAGGTGTTGGCGTGTATCGTAATCTGCGATGCAGCCTCGTTGAGTGTAATTGCAGCAAGACCGTTTGCCTGCGTGTCGATTGCCGGCACCTCCTGCTCGCCATTTAACTCGGCGAAAATCAGTTCGATCCCCTCCGGCAGAACCTGGCCTCGGATCTCGCCGGCAGGGTAAGCGAGACTGTGCACGTTGACGTACAGGCGCCCGGCCGCAAACGCGGTAAGGCCTGCCGCGTTCAGCGATGCGTCTTCAGCGAACCAGCGACCGGCATCCGCGACATCCTGCGTAAGGCTAACGAGAACACCACCAGTGTTACCTGCATAGGCGTCGTGCACGTGCGCATTCACCGCAGCGTCGAGCCCGTTTACCCGAACTTGAACCACAAGATCACCGGTAACTTCGTTGAGGGTGAATGCCGCGCGGCCGCCTGCAAGTGAATCGATTCCCGGCACTGACTCGGAGCCACTGAGCTCGGCGAATCGCAAAACAAAATCAACAGGCAGGATCTGGCCGCGCAGTTCACCGGAGGCTGCCGCCGCGGTGTGCGCGTTCACATACATTCCGCCGGCAAGCAGTTGGTCGATACCCGCCGCATCGAGAGTTGCAGCAGCGGGAACCGTAAACATGCCCGGGTCGAGCGGGTCCTGGTCCAGACCGATTTCGACACCGCCATTCGTGCCCGCAAATCCGCCATGGATGTGCGCCGCCGTGGGTACAATTCCGACCACGGTCAGTGTGCCTGTCACTTCGCCGCTGACAAGATTGACGGTAATATCAGCTTGCGCTGTGCCTGTTGAAGCGACGGCCGGATTCTCTTCTTGCCCGCTCAAGTCGACGATGAACTGCACGAGATTGTTGATCGTTATCGTGATTCCGGCTGACTGCGCTACATTGCCCGCGACGTCCTGAGCCTCTGCTACGAGGTCGTAATCGCCATCCGTAACCGTCGACGTATCCCAGTCAAAGCTGTACGGAGCCGTTGTGTCACTCGCAACCGAAACACCGTCTACAAGGAAACGCACCTCGGCGACGCCGCCGGCATCGCTGGCAGTTGCAGTTAGCGTCACGGTCCGGTTCAGCGACGAACCGGCTGGCGCTGAAACTGCCGATACAACCGGCGCCGTTGTGTCGGGCGGCGGCGGTCGCGGCGTACTACTTCCTCCGCTCGATCCGCCACAAGCGCCCAAGGCGAAAACAGACATGAAAATGGTGAATCGAATGAAGTAACCGGAAACGCTCGTCATGAGACTGTACCTGCAGGCTATTTGTTATCAGGGCTGTTTCCTCGTGAGTACGCGTGAATTGCGTAAAGGTTCAAAGCACTGCGCATCGATGCCGGGAAATCTTGTAAAGTGAGGATTTGGCGACACTGACAGAACTCGGCGCATATGCAGTTTCAGTACTTCCTTTCCAGACAATGCAAACAATTATTTCGGCTAATTTTGGCTGTCTTACTTGCGACGGTGCCGATTGTCGGCAAGGCAGACGCGGAGTGGTCAGGCACCGTGGCATTAGCGAGCCAGTACATTTACCGAGGCCAGGATTTGTCCGATGGCAACCCTGCTCTCCAGGGCAATATCGACTACGCACACGATTCCGGGTTCTTCGCAGGGGCCTGGGCGAGCACGATCGACATGGCGAACCCGGGCGGACGACGTGACTCTGAGTTCGACTTTTACGTTGGCTATAACTACGCACCCGATGCGCCTCTTGATGCATCGCTGTCACTTGTACGTTATACGTACCCGGGTCAGTCTGGCCCTCGCAACTACGATTTTACGGAGGCGCTATTGACGGCTACGCTCCATGATCGCTATTCGCTTGAATTTGGTTTTAGCAATAGCGTTTATGGCTGGGGTGCGAATGGCCGACATCTGGAGCTGCGTAGTGATTGGCCGCTGAAAAATGCCTGGGTTGTCAGCGCCGGTGTCGGCTACAACGACATAGAGGCCATAGGTACGTCGAATTACCTGTACTGGGACCTTGGCGCGTCGGCGCGATACTCGCAGTTCATTGCCGACATACGCTGGTACGACAACGAGACACCGCGCGGCATTCTCAGCGGACTGTCTGCGGAGTCGCAACTCGTCGTAACGTTGTCAGTCGCATTTTGATCGAATTCAGTCCAGGTTCCTGACCGTGGCCACATCGCGGCAGCCAGTACGTTCCAGAAGGTGCGCCAGCGCACGGCAGGCATTAACCGAACCACCATCGCCGTCCTGACTCGCGACGAGTATCTGAATGACAACATCCCGACCGAGTGCCGGGCGTTCCGCAACCAGTAAAGCGACGATGCCGGACACGTGGGCGGCCGACAGGGACGTACCTGATGCGTAGTCGAAACCACCACCCGGGACAGCAACGAGAATTTCCTCACCCGGCGCCGACAAGCCCGCCTGCAAAGCATCTGCGGCAGGCCAGGAATCAACGACGATGACACCCGGAACATTCGCTGGAAATCCCGGATGTTGTGGTGGGGGCGCCGCGGCTACTACGACGATGCCGCGCTCCTGGGCGATATTAACGAGCCGTGCCAGCAGCTCGTCGGCGGGGCCTCCGAGGCTCAAATTAATAATGTCTGTCCTGGACTCGAGCGCGTGCGTCAGCGCTTTCGCAAGCGTGAAGCTATCGCACACTGCAAGCGTACGTTGTTGTGTGTACCAGCAAGCGCGCAACACGGTTATACCTGCTGCCGGTGCAATGCCGGTTATTCCAAATCCGTTATCAGATGCTGCGCCGATAATCCCTGCGACTGCGGTGCCGTGCGCGTCGTGCGAAAATTCGCCGTGGCTGTCGGCAACGAAATCGTGATAATCGCGAATCTGGGATTTGAGGTCGGGATGTGCAACGTCGGCGCCGGTATCGATGATTGTTATCCGGGAGCCAGCGCCTTGTGACCAAGTGTGCGCCTTTACGAGTTCGAGTGTGTCGAGATTGTGTTGCAAGCTGGCGTAGGTGTCGGTGAGTTCGTCGTGTGCGGTGCCGCTGACTTTAAACTGATTCAACCGCTGTGCAGATTCGACCTCGGGCCGCGCGCGCAGGAGATCGAGCAAGGCATCGAGTTCGGTCCCTTGCGCCACTTCGTAGACCAGGCAATGTACCTGCAATGGCACGATCGGCCACTCATCTACCACTTGCAGATCGAAAGCCGCCGCGACCCGGTCGGCCGCACGGCGCACCTTGACCGACACAAGGTATGGCGACGAGCGCCGGCCGTAACCTGGCCGCGTCGGCCCGGATCGTGCAGCATTACTCATGCCGGGGTCAGCAATCGTAATCAGGATCCTGTCTGGCGTCGTCTCCTCTGCCGCTGCAGGCGGCCCGACCGCTATCAGAGCTAAAAGGGTTATCAACGACAGTTGCAATCTGTTCATCACTCACCACCCACAACCTGCTGCGCGAACAATACTCGAGTATCCTCCAGCAATAATGCGGCGATTCGCTCTCGCTCTTCCGCACTGGCTGCCTCGGCAAAACTCAGAGTATAGACCCCGCGCTCAGACGGACCGGCAGCAATAGCAAGATTGCCGGAGTCGATAAGTTCGGTCAGCACGACCGAATCGAGGTTTGGGTCAAATACTACCCGCAGGTAATGCCCGTCTGGCAAGGTCTGCACGGTTGTTAGCGTGCGAAATTCAGGTTCTGCCGTTTGCGGCTGAAGCCAGAGAAATGCGACGGCAAAAAGTACAATTGTCTGCACTGCGAATGCAACTCGCCAGGGGCTCTGAAAAAAATCACGCAATGCTTCGAGCAGTCGCGCTGTTCTGTTGTCCCGCTCTATCTGGGCATCGATTCGTGCATTGATACGCCGCATATCGGGCTCCGGCGCGACGCCGTGTGCCGCCGCTTCCTGAGCAGAAGAATGCAACACTTTGAGTTCAGCGAGCTCGCGGCGGCACGTGACACAGGCCGACGCATGTGCGGCAACTGTCTCCCGCTCGTCTGCATCGAGCGAGTTGTTGACGAGCCAGGGCAACAACTCGATGGCTTCGTCGTGTGAAAGTTCGTCATGCATAGTCACTGTTTTTCTCCGTAGCTTCGCCTGCCAGTCGCGGCAACAGCACTTTCAGCCTGCGCCGCGCATGAAACATGCGTGTCTTGACCGTGTTGACAGGACAATCGGCAATCTCAGCAATTTCCTTGTACGAAAACCCACAGAAGTACGTAAGTTCAACAACCTGACGATGATCAGCACTGAGTTGATCCAGACCCGCCTGGATAAACCCGAGATCCTGCGGCGCACGAGCAGCTATGTCGCCAGTATCAGTGGCGCGATCAATGCCGGTCTGGTAGCGGCCGTCCTTGCGTATTGCTGTTAACGCCTTGCGATACGCAATGCCGAAAATCCAGCTCGACACTGCCGACTGGCCTCGAAACTTTCGTGCGTCAGTCCAGACGACGAACATGACGTCATCGATGACCTCCTCCACGAGCGACATGCTCGCGATCAGGCGGCGCAGGAAACCGTACAGGCGCGGTTGGTAAAGGCGATAGAGCTCTGCGAACGCCCGCCGGTCCTGCTTTCCAATCGCGACGAGCAATAACTTTTCCCGGTCGCCAGACCCGGTTTCTGCACCTGCTTGCGGCCGTCGTCTACCCATTCATATGCCTGCACAAGTGATTCCCTTGATTATAGGTCGCAGCGGGGCCGCAAAAGGTTCAAAAAGACATCACGCTTTTGAACCATAGCGGCCCGGGCGGCTACTTACGCGGTATGAATGCAAGAATCGTTCTTTTCCTGGCCGCCGGGCTGGGATTGCTTGGATGTGCGCCGGGCAGTGGCGAGGGACTCAATGTGAGCGGCCGCCCGCTATCCGAGAGTGGCAACGTGCCGCTCGCCGCAACACTGGAATCGATACAGGTAAACGTCTTCGATGCGTCTTGCACCGTGTGTCACGCTGGTGCCTCGGCGCCGCTGGGCCTGCGCCTCGACGCGAGCAGCAGTTTCACGAACCTTGTTGGTGTGCCGAGCCGGCAGGTCGGTTCGTTGCTGCGAGTCGAGCCGGGTGAACCGGACCGCAGTTATCTGATTCGCAAACTCGAGGGCACAGCCGCTGGTGGCGCGCAGATGCCGCTCGGTGGCCCGCCAATACCGCGGGCCACCATCGATTTTCTACGCCAGTGGATACTCGATGGCGCATTGCCCGATGTGGTGACGGTTGGTACCCCGCCGACCGTCGTTTCGCTGCAGCCAGCACCCGATTCGTCGGGTCCGAACTTTCCGGCCGAAATCGTGGCAGGGTTCGATCAGGAAATTGACGCCTCGACGATCAACGAACTCACGTTCACGATCGAGCGCAGCGGCGGCGACGGTCAGTTTGACAATGGTAATGACGTGCTGCTGGTAGCGACGTCAGTCGGTCTCTCGACGGCAAATCCGCGGCTTGCGTTGATGAGCCTCGACGGTGTTGCGGCGATCGACGACCGCTATCGCGTTATGCTCAAAGGCTCGGGTCCCAATGTGCTGTTGAGTGTCGACGGTCTTGCTCTCGACGGTGAGTACGGCGGCATGTTCCCGAGCGGTGACGGCAACGAAGGAGGCGACTTCATCGCCGAGTTCGAAATCCAGGGCCGGCAGCCCTCGCTTGCGTCTATCCAGGCCAACGTGTTTGCGGTCTCTTGCGCGGTATCTGGATGTCATTCCGGACCGACAGGCCCGAACTTGCCGCAAGGAATGGACCTGACCTCCGAGGCCAACAGTTTCGACAACCTCGTCAGCGTGGAGAGTGTGCAAAGCCCGGGCACATTGCGAGTTGCGCCGGGCGACGTGGCCAACAGTTACCTGGTCCAAAAACTGGAAGGCACCGCAGCAGTCGGGCAGCGCATGCCGTTTGGTGGCGCGGCGCTCGATCAGGCAACGATCGACGCAATTCGAACATGGATCGACAACGGAGCGCTGCGTTGAACGGGATCAAGATTTGCTTGTCGATTGTATTCACCCTTGTCATGGCCTGTGTCGCCCCCGATGCATCGGCCGAACCGTACCTGGCCGTGCAAAAAGGACTCAGCTGTGGCACCTGCCATACGTCACCGTCAGGTGGAGGCAAGCGCACACCCTATGGCAACCTGTTCGCGCAAACCGAGCTAGCCGCTCGCAAGGTCGACTTCGGAGCACTATGGACCGGAAACCTCGGCAAATATCTGGCCGTCGGCGCAGACCTCAGGGCCAGCCGGCAGGAACTGGATGTGCCTGGCCAAGGCTCCAGTTCCGATAGCGGGCTCGACGAAGTTCTCGCTTACGTCGAGATCAAACCCTTGCCGAAGTACCTGACTCTTTACTTCGACGCACGCCTCAGACCCGATGACCCTGTAGTGCGTGAGCAATACGCGCGCGCAACGTTGCCGGGCGGCCGATGGTCATTGCGTGCCGGCGAGTTTTTCCTGCCGTTTGGTATTCGCCTGCAGGACGACGACGCGTTCATTCGCCAGGTTGGCGGCATCAATTTCAATACGCCCGATACCGGCTGGGAGGTCGGCTACGAAGCCGGTGCGTGGACGGCACAACTCGCGATTACACGCGGTACTGCGGGCGGTCCGGAGGTCGATTCCGGCAAGCAGTACAGCCTGCGAATGGCTCATGTCACGTCAAAATGGCGCGTCGGCGGCAGTCTAAACCTTAACGATGCCAGAATCGGCGACCGTCAAATGCAGAACGTGTTTGCCGGTATTCGCACCGGACCCGTCGCCTGGCTCGCCGAAATTGACTACATCATCGATTACGGAGCTCCGACCCGGCGGCGCAATTCGTGGGTGTCCCTGGTCGAGGCCAACTACGGTTACCGGCAAGGCCACAACCTCAAGGCAACGTTTGAGTGGTACGACCCCGATGATGATGTATCAGAGGATGAGCAGAATCGTTTCAGCGTCGTTTGGGAATACTGGCCAATTCAATTCGTGCAGGCCCGAATAGGCTATCGCAACTTCAGTGGCATTCCACAAAACTCCGGCCAGAATCGCGAGCAGGCCTTCGCTGAGTTGCATCTCTCATTCTAGTTATCAAGCATCGAAATCCAGCAACTAGTGCCAGGTCCTCTGGCTCGTTTCGACCTTGTAAAGAATGTAATCACGAAGTTGCTTCGCCTTGCCGTGATCGATATACGGTACTTTTACGCTGCCTGATGCCATGAATATGCTCAGCGTCGCCAGGCCTTTGCGGCGTTGATACCGAGATTGCGTCACTGTTACGCGTTGCACTTTGCGAAACAGTAAACCTACCGTCCTGTAGCCCAGCAAGCCGGAGCGTCGGATGATTTCGTGATCGTCATGCACGTAACCCGCACGTTGCCAGCTTCTGTACGATGCGGCCGCGATGATGGGTAGCCATAGCAGGAAAACCAGAGCAATGGCGCCCAATGGTTTCAAGAGTACGACGGTTGCCAGTAGTGCCGGAAGCAAGCCAGCGAACAAGATTGTCGAGCGCATGTAGTAGGCTGAAACCGGCACGAATCCGGCACTGGTCGGATTCTGCGACAAGCGGCCACCTTCAGGAGCCAGCAGCTTCCGGTGTAGCGAATCGGCGAGTGCAGCGGTTACTACCGGCACGACGAAGGCTTTCTGGCTTTTTCTCTTGCCACTGCTTATTGCCTGGCGAGCTGTTAATTGATAACGCCCCATCAGTCGCTGCACAATTCCCTGTTCCAGGCGCAGCGTCTGAATCTTTCCCAGTTCCATCGAGTGCTCGTGTGCCGTGAACAGGCCAGCGTGCGATCGCAGCGTTTGCCCATCGAGGAATAGCTGAAAATTGTTGTAACGCAGAAACGCCGCTGCAATGGACACAACAACGAACAGGAAAACTACAGCGAAGAAAACCACTATGGCAATGGAAACCCCGCCGACAGCATCGAGTTCAATGCCGTTGGCGGCGGCAATCCGGACAAACTCAGCGAGGTAGCGATCGATATCGTCATCGATGCGTTCCATTAACGGCCCGATCAACGCAAACACAATCAATGCGCGGCGATCGGCCAAACCTATTCGAACCATGTCCCGCCAGTTGAGTTGTACCAGCGCGTTAGCCTCAGCTTCGTTGTCCGCTTCTTCAGCTGTCCTGGCTGTTCGTGGCTTGCCTATGCGTTCCCGCAGGGAATCGGCAAAGTCTCGCGTTACGGCCGGCAGGTTACCCTCGTTGCCGGCGGACCCCGCCGTATCGAAGCTCACGGTTACAAGACCGAGCATTCGGTAGATCGGGTTCTGCGTAGTGTTGATTCCCTGGATGCGCCCGAACTTGATATCCAGTTGCTTTTTCTTGAATACGCCGTGGCGAATCAGGATTGAGTCAGCGCCTATTTGAAAGCGAAAAAACCAGTAACTGAGCAGCGACGCTGTAGCAATGAATACGGCAAAGGCGATGCCGCCGAGCATCAGCTTGTTTACCAACACGCCCTCGTAGGCAACCAGCAGTGCAAACAACGGGGCCAACGATTGCCAGGCGTTCTTCGCGATAAGGCGCAGAGTCCTGCCCAGGAAAAACAGAATCGCGAAAGGTGACGTGCGCCGCCAGGTACCGGGTTCAGGCGTGCTCAATTGCGCTGCCGGCTTTATTGAGAATAAAGATGCGCAAGCGTTCGGCGATGTCTTTGCCAAGCCCACCAATCTTTAGATCGCCGCTCGAGCCGCCTGCCGTAAATAGCTGCAACGTTGCCAGGCCAAATTTTCTTTCAAGCGGCGTGCTGCTGGTTTCAACGTGCTGGATTCGATTGAAGGGTATAGCCGTAACAGAGCGCCATATTACGCCCTTGCGAAAGAGGATGTCCTTGTCACGCAGTACGTATCCGCGGCGTTGAACCGATATGCCCGGCCAGATCATCGCGATGGAAACGGCGATTGCAAAAAGCGAATAAAGAGCCACAACCGGTCCAAGAGGGAGGTTCAGTACAAAGCTCAACGTGGTTATGGCGATCAAAACAATCGTGAAGAAAATCGCCGATGACACACGGATGACCCGCGCATAGTGCGGGTGTAGCGGCTCCCACTCGACGTCGTCGGCATTGGGCAGTTCAGCCAGCGCTATTTCGGGGTTCTGGAACATCGTCGCTCCACGGCTCAGAAAGACCGCATTATACGGCAGCAAAGACTGATAAATTTCGGTTAATGAAGTCTCAGCGCTGGTGACAGCGATGCGCACAGGGCGAAGGTCACGGTTGGCCCAGGCATTTTTCCGAATCGAAGATTATAAGGTCACCCAACGATAGAGGGCCAGGTCCGGATCGCTGGAGACATACCTGGCTATTACTCAGTCTCGCTACCAAGAATGTTTTCAATGCTTTCCCTGGCACTGGAAAGCGTCGGATCAATCGCCAGCGCCTTGCGATAAAGCTGAAGCGCGCGATCACTGTCTCCACGATAGAGCACAATTTCAGCGAGGCTGTCCCACGTGTTTGCCGACGCGCCGAAAAGTTGCGTGTTTAGTTCGAGCAACAGCTCGGAGCGATCGAGATCATCGGCATAGGCAGCAGCATAGCCGGCTGCATTGATGCGACTCTCAATCGTTTCCAGTGCCTCCGCATTGTCGCTGTTTGCCCTGGCGAGTGCCTTAATCGAGCTCTTGGCATTGTCGGATGCCAGTGCACTGTCCACGGCATCGTTTACGCTGTGTAAGGAATCGAAGCGGGTGCGCAGCGTGGCTCTGCGTCCATCCAGCTCCGACTTATCCGTGAACCGTCCGTTTACCACTACCGCGCTGAGCCGCCGGGCATTGCGGACATCCTCAAGCGGATTGCTGTCGAGCAGTATGAAATCGGCACGGTAACCCGGTGCAATGAGTCCCAGGCGGACATCCTTGTCTATATAGCGGCGAATAAACTCACCCGCATTCCTGCTGCCAATAGCGAGGGTCTCAAAGTTGGAGATGCCGGCTTTGACCAGCTCCGTAAGTTCCCGGTGCACTGCTCCTCCCGGGAATAGTCCGGGTAGCGAAGCATCGGTGCCGACCACCTGCAATATTCCGGCCGCCTGAAAGTCCCGCGTCAGCTTTTGCATGAGGTTGTACTTCCACTGATCGCGCCGTACGTGGTTTTCAATCTCAGCGCGCCGGTTTATGTTGCTGACTTCCCACATTGACGCGATGTCCGGGTGAAGATACGGGAACTCCGGGTCGTTCCACACGAGCTCAAGATCGTCCCACATGAGCAAGTTAGTGAAGGTGAAGCTCAGATCCGGCATGACTGCGACCTTGTGTTCGACCAGGGCGTCGATCAACTCAGGGAGCTTGCTCAGGTCCGGTTCGTACTGCTGGACCATATTCACCGTGCTGCGTGGCCCATCGAAGTACGCGAAGAAAAACTCCTCGGTGTGAACGACAGCATTCTGACCGCCACGCATGGCAGCAAGGGTGTCGAAACCGCGGGGAATATGACCAATTACTGCGAGTGCCTGGCGCTGCGCTTCGTCGACTATGGCCTCGAAAACGGGAAGGGAAACATTGTTGTAGATCTTCACGAAATCGTAGCCATTCTCCTTGAGATCCCGCACTGCCTTTCTCGCCGCCTCGGCGCTATCGAGACTAACTGCACCGCTTGCTATCGGCGGGTCGCCATCGAGTATGCGGTTGGTCGTATAGATGTTCGGGCCCAGCAGCGAGCCATCCCTGACCCGTTCACGGTAATCAAGCATATTCCGGCCAATGGATTCCGACGCGCCCAGGTGCATCACGGTCGTAACGCCCCAGGCGAGGTAGTTGATCAGCTCGTCTTGGCCCGCAAGATGAATGTGCAAGTCGACCAGGCCGGGCATCAGGTAGCGGTCATTGCCGTCTATCTGTCGGAGATCGGCGGGTAGGGTCGTCGACGCCGCATCGCTTATAGACTGAATGGTCCCGTCCATCACGACTACCGTCTGGCCTTGAAGAACTCGTTCTTCATCCATCGGAATGACATTGATTCCCACAATCGCGAAATCCGTCGAGGTTTCGTCACCATGAACCGAGCCGGTTGCGGCCAGAATGAGGGTAATGAGCGATACCAGACGGACGCGAAGCATGGATTTCCCCTAGGGTTGCCTGACTCTTAGGTGCCCCTGACCCGCTAATCGTTTACTGGTGCGGTGGATAGGTATTTCCCACAATTTTCAGGCGTCCTGTTCGCCACCTAGAATGACCTTGAGAACATGCCAAAGAGGTAGTGTGTCGTCATCTGCAATTTGACGATCGACGCCCGGACCTTACAGCGAATCTGACCAAGCCGCTGCGACCACAATAAAGAAGAAATCAGAAATGGCCATCGCCGCATAGCGCGCGCTCAATCTCCGGCGATGTTCGCAACGCCATCGGCAAATCTGACGTATACAAAAGCGAGATCATGGAAACCTATAAACAGACGTTCAGCATCAAGCGGCTATGGATAATCCTGACCGTCGGAATGGTTGTCATGTTCAGTATTCTGCTCTTTCTTGGAGCGGAAATTTATCAGAAGGCGCCGCCCATACCGGAAGCCGTGAAATCAGCTTCGGGCGAAGTTCTGTACACCCGCGACGACATCGAAACCGGACAGAATGTCTGGCAATCCATAGGTGGAATGGAGCAAGGCTCAATCTGGGGGCATGGCAGCTATGTTGCGCCCGACTGGAGTGCGGACTGGCTCCATCGCGAAGCCGAAACACTGCTTGCTCTGAAACTGCAAACTTCCTACGCGGGTCTTTCCCAGGCGGATGATGAGGCATTGCATAGAGCCGCACTGCAAAAAGAGATGCGTACGAATAGCTACGATCCTGAAACGGGCACGATCACCGTTAGCGACATGCGCGCTCGTGCTATCAGAAAAGTTGAAGATCACTATGTCAGGCTTTATCAGGGCAGCGATGCCGAGTCGCTGGCGTTACGTCGCGACTATGCGTTCCCCGTTCACGGTCTGCTTACGAACTCAGAAGCGAAACAACTGACAGCTTTTTACTTCTGGACTGCCTGGGGCGCGACTACCCATCGGCCCGGTATGGATATCACCTACACCAGCAATTGGCCGCATGAACCGCTGGTTGGAAACAAGCCGACCACCGAGATTCTGATGTGGAGTATTGCGTCCGTCATCCTGCTGCTTGCCGCAGCGGGTGCGCTGGTCGCCTATTACGCGAAACAGTTTGATGTCTGGCGGCAGGAAATCGTACCCGAAGACGGTATAGCCCAGGCCGACATACTGGACAGTACGGTTATCACCCCGTCAATGCGGGCGACGTCAAAATATTTCTGGGT
>JBBKWB010000150.1:0-4170 GCA_037968755.1 Woeseia sp.
AGACTACGCTAGGAATGTGATGCTCGTAGGCACCGGCGCCGATGAAACACAACGGCGAGCCATCACGCGCCGCACGCCCACGCATCAGGCGCGTGATCTCCATTTCGGACAGGGCATCAGGCACGCCGTGCAATTCGTCGATCAGCAGGTCTGCCGGAATTTCATCGAACAGATCTTCGATCCGGCTTGCGCCAATCGTTTGCAGCATCTGCTGCACTTCGTCAGGGGTGTGCGGAATAAAAGGCATATCGGTGGCGTGCTCCAGTAACTCGGCAAGAAATTCTCGGCAGCGAGTCAGTGCTCAGTATTTAGTCTTCGAGTTTGTCGAGAAATTCCTGGTACTCGTCCGGGCTCATGGTATCGATGCTGTCATCGCCAGGCTGCACTCTCACGATCCAGCCATCGCCATACGGATCAGCGTTGATCTTCTCCGGATCATCTGCCAGCAATTCATTGACTGCGATGACGCTGCCAGACACTGGCGCGTAAACATCGGACGCTGCTTTAACGGACTCAACGACGGCCATCTCGCTGCCACTAGCAAGGTCCTGACCAACTTCCGGTAACTCAACGTACACGAGGTCGCCAAGTGCCGCCTGCGCGTGATCCGTGATGCCGATAGTAATGCTGCCGTCCTCTTCCTGACGCAGCCATTCGTGTTCTGCGGTAAAACGCAGATCGCCGGGCAGTTCGCTCATTTTATTAACCCTCTATAAGTAAAACTGTTGTGATTCATGCAACGCGAGCAATGGCATGTTTAAACATTGATGCACGCTTTACCGTTGCGGACGAAAGGCGGCTTTACAACACGCACCGCCAGCAGTTTGCCGCGCACTTCGACTTGCGCATGATCATAGTCACCCGCCGGAAGGCGTGCCATCGCAATCGAGCGCCCCAGGGTCGGTGAAAAGCCGCCGCTGGTAATTTCACCATCGCCCAGCCCATCGACCACTACACGCAGATGATTGCGCAGCACGCCACGGTCTTCCAGTAGCAGGCCGCAGAATCGCGGCGCGGGCCCGCTGGCACGCTGCTGCTCGAGTACTTCACGCCCGGTAAACGAACGATCAGCAGGTTCCCATGCAATGGTCCAGCCGAGGCCCGCGACCAGCGGCGACGTCGTGAGGTCCATGTCGGTGCCGTACAGGTTCATGCCGGCCTCAAGCCGCAACGTATCACGCGCTCCAAGTCCACAAGGCTGAACCCCGGCAGCAACGAGATCATTCCAGAATGTCGCAGCGCGCTCGGGCGGCAACACGATTTCCCAGCCATCCTCGCCGGTATATCCGGTGCGGGCGATAAACAGATCGCCGGCGTCCAGCGCATGAAAGGGTTTCAGCGCCAGCGCCTGTTCGCGGATCGTGGCATCCAGCAGTCCGGCAGCACGTTCCCGGGCAAGCGGGCCCTGCACCGCCACCATGGCGAGGTCCGGTTGCTCTGTGATATTGACTTCGAAACCATCCGTTTGACTATTGATCCACGCGAGGTCCTGATCTCGGGTAGCCGCATTGACGACCATCCGGTAATGCTCGTCATCCAGATAGTAGGTGATGAGATCGTCGACCACCCCACCCTCGTCGTTCAGCATGCAGCTGTACAGGGCTTTTCCCGAAACGGTCAGCTTGGCCACGTCATTTGCCAACAGCTTGCGCAGGAAATTCCTGGCGCCGGGGCCGCTGATGTCGACAATAGTCATGTGGGAGACGTCGAATACGCCCGCCGCAGTGCGCACCGCATGATGCTCTTCAATCTGCGAACCGTAATGCAACGGCATGTCCCAGCCGCCGAAATCTATGAGCTTGCCGCCGAGATCAACGTGCTGCTTAAAAAGTGGCGTTTTCAGCCCCATGCTGTACTTCCTCGTGACCGCTGTAGGTCAGCCCTGATGAAACAAAAAAAGGCCACCGACCTGCTGCCGCACCGGCGCATATCGATGGCCCCTCTGTCCGCTGACCTGAGAGATCTTGCGGGCATGACCCACGTACCCCTTCGGTGGGCCGCTTTCCGGCCGCTCTCCAGAGCTAATCAGAGCACGCAGTCCCTTTGCCTGAGCGTTTCCGAGCTAGTTGCGCCTTCGGCGCTCCGCATCAAGCGGAGTCTCTTCCACGTGCCCTATAGATTAGTGGCCGCATCATAGCCAACTGGCCCCCCGGTTGCCAGCCGGAGTGCAGCCAGCAACAATGCAACGACTTACGCCATTGGAGGACCCTCATGCCGTTCATTCGCTGTATACCACTCCTCACGCTGTTGCTGACTGGCAGCGCCCTGGCGGACGCCAGCAGCGACTTTGAACAACTGCTGGATGATGCCTGGCAGTGGCAGCTCGCTGAGAACCCGGTTTTTGCGTCGCGCCTCGGCGATCGACGTTGGAACGACCAGTGGGCCGATAACAGTCTCGACGCTTATGACCGCCGTCGCAGCCAGCAGCAGGCATTCCAGAGCCGCTTGCGAGCAATCGACCCTGCCGCACTCAGCGACGCAGACCAATTGAATTACGATCTTTTCCTGCGCGAGCTGCAAAACGACCTCGATGCGTACCAGTATCGTGACTACCTGATGCCGATAGACCAGCTCGGTGGTGTGCAATCGCTGGAATCGACCGCTGAAGGCCTGCGCCTGGAATCTGCCGCCGACTACGACGACTGGCTGGCACGCATGCAGAAAATCCCGGCTTATGTTGGACAGACTATGCAGCTGATGGAAGAAGGGCGCCGCACAGGCTACATGCCGGCGAAGGTATTGATGCAGCGGATTCCGGCACAGCTCGACAGACAGCTGAACGAAGATCCCGAGCAAAGTCCGTATTTCGGTGCATTCCGCGAGTTGCCCGCTGCTATTCCGCAGGCTGAGCAAGAGCGATTGCGGCGCCGTGCACGCGAGATCATCAGTCAGTCGGTAGTGCCGGCATACCGCGAACTCAGCCGTTATTTCACAAACCGCTATTTGCCCGCAGCCCGCGACACCATCGGTGCGTCGGAGCTCCCTAATGGCAATGCCTACTACGAGTTCCGCACGCGCAGGTTCACGACCACCAACATGACGCCGGACGAAGTGCATCGTCTGGGTCTTGATGAAGTCAAACGCCTGCGCGCGGAAATGCAGCTGATCATTGACGATCTGGAATTCGACGGCAGCTTCGCTGAGTTTCTGCAGTTCCTGCGAACGGACCCACAGTTTTATTACGACACACCTGAGGAACTCTTCGACGGCTATCTTGCTGTCAGCAAACGCATCGACCCGGAACTCGTCAAGTTGTTTGGCCGGCTGCCGCGCATGCCCTACGGCCTGCGACCGATCCCCGACAACATCGCACCGGATACGACCACCGCCTACTACAACCGCCCTGCCGCCGACGGCAGCCGAGCCGGTTATTACTATGTGAATTTGTACATGCCCGAGGTTCGGCCCAAGTACGAAATGGAAGTCCTTAGCGTTCACGAGGCGGTGCCCGGCCATCATTTGCAAATTGCGCTGCAGATGGAACTCGGCGACATGCCGGCGTTTCGTCGCTACTCCGGCTTCACGGCATTCACGGAAGGCTGGGGGCTGTACAGCGAAAGCCTCGGCTACGATCTCGGCCTGTACAAGGATCCCTACTCCCGTTTCGGCGCACTGACTTACGAAATGTGGCGCGCCGTACGCCTGGTGGTGGACACCGGCATGCATTACAAGGGCTGGAGTCGCCAGCAAGCAATCGACTTTTTCAAAGACAACGCGGCCAAGACCGAGCTCGACATCATCAATGAGATCGATCGTTACATTGCCTGGCCAGGCCAGGCCCTGGCATACAAGATCGGCCAACTCAAGATGCTGGAGCTGCGCACCCGCGCCGAGCAAATGCTGGGCGATCGCTTCGATATACGTGCCTTCCACGACACCCTGTTAGGAGGCGGCGCATTACCCCTGGAAGTACTGGAAATCCGCATGGAACGCTGGCTCTCCAGTCAATTGTAAATTGGGGACAGACCACGGTTTTCGAGATATCCGGAGAAATCCGGGGACAGACCACGGTTTTCGAAATCCGGAAATCCGGGGACAGACCACGGTTTTCGATGATCAAGAACTGTAGTCAGTCCCCGCAATTGCCGGTTATCGAAAACCGTGGTCTGTCCCCTAACCTCCTAACCTCCAATTGCCGGTTATCGAAAACCGTGGTCTGTCCCCTAACCT
>JBBKWB010000151.1:0-7544 GCA_037968755.1 Woeseia sp.
ACGAAAATCAATAGCCGGGAACGGGGTTCGAATCATATCGTTGGTAAGCTGGGTAGCGAACTCTGTCAGCCCGCGAGGGTCACCAAAAATGACGGACGGACGAAAAATGGTGAAGTCCATACCACTGGCGCTCACATGCTGCTCCGCGCGAAACTTCGTGTCCTTGTAGGGTATGTCGCTCGCGTGCACGCCATTGGCACTCATCAACAGGAAATGCCGTACACCGGCTTGCTTGGCGGCACGAACAACATTGACCACGCCTTCGTACTGCAGCGCCTCAAAGGTAATTCCCTTCGCCGGGTTCTCACGCAGAATACCAACGCAGTAAATTACGGCATCGCAGTTTTCCAGGGTGGCGTCGACTGCCGATTGTTCGGATAGCTCGCCACTGATCATGGTGCACGCTTCGCCATGACGGACTTTTGCTTCGCTTCCCGCTCTTACCAACAGGCGAATATCATGGATAGCGCTTCGTAGTGCATCGACGATGTAAGAGCCGACGAAACCGGTGCCGCCGAATAGTGCTACGCGCATAGTTTTGTCCAGGACAGAATTACCAACAAAGTATGGCACGCCGCAGGCAGCGGAATTGTTGCTAATTGTATCGTTTATCGCACTGGCGCTCTGTGGCTGACGGATTTCTACTCTTATCGAGAGTTGCAGCGTGCATGTGCGCTTGCGTGCCGCTTGGTATTCACAGCCGCGAGTTCGTAACAAGTGGTAACGTCGACATCGGCGACTGCGAATGACTGGTAAGGTAATGGCCATAATGCAAAGCAGAAACATCTCATTTCAGCGTCCTGCGTGCGGGCGACTATGACATCGCCTGTGCTTGTTATTCTCGGCAACCAGTTGTTCCCGATAAACTGCTTGCCGCCGGCCGACTCCACTGTCGTGTTCATGGCAGAAGACGTTGGGCTGTGCACTTATGAGAAGCACCACCAGCAGAAGATCGTGCTCTTCCTGTCTGCTATGCGTGCCTACGCTGATGAGCTGCGCGACGCCGGGTATGAAGTTCACTATCACGAGCTGGATGTCGACGACACTCGTCCTTATGAGGTGAAACTTGCAGCGACCATCAGGGAAATGGGCGGCGGCGGGTTTCAGCATTTTGAGGTGGAAGATAAAGACCTGGAAATACGGTTGATTGCTATCGCTGACGACCATGACCTAAGCCGCGAGGAGCTGGCCTCGCCAATGTTTACGTGCTCGCGTGATGAGTTCGCAGGCTATGCCGAAGATAAGTCAAACTTGCGGATGGCTGAATTCTACAAGTGGCAGCGCCGACGTCTCGGAGTTCTTCTGGACAAGAACGATGAACCTAAAGGAGGCAGCTGGAGCTTCGATGCCGATAACCGCAAGCGACTACCGAAGGACGTCATACCACCTGCCGTCAACTGGATTGAACCAACCGGACACACAGTCGACGTTATCGAACTCGTATCAACGGAGTTTGTCGGGCACCCTGGAACCGCTGCCGATTTTCGCTGGCCAACGACGCGACAACAAGCGCTGGGCTGGCTTGACGACTTCGTTGCAGCACGGCTTGAACAGTTCGGTCCTTACGAAGACGCTCTCACCTCCCGTTCCGATACTGTGTTTCACAGCCTATTGAGCCCCTACCTGAATATGGGGCTGCTGACTCCGGCGGAAGTCGTGCGGAAAGTTGAATCGCTGGCAGGTGAGGCGCCAATTCAGAGCATCGAAGGATTCGTTCGTCAGGTAATCGGCTGGCGTGAATTCATTCGCGGCATCTATCGATTGCACAGTGAAACTCAGGACAAGGCAAATTTCTGGTCTCATGACCGGGAGCTGACCGACGCGTGGTATGACGGGAGTACGGGAATTCCGCCGCTCGACGATACAATTCGTTCGGTTCAAAAGCTGGGTTGGAGCCACCATATTCCACGGCTGATGGTCCTTGCGAATCTGATGACGCTTTGTGAGATTCGGCCCCCATCCGCGCACCGCTGGTTCATGGAGATGTTTCTCGACTCGTCCGAATGGGTGATGGGCCCGAATGTTTACGGCATGGGGTTGTTCAGTGATGGCGGTATCTTTGCGACCAAGCCCTATATTTGCGGTTCCAACTATTTGCTCAAGATGAGTGATTACTCAAAAGGCAGCTGGTGCGACACGGTTGACGGGCTGTATTGGCGCTTCATCGACAAGCACCGCGCCTTCTTTTCCGATAATCCGCGACTGGCGTTGATGCCCAGCGCACTGGACCGCCTGGACGGCGAGCGCCGCGAGCGAATATTTGGCGCAGCACAAGAGTTTATCGAGCAATATACAAAATGAGGCCTGATTTTCGTTGGCCAGACAAATTTGTGGCCGCCGTTCACGCCAGCGCCTGGCGAGACGTTGGACCAACCAGCCTCAATAAGCGCTCAGCTGCACCTGCCGCAATAGGGATCGCAGGCATGCGCTCGACTACGGCCTGCTCGGACCTGACTTGGTTGATATTTAACAATAACGCTTGGTTAAAGGCGTGTATGCCAGCTTCAGGCAGTTTCCGTTACACTTGCAACTCGCATAAAACGTCCGATGCCTGTGAGCGGTAGCATTTTTACCGGGCAGGCGGCGACCAGGGGACAGATCCAAGTGAAGTATACGAATACCGTAATGCCGGGCTGCCTGGCCTTGCTACTGACTGCCTGTGGCGGTGGTGGCGGGGGCAGCACCGGTGGCATTACGCCGCCGCCGCCGCCGCCGGTAGTCAACAGTCTCTGTGCTACGCCGGTCATCAGCACGGGTAACGCAAGCTTTGTCCAGACGACGGAGGCGTTGGGTCTTTGCTACGCCATTGATGTGCTCGAGCCGGCCACCGAGGTTCAGGTTATGGGCGGCGGGCTCGCCATGAGCGACATAGACCACGATGGATTTCCGGAACTCTACGTAGCACACGGTGTTGACCAGAAAGGTCGTTTGTTCTCCTACGATGGCACTATCTTTCAGCCCGTGACCGACAACGCGGGCATCCAGCCGAGCTCTGTCGATGCGGCTGGCTATTTCTTTGACCTTAACGCCGACGGTTGGGATGACTTCCTTTCTATCCAGTACGGTATCAACACGGTTGAAGTCTTTTTCAATGATGGCACGGGACAGTTTGCCGAGAACACCGCCGCTACCAATATTTACGTCGGCAAATCCACCTTTTCTATTGCTGCTGCCGATTACGATCTGGATGGCGACCTCGACTTGTTCATGGCGCACTGGGGTGCCGTGTGGGACGAGAACGGCCCGCTAGTAGGGGTCCTTTGGGAAAACGATGGCAACGGCTGGTTTACGGACCGCAGTTCAATTGTTGAAATCATCCCGACCTTTCGTCCACCGCCATTCGACGACTTTCTTGCGGAGCATGGATTCACGCCGACGTTCTCGGACATCAATGGCGACGGCTACCCGGATATTCTGCTCGCAGGCGATTTTGAATCCAGCCAGGTACTCATTAACGACGCAGGCACTGCATTCGTCGACGCGACTACGGCCGCAATCTCGGACGAGAACGGTATGGGCGCCGGCGTCATCGACATCGACCATGACGGCGACTTCGACTGGTTCGTCAGCAGTATCTGGTTTTCAGGACGAGACAAGGAATACGCTGGTGGCACGAGCGGCAATCGATTGTACCGCAACGACGGCAGCGGAAATTTCACCGACATAACCGATGCCGCTGGCGTGCGTGACGGAGATTGGGGCTGGGGAAGTTGTTTCGCAGACTTCAACAACGACGGCCACCCGGATATCTTTCACACCAACGGCATGACAACACTCACCGCTCGCGACAATGACCTGACCCATCCGCTGTACACCTTTTTCAAGGATCCGTCGCGACTCTTCATGGCGAACGGTGACGGCACGTTCTCTGAGCAGGCGAACGCGCTTGGCATTAATCACGTTGCACAGGGCCGCGGCATCATATGTGCCGATTACGATAATGACGGGCGCGTCGATATTCTGATTGCGAACAATCGCGACTCGCCGACTGTGTATCGCAACCAGGTTGCGAGTGCCAACAATTGGTTGAAGATCGACCTCGAAGGTCAAACGAACAACCGCCGAGGAATTGGCGCGAAGGTTTCGGTGCAGACCAGCAGTCACACGCAATCACGCGAAGTCGTCATGGGTTCCAACTACTTGTCGCAGTCACCGGCAACGCTGCATTTCGGGCTTGGCAGTGACAGCACGGCGGACGTCATCGTGCGCTGGCCGGATGGCACGCTAACGACTGTCAATGCGGTCGCGTCAGACCAGAGAATTACCGTCGCACATCCGACGCCGTGACACGCGTATAGGTTCGCTGCCGAAAGTTCAGGTTACCCGCGCGCCTGCGCTGCTTTTCCGCAGTGCTGCGGCGATAGTACATAACGACTAACTGGCAATGCAGCACTTTGACGAAGAGACAAAGCGTCACAGCGAGCGCTCGTTGCATCGCGAACTTCGCGGTGTAGCCATCCTGCCGCCGCAATTAGATCTCGTTATCGGCGCCCAATTCGATTGCCTCAGGCTCCACGAGCAGCAGTGACTCCAGTTCAGACGGGTAATACTTTTCGATCAGTGCAAACAGGATAGCGGTCGTCTCGGGATTGGCTTCGCCGCTAACTTGCATGGGCCGGAAATGCATCTGGAATGCGCGCAGGACATTGTGCGTGTGTGCATCCATCCCGCCAGTGGTCTTGATGTCGTAACCGTATGCAGCCAGCGCGCGTTGCACGTTGGCAAGCGGCAGCGGCGCCCGCCGAAAACGGTCCCAGTAACGCACTACAGTATCGTCATCGAACCAGGCCCCGTAGCCGAGACGATATAAACGCTGCCACGGGAATCGCGGGCCCGGATCAATCTTGCGGTCAGGCGCGATGTCAGAATGGCCGACAATGTTGGTCGGCGAAATGCCCGGATACCGCTCCAGAATGTCATCCAGCAGCTCGATCACCAGCGCCATCTGCGTTTCCGGAAAATCCGGATAAAAACAAATCCGAGCCGGCTCCAAAAAACCGGGGACAGTTACCGGTTTGTCGGTTGAATCTTCAGAATTCGAGTCACCGTCCCCAGCAAAACCGGGGACAGTTACCGGTTTTTCAGTGGATTTTTCAGAAAATGAGTCACTGTCCCCAATTTCTTCCCCGTCTACGCAGGTGGTCTGGTTGACGATTTCAATGCCGATGGACTGGTCGTTGAGAGAGATTCGCCCGCCCCAATAGCTGCTGCCGGCATGCCAGGCGCGCCCGGTTTCAGGCACCAGTTGATAGACCCGGAGTTTTTTCTCTTTATAGGTCGGGTCACCGGGTTCCGGTACGAGATAGTGTGAACTGACTGGTCGCCCTGAACGCTTGGTCAAAATTCGCAACGAATCTTCGAAATTGGCCGTAGTGTGGTGCAGTACCACGATGGACACCCGGCTGTTGAAGTTTTCAGAGTCTGCGCGAACCATCGAGTTATTCGCGCAAGCCGATAGCATCATTGCGCCAAGCAACACGCCGTAACTTGCGCGTGCGCACAGGTATTGGGACTGAGTCTGTAACATTGCCATTGGCACCGTTGCTGGCATGCAAATGCCTGCTGAAGATTGAGTAGCTTGTTGAACAGCGTCCTGCGTTTTCGTCGTCCTGCCTGATTGTTGTACGCGAACAGTATTGCTTATCAACAATAATATAATCTCTACAATTGCCTGTTGGACGATACTGTATGCCAACGGCAAATTACACTGGCAGGAATAAATAGCCTTGTATAAGCGGAATCGCCATGTAGCAATTCTCCCGCGACTTGCCATTCTTGGCATCGCGGTGCTGCTTTGCAGTGCTTGCACACAGGAAGCAGCCAGACCGACAAGCGTTCCCGGTGAGCTGGCTATGCCGGAGCTTGATGCTGCAGCAGTACGCTGGATCGCAAGCGGTATCTATCGTAACGAAGCGCGCGGCCAGGCTCGGTTTCTGACCCATTGGGGAACTGGGGAGGATTTTCCCTCGCTGGGCATTGGTCACTTCATCTGGTATCCAGCGGGTGTGGACGCGCCGTTTGACGAGTCGTTTCCTGGACTATTTCGTTACCTCAGCGAGCACCAGAACGAGTGCGCCGCGGTGCCTGACTGGCTGCGTGACCTGTCGCCGTTAGCGGCACCATGGTCATCGCAAACGGATTTCACGGCAGCGCAGGATAGCGAGCAAATGCTTGTGCTGCGCCACTGGCTCGCCGCCACGGCACCGCAACAAGCCGAGTACATCATTGCCCGGTTTCGCGAGCGCTGGAACGCATTGGAATTGCCAGCAGCGGACAAGTCGCGCCTCGGCACGTTGCTGCAGCAGTTACTGAGTACTCCGGAGGGCTTGTTCGCCGTCATCGACTACTACAACTTCAAAGGCGTCGGTACGAATCCGCGCGAACGATACAACGACCAGGGTTGGGGTCTGTTGCAGGTGCTGGCCGATGTCGCCGCAGCACAATCGCCCAACGATACAGCACTCGTACTCGTCGATCGCTTTAGTGATGCTGCCGCGCAACGTTTACGCGACCGGGTAAGTGTGGCACCGCCCGAACGCGGTGAAAAGCGCTGGCTACCTGGCTGGATGCGGCGCGTCGCAGACTACAAGCAAGCGGTAGACACTGCGGCACAAGCCCGCTTCGCCGGCTTTCGGGTAACGCCCTACGTGCAGAATCCAACACCGGACTCGATGACCGTGATCTGGTTCAGTGACGTTGCATCGCCGGGCCAGTTGATATTGCGCGCGAACGAAATGGCCGAACCACTTTCTACTTCCGGTTCATCACCAGTAGTTGATTGCGCTCTAAACTATCATCCATTGGAACTCGATGATCTGGACGATGGTAGTTTGCCCAGCGCACCGTACCGCCATGAAATTCAATTGCGCGATCTTGATCCGGGCTCAACGTACCGCTACGACGTAGTGCAGAACGGGCAACGTGCCAGCGGCGAATTTCGCCTTCCTGCTGCGGGCGACCAGGAGCTGCGTTTCGTAGTCTACGCGGACAGCGAAACCGAACCGGAATCAAAAGGCAAAGCCACTACATGGGGTGGTGATGATGACGGTCCCGATGACCGGCTCTACCTAGTCGATCAGGACACCGGTTATCGTGAGAACCTGCGAGTGATAGCCGATTCGCGTCCTGATTTTATCGCAATAGCGGGCGATCTCGTCCAGTCAGGCGGTGAACAGCGAGACTGGGATGAGTTCTGGAAACTCAACGCGCAGATCGCTGCCGGCACACCGATACTGCCCGCGCGAGGGAATCACGACTACTTCGGAGGACCAGCCGCGCTCGGTGATTACGGCAATGACGGTAGCGCACGGGCGATCAGCAAGTACCGGACCTATTTTTCCTTGCCCGACAACGTCGCCGCCAATGAGCGCGACCGCGGCGCCTACTACTCGCTGAACTACGGACCGGTGACCTTGATCGTGATCGACAGCAACGACGGCGTGCCGCACCGCAGTGCCAACGACACTAACTGGTATCTGCGCGATGCCAGCGCGGGTGGTGTCGCGCCGGCCTGGAACCCGGGTTCAGAGCAATACAGCTGGCTG
>JBBKWB010000152.1:0-3078 GCA_037968755.1 Woeseia sp.
AAAGAGCGAGACATGGAACGCCTGAACAAGATAGAAAACATCGAGGCAATTCGACTTGACGTTACTGTCCAGGAAGACATTGACGCCGCAGTGAAACATGTTCGCGATGCCGGCCACGGGCTATGGGGGCTCATTAACAATGCCGGTGTGTTCATCGGCGGCCCGGTCACCGACGTGAGCATAGAAGAAACAATGTGGCTCTTCGATGTCAACGTATTTGGTGTTTACAGGGTTACCCAGGCCTTTGCGCCGTTGATTATCGAATCAAAAGGACGAATCTCGACAATAGGATCGATCTCGGGCATCGGCTCCGGGCGATTCTTCAGCCAATACAGCATGAGCAAACACGCAGTGGAAGCGTTTACGGATTCACTGGCAATCGAGATGCAGCGATTTGGCGTTGGTGTGAGCATTATCGAGCCAGGCAACTACGACTCAAAAATCGTCGCAGCCGCCTGGCAGCGAATGCAGGACAAGGGCTACATTGATGAAAATTCACCTTACGCGGCGGATTTGAAAGAGTTCATGGAGTGGCCTGCCGATCGAAGCATTTACAAGGAGCCTGAGGCGGTTGCCGATGCGGCGATGCACGCAATGTTCAGTGATGAGCCCAAGCGCCGTTACATGACCGTACCCAATGAGGACGAAGCCCGTTGGGCAATCGGTTCCGCGATTCGTGAATTGGCCGAGCTCAACGACTGGCAAGCCTACTCATTTTCTCGCGAAGAGCTGCTGGTCATGCTTGACGAGGCTATGGCAGGCGGGACGAAGTAGCTTCAATAATCTCGGTTCGACCCCAATTCCTCACGGTTCGACCCCTAAATTTCTCCCGAAAAAGGGCAAATACTGTCGGCGGGCTTTACACAATCGCACCTGCACCAATATCGTGCGCTGTTAAGTCACTGAAATAGAATGGTTTTTAATTCCGGTACGGATATTGCATTATTTATGGTGAATTGATGATTTACCTATTTGAGGCATAGTCCGATGACACGAACTAAAAGCACGTACCTGGCCTTACTAGCCGTCCTGATGTCGCCGTTTGCGGCGAATGCTGACCTTATATACGACGAGGGCGTTAGTGGCGACGCCGCAGCGCCTTTGGGCTCAGTCGATTTGGGTGTGCTGGTACTGGGTATTAATACCGTCACTGGAACGTTGCCAGGAAATTTCGATAGTGATGGATTTGGTTTCACCGTAGCTGCTGGCACCCAAGTGCTCGATTTGATTCTCACCGCCTTTGTTGGACCGGGCGGCTCCTTCGATTTCGCACCCGGCAAAACTTACCCAGGAGTACCGGAGATTGGTGCGGGGAATATTGGCTCGGATCTGCTCGATATCGTCGGCGTTGCAAATCCTTTGGGCCTTGGTTCTTACACTTTCCAGGTGAGAACGGGAACCAATTTTAATCGCCTTTACGCGATTGATATTGTTGTGGCGTCTGTACCGGAACCCGGCACCCTCGCTCTCTTAGGCATTGGCATTCTCGGAATGGCCGCAGCAAGGCGTAGAAAGAAGGTCTGATTCATTCCAACAGTTAGAAAAGACCCGTCCTAGTGGCGGGTTTTTTGTATCTGCGAGAGGCTGCTTCTGGCCGAGGCTGTGTGAAAACTCCACAACGGACTCACCCCGGAAGTCGCTGTCAAACGCAACATGAGACGCCGCCGACTGACCCACCAGCCGATGGCGTCCTGGTAGTAAGCAACTGACCTCAACTCAAAATTCGCCTAGCTTGGAAACGATCTCAAGCCGTCGATTTTGCGTTTTCACACAGCCTCGGCCGAAAGGGGACGATCAGTACGCTGGAATTTCGCTATCTGGGCGACCGCTTTTCGCGAAAGCAGCCGTTTGGTTCATCGCACGGTGCGGCCAAACAATGCGTTGCACCCGTCACTTGACCCAGACTCATTGCGGCGCCGCTCCACGCATTCTGCGTCAAGCGCGTGTGAGCTCACGCGCTTGTTAGCGCGATTTTCAAAATAGCTCGATTGGGTCGACGTCCATGGACCAGCGGACACGACGGGCGGTTGGCATGTTTTCGAGTTCGCTGACCAGGCGGGTTAGCAGGTCATGCAGGGCCTGGCGGCTGCCGCTTTGCAGTAGCAGTTGGGCGCGGTAGCGTCCGGCGCGGCGTTCCATCGGCGCGCTGACCGGGCCGAGCAGGCGCACGTTGTCCAGGCCGATTTTTTCTGCTTTCTTGCGGGCCGCGTCCAGGAACTGATGTGCGTGCTCACGATTCACCGCGTTTGCCCGGATCAGGGCAAGGCGTGAAAACGGCGGCCAGGCCGCCGCTTCACGCTCGGCGAGGGAATATTCCGCCACGTCGGAGTAGCCGCCCGTTAGCAGCCGGTTCCAGAACGGGTGCGCTGCGAACGCAGTTTGAATTATCACCTCGCCCTGGCGGCGTTCGCGACCTGCGCGGCCGGCTACCTGGGTCAGGCTTTGCGCGAGACGCTCGCCGCCGCGAAAGTCCGTACTGAACAGGCCCTGGTCTGCATTGATCACTCCAACCAGGGTCAGGTTCGGGAAGTGGTGACCTTTCGAGAGCATCTGGGTACCGACCAGGATTTTGGCCTCGCCGCTCTGCGCTTGTGCGAGGGCTATGTCCATGGTGCCTTTCAGCCGGGTGGTGTCGCTGTCGATACGGGTTACGGCATCTTCGCCGAAGCGTGCACTGAGTACGCTCTCGATCCGCTCGGTGCCCTGCCCCAGTGGTCGGCAGGGGTTACCGCAGTCGCCGCAGCGGGTATCCAGCGGACGACTCGCGCCGCAATGATGACAGGCCAGCGAGTTGCTGGCTGCGTGCACGGTCATGCGCGCGTCGCAGCGATTGCACTCCGCAATCTTGCCGCAGGTGGAACAGATCAGGGTCGGTGCGAAGCCACGGCGATTCAGGAAGATCAGCGTCTGGCCGCCCTCCCGCATGTGCTTGGCCATGGCGCGCAACAGTGGATCCGACAAGCCGTCGTCGGCGGGGTAGCGCGCGAGGTCCACTAGTCGCAGCAACGGCGGAGCAGCGAAGCCGGCTCGTTGTGATAACACCAGGTGTGCGTAGGCACCGTGACGACAACGCTGCAC
>JBBKWB010000153.1:0-5923 GCA_037968755.1 Woeseia sp.
CACTTGACCCAGCCCACCTTGCGCTGTCGCTCCAGGCGGCCTGCGTCAAGTGCGGGTGAGCTTAGTCGTTAGGCAGCTTCTCAGGTGAGTCGTGAAATTTGAGATTGTCGGCAAGATTGAGAGCCTTGAGACATTCGCTTCTGGCAATGCAATCCGCGAACTGAAGCGCCTTCAACGTGCTTATGGAAAAGGCAAGTGGCGGAAGCGTAAAGGAATAGCCGATGTCCGCTTTACGGATGGTTCGATCCGGCGGGCTGAGATACACTGGTACGAGGCAACCGGCATTGGGCGAAAGGAATTTAAAATCAAGTACTTCCTTGATTAGGTGCTCCATTATGAGTCAATCCAAATTCGTAATTTGTATCGATAACGCAGATTATCCGGCATCCCTTGAGAGACGGAAAATCTACGAGTCTGTTGATGATGCTGATGCCGCGAAGCATGGCCAGCTCAGGGTCATTGATGAGTCTGGAGATGATTACCTTTATCCAGCAGAGTGTTTCGTCGATGCGAATCTTCCAGAAAGTATCCGTGCAGCGGTGGTCAAAGCAGCCTAACAATGCGCTGCACCCGTCACTTGACCCAGCCCACCTTGCGCTGTCGCTCCAGGCGGCCTGCGTCAAGTGCGGGTGAGCTTAGTCGTTAGGCCGCAGCGCCAAGTTTCAAGATTCTGAAAGTTCGCTTTACGCTCAAGAGCAGTCGTTCAAGTGTTCGAATTATGAATTACCGCTATTGACCCAGAATTGACCTCTCAGGAAATTAGCACGTCATCAACCTCACGCCGAACGGTTGGCGCAGCAGGTGATCCATACCCAAAGCGCATCAATAGTTGCGGTGTACCTTTGCACTGCACCAACTCTTTCAGACGTGGTCTCAATTCTTGGAGTTCTACAGGAGGATTTAAAAAGGAGGCCGTAGCTCCGGCAGCGGTAAGCGTCAAAAGCACATTTGACAGAGCCTGCCCAGTTGCCAGCCAATGGGCCAGGTTATCGGAAGGGGTGGAAAAAATTGCCAACGTTGGTGACCCTTCAGCGATTTTCGCTTTGTCACTCGCGGCAACGCCATTTCCAAGGTCAAATGTTCGAATCACGAGCGCCCCGACGGGCGACAAGATATCCGGCATGCCGAAGCCGGTGCCCGACATGCCATCGTGGCCCGATCCGCGGCGAGAATGAACCCATGAAGCGAGCTCTCTGCGAAAGCGAGGGTCTGCAAATTGAATACGATCACCTTCAGCTACAAGGTCTGCGATTTCACTGCGCTTGGCAGAATCCGTGATGAGCGTGAGTTCGACACCCAATTGTTCAGCAAGCTTAATACACCGTTCACTAACATCTCCCGGTAGTTTCCTGGGTTCAAACGTGGTGCGAGTGGTGCGGCGATGAGATATAGATTCGAAGCGTGCATGGTCATCAGCATCTGGTGTCACTGCGTCGACAATTCGGCAACGAGCCAGCAGATCAGCATCATTTGAATCAGGGCTAACCTCGACCGTGACCTTATTGCCATAGTGACGCCCGGCCGTGACTAAATGATCAAGTGCGGCGCCACAGGAAATCGTCAGCTCCCGATCGAAAGGGTCAACAACTGGAAGGCCACGCGTGCGATCGGCGATGAGGTCAAGATGGTCCGCGCCCAGCCGAAAAAGCCAGGGTTGTGTGTTATGGCCAGAAGGGGCAAGAACTGCATGCTCCAGCATCAGCCTAAGCTGATCTTGCACTGTTTCCGAATGGCGAAACGATTGTCTTGAATCTGAGTTGGCATCGACCATTGTATAAATCCTTCGGTATCCAATTGATAGAGTTCATGCTGATCGAGTTTCCTTTCCTGTATGTACTAGCCCGATTGGAATCAATGCGCACAGCCCGAATTGAGTCATATTACTAAAGCAGCAGGTCTGCTTCTGGTCGGTAGCAGACGCACAGTTTGCCGAAGCTTTTGCTATATCGGCGACCGTTTTTCGCGACAGCAGCCGTAGAGCTCTCCGTACAGTGTTGCGGACTCTCAGAATCTTCGATCTTTTCGCTGCGGCCTAGCGCCTGAATTAATCCGCGCCGGAAAGCGGCTTCGGCTTGAATGGAATGGTTAGCCGTCTGCTTCAAGGCGGCGTGCCGGCCCGCACACTGGCGACACTTGAGCGTACCAGCAGCGCAATGCCAACGAGTCCGGCTACAACGAGCCCAAGGTCCTGAAGCACCCCAAAGAGAACGGCGGCTTGGGCACCTACAAAACACCACAGAACCGGGACGACGAATGGACTACGAGGGTACGGTGCAACAAGGAAGGCGAGCACACCAATGGTGAATATTGTGGTTGGGCACGGCAGCCCGAATGTCGGAAAGGCTGGGTAACGATGGCCGACATAATGGGACCATGCGGGGTAAGCGATGAGTGCGAATAAAATGAGAACTGCACCAATCACGGACCGAGTGCCGGAGGCCCACTTAAACTGAAGCCTCCGATGGATCACACCATGCCATATGAAAATGAGCGCTCCGGCAATTGATATGCCTGAGAACGCATAAGCGAGTGGATTGATCGCGGTGAAGAAGGCAAGGTGATAAGCCAGCGCGAGCCATGCCCATAAAAATGCGAGGATGGCTGAAACCCCGACACCGGACCAGCGGTTCGGAACGAATATAAGAGTAATGGCGCCCAGGGCCAAGGCGATCAAAAACACCTGAGCTGGCCAAAGGGCACTGTTGTACTCAGCGAAGACGCGAAAAAACTGTTCGATAGTGAATGGAATGCGCATAGTCTTCCGAGACGGCTTACGTTCGCAATCAGCGGCCGCCGGGGGCGGTCCGCTGTAAAGATGGGTTAGACGCTCGCCCGCCAAGAATCCACAGCGGAACAGACGCTGCAAACACGGCCAGGAAGAACGTCCACGGGAAGGCGGGCCAACTATGTTTCGTCCTGAGCGAGGGGTTAGGCATTGGTGTCCAATGAACGGGAACCGAGAAAGTTTCTCAGGGTGCGCTGACCCCAAAGAGCCGTAACAGTGATGGCTGCTAGGATGATGATGGAGTAGCTAATTGAACCACCTCCGAGCTCGTAGCCCTGACGACCGCCAGGAAAGGCGGTCCGGGCTGTGGCGCCAACTGCGTGCGCTATGACCACAGCAAAAAGAGAGAAATTCGAGTTGTTATAAATCCACACGGTTATGACACGGAAGGCAACGGTCGCCAGGAGCCCCCAAGCTATGAGTTGCGAGGTTTGCCCCATATTGATCATTGACGGAAGATGCCACAAGGCCCAAGGAACGCCAACAATGAGAGATGTGTTTATGGCCGAGAACGACTTTTGCAATGCATCGGTGGCGTAGGCTGAGTAGCCAAATTCTTCCAATGTTGCGGCAACCGTGAACATCGCCATGGCGCCAAATAATGCCAGTGAGATATTGACGTGCTGCGGAACTGGAAGAGCAGCGAGCTTCATTGCCACGTATGTGACGACGTATAGGGCTGGCAGCAGGAGAATCGCAGTGATCAACCATCTCCTGTCCTTGATTCTCTTGTAGTCAAGGATGCGAGCTAGAAACCGCTTCAAACCTACCTTTCCATTCTCCATGTAGACGAGCACGCAGGCCGCAATCAGTGGCGAGAATGTGGCCCCAATATCTGTTACAGGAATGTTGTCAGGAAGGAAGCTTTTGGATGAGCCGACGGCGATGATCCAAAATGGAACGCTCAATGCGAATACGAGACCAAAGAACGCCAGTGGATGACTCTTGTTGAGGGCTTGGTCAGTCATTGGCTTCCAGGGGTCATGCGCGCGCCGCTTCGGATTCCTAAGGTTAGAGCTTGGCGACGTGCCGTAAGCACATCCGCTTGGGCGATGCGTTCGGCGGCATTGCTGCGAAAGGACTCATTCAACCTGCGAACGCGTAGTTCGATTCCAAAATTTTTCCGTTCCATACTGACCGCAGAGACGGTGACTCCGCTATCCGTCAAAGTAGCCAGGGCCATGTTGTCGTTGCCACTATCCGTGCAGAGTGTCACGGCGAGAACTCGAACGTCAGCGAGGTGACTGTGCCGACGAAGTACGGCCTGCGCCCTTCGGGCCGCATCCATGCCACCTCGCCAGTAAATGGTACCTGCACTCCGTCGCGCGTCTGGTAGTTCGACCAGTTGCCTTCCCAGGGGGCCATGACCATGACTTTCCCCACCATGCCGCCCCTCGCCTCGGCACGGAACGAGCCGATCAGGCCGGCTTCGTTGAACCTGAACAGCAGGGTCAGCGTGAGGGCGCCATCCACGATGGTGGCATTTGCCGAATGGTTATCGACCGCCTCCCATCTCGCACCTTGGCTGGGCAGGAGCGCGGTCGGGTACCAGGCCACTTCAGCGAAGTAACGCATGAATTCGTCGCGGGCAATGTCGCCGCCACCACGGATGTCGGCCACCGTGAACAAGCCCTCTATCGTCGCATGTAGCAGGCCGTTGCCGACGATGTAGCTGTCGACAACGCGCACCGTCAAACCCGGCAGCATCGAAATCCTGGCGTCCCAGAGAAAGCCCGGGCGACGGGTGACGACCCGCTGTCGCGATGTGAACGGCTTCCACTGCTCGCCAGTGGGAGCCATGTTGAAGGTGCCTGCGATGTCGATCGTGACGGCGGTAATGATGGGCTGGCCGTCCGTGAGCACGGCGCGGAAGTAGCGCTGCACAGGCGCTGGCAAGCCATCGAGTTCGCGCGCGTCGTAGCGTGTCGGTGGTGACAGCCCGTCCCGCTTGCCGTCGATACGGCCCGCTTCGAGATTTCTCTCCAGCATCTGCGTGGCGCCTGCCCAACGGCGGGCACCATAGGCAGAGAGGCCGACAGCAGTAACCACCAGCACGCACAGAACCAGGCCAAGCCACAGCAGCCACATCATTCGGTTTTCTTTGTTCGTGAGCAAGTGTCGGACTTTCAGCTTCTATACTTCTGCAGTCTGTGCGCCCGCGAACTTAGAAATTCCCGGGTTGTCGGCGCCGGCGGCGGTATCGAGTGGTTGCATCTGCAGGAAACACCGGCACCGCTCCTGGACCAAGAATAAGAAAGATATGCCCGCTCGGTATTGAAGCTAACACGGCATGCAGCCCAATAAATTGTCGCCCTGGCGCATACAATTCGCCGCTGATGCCAAGCGTTCGGTAGCAGAAGATAGTTAGTCGGTTACCCATGTCCGCTATACTTCCGCAAACAGCAAAGTGACAGGGCGCCGGCAATGCCTGTTCCTGACCCAAAACGGATGTTGGAATGCGTGGGCAAGATGGAGACCGGAGGAAGCGATATGGCCACTAGTTTAAAGTCACTAATCTTAGCGGTGATTATATTCGCATTGAGTCCGCGACTAGTCGCGAGCGAAACCTACCAAATTCGCGATGCTATACGAATCGTCGCAATTACGGCCGATGAAGGAATTCACTACGAGAGAGGCTGCTCTTTCTACGAGTTGCGCGAGCTTTTGGCAGAAAATGAAAGCGATACTGCGGGTGCGATTGAACTTTCGAAGGTTCCGTTGTTCGAGTTCAGACTCATCGGGAAATCGGGCAATAGTACGATCTATGTGGGTGATCACTGGATGCGTACTTCTGCTGGAACTACTGTGCTTCCAATCAAGGCATATGAGCGCATTGCCGCTCTGGTTGCACTGCGTAAGGGCGCAGGTGTGCCTAAAGCCAAAATCGACAAGTCCATTCGGCGCGCGACGAAACTTATTCGACACCCAAAATACCTTGAAGAGAATAAGTGTGCAGAGCAATCTTGAAGCAATGCGCTGCGCCCGTCACTTGACACTAAATGGTTTATTAACTGATGAAATTGATAATTCGTAATCTTGCTCGCAGTACTACCGAAGAAGAGCTAAAAGCACTTTTTCAGAAATATGGCGGCGTGCAATCGTGTAATTTAGTGTTAGACAAAGCGACCGGCGGATCCA
>JBBKWB010000154.1:0-39996 GCA_037968755.1 Woeseia sp.
TGGAACGGCGTTTGCCGTTTCTTGATTTCGCCGAACGTCTGACCATATCGGCGCTGCACGGTACTGGTGTTGGTGATCTGTTGCCCGCAGCGGAACGCGCCTATCGCGCGGCGACACGCGACCTGTCCACGGTGGACCTGAACACGGCGTTGAACGAAGCCACGACAGCGCACCCACCGCCGATGGTGCGCGGGCGCCGCATTCGTTTGCGCTACGCGCACCAGGGCGGACGAAATCCGCCCGTTATCGTTGTGCATGGTAACCAGACTGAAAAGCTTCCAGATGCCTACCGTCGCTACCTGATCAATTTTTTCCGCAAGGTGTTCAAACTCAAAGGCACGCCGGTTCGCATGTCATTCAAGACCAGTGACAACCCGTTTGCAGGACGCCGCAACAAGTTGACGCCGCGTCAGCAGCATCGTAAGAAACGCATGATGAAGCACGTTAAAAAGTAATCACCGCGACTGGGTCGCCGGTTGGCAGGGCATCAGATTGGGATGAGCAGCAAGATCGTCAAATTGAGCGGCCAGTTTCGCATGCATCGCGGCGGCAGCCTGAACGAGCCCAGCATCGCCTACGAAACCTGGGGCGAGTTGAATGCGGCGCGAGACAACGCAATTTTGTTGTTCACCGGGCTGTCACCTTCCGCGCATGCATCGTCGTCGCCGGAAAATCGCGCCAGTGGTTGGTGGGAAGACATGATTGGCTCCGGCTTGCCACTCGACTCCGATCGCTTTTTCATTATTTGTGTGAATTCCCTGGGCAGTTGTTTCGGTTCAACGGGACCGGCGTCGATCAATCCGGATACCGGTGAAGCGTATCGCCTGGCCTTTCCCGCACTGACCCTTGAAGACGTAGCCGAAGGCGGCTTCGAAGTCGTACGCCATCTCGAGCTGGAACATTTGCACACGGTAATCGGTTGCTCAATGGGCGGCATGAGCGCACTGGCGTTCTGTGTTAGTCACCCCGATATCAGTGATGGCCTGGTTTCGATATCGGCGGCAGCGCGGGCTTTACCGTTTTCAATCGCGGTGCGTTCCTTGCAACGCGAAATGATCGTCAAGGATCCGAAATGGCAGAACGGCGCATATGATCCTGCCGATCCGCCCCTCGCCGGACAGCGCCTGGCGCGCAAACTGGGCATGATCACGTATCGTTCTGCCGCCGAATGGGAGCAACGTTTCGGTCGTGAGCGTATCGCGGGCGAGGGCGACCCGGACAGTCATTTTCATGGTGATTTTGCGGTCGAGTCCTACCTCGAGGCGCAGGCCAACAAGTTTACCGGCCAGTTCGATCCGAATTGCTACCTGTATTTGTCACGCGCATCAGACCTCTTCGATCTGGCCGAACACGGCGGTTCCCTCACAGCCGGTTATGCCCGCCTGCGGCTAAAGCGAGCCATGGTCATCGGAGTCACGTCGGACATCCTGTTTCCGCTGCAGCAGCAGCGTGATCTGGCGGACGGGCTCAAAAAAGTGGTGCCCATAGTGCACTTTGAGGCGCTGGACTGCATCAAGGGCCACGATTCCTTCCTGGTCGAAATGGATGCTTTCAGACCCGTGGTTTGCCGCTACTTCGATTCCTGCGACTGAACAAAGACTGGAGTTTCGGCAGCCTCGCTTCCGCGTTATCATGCGCGCCATTGTATTTGCAGGAGCTACACGAATGACTACCCCAGGCACCGCCGAACTCATCCGACTGGTGGATGCTGCTGTCGCTGAAAAAAGCGTCACGGACACCGTCGAGGCTATCAAGGCCGACCTGTGCAAGCTGATTCGCTCCTCGCAGATAGACTTGCCGCCAGAATTTACAGCACCGGTTGACGGCCATTACGCGCGCCGTCTGCTGCACAAAGATGAGGAAAAGAACTATTCCATCGTCGTCATGACCTGGGGTCCGGGCCAGAAAACGCCGATCCACGATCACTCAGGCATGTGGTGTGTCGAAGGCGTCTGGGGCGGCAGCATCGATGTGCAGCAATACGAGTTGGTGTCGAAGGAAAACGGCCACTTCCGCTTTGAGCCGCGGAATTCCTACGAAGCTGGCGTGGGCAGCGCCGGCTGCCTGATTCCACCGTACGAGTATCACAGCATCAGCAATGCCTGTAATGAAACTACCGCTATTTCGCTGCATATATACGGCGGCGAGATGAAGACGTGCAGCGTATTTGACGGCCAGGAGGACGGTAGTTTCGTCCGTTCGGTACGGCCGCTCGGTTACGACAACTAGCCCTCTTCCGGGAAAACCATCCACGGCTTTTTCTGCAGCGCCAAGTGCGATTTGCATCCATTGAAAACAAACGCATTTCCGCCGGCCTTACACTGCATTCGGAAAGGCGGCTTTTTTCGAATGCATGCCGGACGCACTAGCGGCATTCAGTCGCGGGCTTCGAGCAGCGTCCCCGGGTCGACCGCAGTACCGTTCAGATAGGTTGCGAAGTGCAGGTGCGGTCCGGTTACCCGGCCTGTCGCACCAACCTCACCGATCACTGTGCCCTGGCGTACCCGATCACCTTCGCTGACCGCGATCCTATCGAGATGTGCGTACAGCGTAATCAAACCCTGACCGTGATCCAGAAAAACCGCATTGCCGGTGAAATAGAAGTCTCCCGCCAGCACTACCGTACCGGCCAGGGGCGCGTGAATCGTCGTGCCGGTGCCACCGGAAATGTCCATGCCGCGATGCGGCGAGCGCGGTTGCTTGTTGAAAAAGCGGCGTGAACCAAAGCTGTCGCTGCGAGCGCCCGGAATGGGTGCAGCCAGTCGCAAGCCGTCGGGACCATCGTCGCTGAACTGCTCGATGGCGCGCGCAATCTGTTTTTGCTCGCGTGCAATACGTTCCTGAGAATCTGTACTCGGGTTCACATAGCCGGGCGCGACTGTCAGGTGTTGCTCGCGATAGGCGTGCGGCACTACGTCGAATGCCACAGATTCTCCGCCTGCCAACATCACTGCGGCAGTACCTGCCGCCTGGTCCAGCGGAATGCCAACAATGGCAAAGCGCCGGCCGTTCTCGACGACGCTCATAACGCGTTTGCCATTAAAGGTAATACGACCCGCAGTGGTTGCGCTGCCGACATCCAGTACGGCAACGCCACCCGGATGCGGCGCGCTTGCTGGTACGGCGTTGGCGACCAGCGGCAGCAGGGGTAACAGCGCCAGGCAATACACAAGGACCGACGCGCTGTTCCAGACCCTGCGCAGCAGCGTATGTGCCGGCGGGCGCACAATCACCAGGTCAGGGCGCGTATCGGCAAGGATTCGGTGCCGACGCATCACGGTTTCCTGACCTTTTTCGCGGGCTCACTGCCCGTGACGGTCGCCAGCAGACTGCCAACGGCCAAGCGTGCACGTACAGACGTGCCCACCGCGACCTCATCGGCACGTTGCAGTGCGACACCTGACTCCGCGTCGCTGACGATTGAGTAGCCGCGTTCGAGGGTTGCCAGCGGACTGACTGAATTTAATGCCCTGGCACTCGCCGCAAGCCGTTGTTGCAGCTGTTGAACTTGTTCGTGTCCGGCCCGGGTGAGGCGTTCACGCAGCGTCCGGAGCTGCCAGTTTGCCTTTTCAACCCGTAGGGCAGGTGAGCGCTGCTGGAGCCGCGCGTGCAAACGCTCGGCACGCCGTTCATGCCGATTGAGATCGTGGCGCATGGCGAGGGTCAGTCGCGTACCCGCATTGCGCAGGCGCTCGGTCTGGCGGCCAACGGTTGCTTTAGGGCTGCTTTGCGAGAGGCGCCGCGCAAGCCAGTCCAGGGTCTGACCGCGGTCCTCAAACTGGCGGCGAATGTGCTGACTAAGACGCAAAGTCATGCTTTGCAGGCCGCGCAGCCATTCTGCCTGGTCTGGCACCGCCAACTCTGCAGCGCCGGATGGCGTCGGTGCGCGCACGTCCGCAACGAAATCGGCGATCGTAAAATCAACTTCATGGCCGACCGCGCTGATTACCGGAATCGGGCAGGCACGAATGACACGCGCCAGTTCCTCGCTGTTGAACGCCCACAGATCTTCGAGCGAACCGCCGCCGCGGCCGATGATCAGGACATCGCATTCGGCACGCTGTTCGGCCAGCTGCAACGCCGCAATCAATTCGAACGGTGCGCCATCGCCCTGTACAGCGGCCGGATAGATGATCACCGGAACGGCCGGAAAGCGCCGTTTCAACACGCTTATCACGTCGCGTACGGCGGCGCCGGAGGGCGAGGTGATGATGCCAATTCGGCGCGGCAGGCTGGGTAATGGCCGTTTCAGCGAGTCGTCAAACAGGCCCTCTGCGGCCAGCCTTTTTTTCAAAAGCTCGAAACGACGGCGGAGCTCGCCCTCGCCAGCGGCCTCCAGGCGCTCGACAATCAACTGGTAGTCACCCCGGGCCTCGTACAGGGAGACACGGCCATGAGCGAGTATCTGGTCGCCGTCACGGAAACTGATCGTGGGTCCGCGCTGGCGCTGGCGGAAGAACGCGCAGCGGATCTGGGCCGTGGAATCCTTCAGCGTGAAATACAGGTGCCCTGAGGCGGGCCGGGCGAGATTCGACAGCTCGCCTTCTACCCAGATTCGCGCTAATCCACGTTCGAGCAAGGATTTGGCCTGGCGATTGAGCTCCGAGACGGTAATGGCCGCGGGCTCGGCGGTGGGGGTCAATAAATCGTTCATCGGTGGAGTATAGAACGAGCGGACAGGGCAGCGGCGGGCGGCGGCACAGGAAATTAATCCGAGATTGGCGTTTACCGTCAATTCTGCGCCGCGTAGAATTGTCCGTTTACCCTCATCCATTGCCCCGGAAATTTATGCGCATAGCCAGTGAAGCCCTGACGTTTGACGATGTCCTCCTGCAGCCGGCCTACTCGGATGTGCTGCCCCGCGAAGTTGACATGACCACGCGGTTAACCCGCGAAATGAGCCTCAACATACCGTTGTTATCCGCCGCCATGGATACGGTGACCGAGTCCCGGCTGGCCATTGCGCTGGCACAGGAAGGTGGCCTCGGCATCATTCACAAGAACATGACGCCGGCCGAGCAGGCGCACCAGGTTTTGCAGGTCAAGAAATTCGAAAGCGGCATAGTCCGTGACCCGATTACCGTACCGCCCGACATGACCATCCGAGAAGTCATCGAGCTGACCCGGTCACTTGGCATATCCGGTGTTCCGGTCGTCGCGAAAAAAGAAACGCTCGGTATTGTGACTCACCGCGATTTGCGATTCGAAACGCAACTTGATGCACCGGTGTCGACCGTCATGACACCAAAAGAAAAACTGGTCACCGTTGGCGAAGATGCAGGCTCGGACGAAGTGATGTTACTGCTGCATCGGCACCGGATTGAAAAAGTGCTGGTGGTTAACGACAACTTCGAATTGCGCGGCATGATCACCGCAAAAGATTTCCAGAAAGCATCGGACTTCCCGCGCGCTTGCAAAGACGGCCACGGTGCATTGCGAGTTGGCGCCGCGGTTGGAACTGGCGCAGAAACCGATGAACGCGTTGCCGGTTTGGTGAAAGCCGGCGTGGATGTCATCGTCGTCGATACATCGCACGGCCATTCAAAAGGCGTTATCGAACGCGTCAGCCGTATCAAGAAGGCGTATCCGGACCTGCAACTGATCGCTGGCAACATTGTTACCGGCGATGCGGCGCTTGCGCTTGTTGATGCGGGTGCCGACGCAGTCAAAGTAGGCATCGGACCGGGTTCGATCTGCACGACGCGAGTGGTCGCTGGCGTTGGTGTGCCGCAGGTTTCGGCTGTTGCGGAAGTGGCAGCTGCGCTGAAGAAAAGCGGTGTGCCGTTAATCTCCGATGGTGGCATTCGCTATTCCGGAGATATTGCCAAGGCGATTGTCGCCGGTGCGTATTCGATCATGATCGGCAGCTTGTTTGCCGGCACTGAAGAGTCGCCGGGCGAAGTAGAGCTGTACCAGGGCCGCTCTTACAAATCCTATCGCGGCATGGGCTCGGTCGGTGCGATGAGCCAGGCGCACGGCTCCAAGGATCGCTACTTCCAGGACGCGACCGAAGAGCTCGAAAAACTGGTTCCAGAGGGCATCGAGGGCCGGGTGGCGTACAAGGGCAGCATGATTGCGATCGTGCATCAGCTTATGGGCGGCCTGCGCGCCGCGATGGGCTACACCGGCAGCCATACAATGCAACAAATGCGCACACGTCCAAACTTCGTGCGCATAACAGGCGCCGGCATGCGCGAGAGTCACGTGCACGACGTTGCCATAACCAAAGAAGCACCCAACTACCGCACCAACACCTGAGCACCAATGAATTCTGTCCCCGCTGAGACGGCCGCCAAACATGATATCCACGCGCACCGCGTACTGATTCTCGATTTCGGCAGTCAGTACACGCAGCTGATTGCCCGCCGGGTTCGTGAGTGCGGCGTGTACTCCGAGATTTATCCCTGGGATGTTGATGAGGCGATGATTACTCGCTTCGCGCCCAGCGGTGTCATTCTCTCCGGCAGCCCCGAATCCGTGAATCTTGATGACCCACCGCGCGTCGCAGACAGCGTGTTCGCGCTGGGTGTGCCGGTACTCGGCATTTGCTACGGCATGCAGGCAATGGTGAAGGCGCTGGGCGGCAAGGTGGAAGCCTCCGCGCATCGGGAATTTGGCTATGCCGAAATCACGCCACGTGCATCCGAACTCCTCCAGGGTCTGAGTGATGCCAGCGAAGATGCCCAGCCAGTGCTGAAAGTCTGGATGAGCCACGGCGATCGAGTTGAGTCGTTACCGGATGGTTTCATTGCGACCGGCACGAGCAAGAACTCGCCGCTCGCCGCGATGGAAGATCCCGAACGCCACTACTACGGCGTGCAGTTCCACCCGGAAGTCACGCACACATTGCAGGGCAAACAGATACTCGAACGCTTTGTGCGCGAGATATGCGGCTGCAGCGGCGACTGGACACCCGACAACATTGTCGCAGATGCTATCGCCCGCGTACGCGAGCAAGTCGGGGACGGCAAAGTTTTGCTGGGACTGTCCGGCGGCGTTGATTCGTCAGTCGTTGCAGCGCTGTTGCATGAAGCGATCGGCGACCAGCTCACGTGCGTATTCGTAGACCATGGCTTGCTGCGACATCGCGAAGGCGATCAGGTCATGGAAACGTTCGCGAAACATCTCGGCGTGAACGTTATCCGCGTAAACGCCGCAGACAGGTACTTCGATGCGCTCAAAGGCATTGACGATCCAGAACAGAAACGCAAGATCATCGGCGGCTTGTTCATTGATATATTTGATGAAGAAGCAACCCGCCTGACGGACACCGATTGGCTTGCGCAGGGTACGATTTACCCCGACGTAATCGAATCAGCCGGTGCGTCAACGGGCAAGGCACATGTCATCAAGTCGCACCACAACGTCGGTGGCCTGCCCGAACATATGCGTATGCAACTGGTCGAGCCATTGCGCGAGTTGTTCAAAGACGAAGTGCGCAAAATCGGCATAGAGCTCGGCTTGCCGCCTGTGATGGTCTACCGACATCCCTTTCCGGGGCCGGGCCTTGGTGTGCGAATACTGGGTGAAGTCAAGCGCGAGTACGTCGATATTCTGCAACTCGCTGACGATATTTTTATTGAAGAGCTGCGCCGACACGATTTGTATGACAAGACCAGCCAGGCGTTCGCTGTGTTTCTGCCGGTACGTTCGGTCGGCGTGATGGGTGACGGCCGTCGTTATGACTATGTCGTCGCATTACGTGCTGTTGAAACAGTGGACTTCATGACAGCCCGCTGGGCACGACTTCCCTACGAGTTCCTCGAGCTCGTCAGCCTGCGCATTATCAACGAAGTTGATGGTATTTCGCGCGTTACCTACGACATTTCCGGGAAGCCGCCTGCCACGATTGAGTGGGAGTAATGAGCCGTTGGCAAGACAAAGAGCTTGCGTGGATGGGCGAGGCCTTGCAGCAGGCCGAACTGGCGGCGTCGACTGGCGAAATTCCCGTTGGAGCAGTGGTGGTTCGGCGCGGTGAAATTATCGGCCGCGGCCATAACCGGCCTGTCGCAGATCATGACCCGACGGCACATGCAGAAATCATCGCGCTGCGGAATGCGGCTAAGCATGTAGGCAACTATCGGTTAACGGATTGCGAACTCGTCGTCACGTTGGAGCCGTGCGTCATGTGTATGGGCGCCATCCTACACGCCCGTATGCCGCGTCTCTTGTTTGGTGCTTACGACGATAAAGCGGGTGCCGCAGGTTCGGTTCTTGACCTCGGCAGTGAGCGCCGCCTGAATCACAGGGTTGAAGTGACGGGTGGGCTGATGGCGGAAGAGTGCGCGGGTTTGCTGCAAGCGTTCTTCAATGCGCGACGTTGATTACGCTGCCCCGGCTATTCCGCTTCTGAAGAGTTAGTAGTCTTAGTTGGCCTTACGGGTTGAGACGGCGGATCGTTACTTCGGAGTTTCTACAGGAATGGTCGCTGACTCCGCGATTTCGGTGCTCGCGACTTCAAACGATGCTTCGTTGTCACCTGTGGCGATATCGCTCTCTTCGGCTTCCGTCAGCCAGCGGATGATGTTGTAGTAGCGGCGAATATTATTGACGTACAACACAGGCTCCCAGCCGCGAGCGTAGCCATACTCGAGCCGTGAATACCATTTCTTGCGGGCCAGTAAGGGCAGAGCCTTGCTGATGTCTACCCAGGCGTCGGGGTCGCCGCCTTGCCATTCGACGATCTGGCGCGCGTCTTTGACGTGGTTAAAGCCGACGTTGTAGGAGGCCATCGCCATCCACGTACGATCGGGTTCGCGGACAGTATCCGGCAGACGTTCATTCTGGCGTGCGAAGTAACGTGCGCCGCCTTCAATGCTGCTTTCCGGGTCCATACGATTTTCGATATCAAGATAGGCCGCCGTGTCTTGAGTCAACATCATGATGCCGCGTACGCCGGTGGGTGATACGGCGCGCGGTTGCCAGTGAGATTCCTGGTAGCCGATTGCGGCCAGCAGTCGCCAGTCCACACCGTTATCAATGGCGGCCTGTTCAAACATGGGTCGAAAACGCGGCAGGCGACTTTCGAAGTGACGGATAAAAGAACGGGTGCCGACGTAGTCGAATTTTTCGGCGTGCCCGTAATAGCGATCGTTAACCTGTGCGAGCAAACCGCTGCGATTGGCGTTAATCAAAAAATCATCAGCCCGACCCAGGAGGCTAGCGCCATCGTCTTGGCGATAAGCCCAGGCCAATGGATCGTCCAGTTCCAGATCCAGGGCTACCCGCAGGTCGGGGTAGAAGTGCCGCTGGATATTGAATGCTGTGCTGTCAGCAATCGTCAGGTCGATCTCGCCCAGCGCGACTTTCTCCAGCAGGTCGCGGACCTCCAGATCCGCATTCTCAGACCATTCAATCTCGGGATAAATAGACTCCAGCGCCGCCATCATGTCGGAATGGCTGCTATTCGCAACGACTTCGACCTTGCGACCGATAATGTCTTCGACTTTCCGGGGTCGCACGGTGCCCAATCGGTATACAAGGTGCACATCTACCGTGTTGTAGGGATAGCCGAAATCAAGAAAGCGGCGGCGGGATTCTGTTGCCGACAAACCAGCCGCCGCCATGTGCGCTTTGCCCGCAAGCAGGAACGGCATGACCTCGGCAACGCTATCGACTGTCTCGATGACCAGCTTGACGCCGAGTTCATCCGCGAAGTCCTGCACGAGGTCGTACTCCGGCCCGGCAGGACCGTCGGCACTCTCGTAGTAAGTTGTTGGTGTATTACGAGTGACCACGCGCAACTCGCCGAGGCGCAGCACCTGGTCCAGGAGCGACGGCGGCGACGAGCAGGTGCCAACGAGCAGGCCGACAAGTACATAGGAAATCAGGCGCAAATCCACTCCTTCTGTCCCACCAGCACGCCGGTCGCTATCGATTTTTGTTCTGACCGGGAACGCCGCCACAAATTCCTCGATGACTGGCGTCCTTCACGTACTCATACCGCCTCTCAATAATCTTCATCGGCAGCGGAACAGCGTCCCTAGGCTACCCCAGAAAGCCCCAAAAAGCAGTGCTGCCTACCCTTGATTTGCAGCGGCCGATCAGCTAGCAGATCGAGGTTTCGGCCATCGCAACCGGTTTCGCCACTACCCAGTTGACGTGGTCAGAGCAGGCGCCACGTGCGATCCGGCCCGGTTGTCTGCCAAGAGCGACAGCGACGTGTCAGATCAGGCGTGCGTTTCCCGTAGCGAAAGTTTGAATCTCCGCAACTTCCGCCGCAGCGACGTAAAGCCAGCACGATCGCCTGCATCCAATTGGTGCTCAGGAGTATCTATTGGGTATTGATACCTGCAAACGCTTGCTTCACGGGAGGCACTATTAATGTCCGCACAGGAAAAGACGCAGCTTCTGGAAGGTGGGCGAAGCCGGACGAGTTGGTTTCGAAGCCCTGCCGATGGCCGCTTACGGGCCGGCTGGCGTATTGCCGCATTTCTGGCGATTTTCTACACCATCGCATTACCACTGCTATTCGGACTGCGCGCACTCCTGAATTTCCCGAAGTCTTCGCCGCTGGTGATCGTGATCATTGCGGTAGCGGCTACACCTGCGGTCTATATTGCACGTCGGTGGATCGACAAGAAAAGTCTGACATCGCTCGGTCTTCAGCCGAGCATGCGAAGCGCAGCGGATGTCGTATTCGGTTTTCTGCTGAGCGGCATCATGGCAGGAGCCGTCTTCGGCGCAATGTTAGGGCTTGGCTACATCGAAAATGTCCAGGCGGCTACGATTAGCTGGTCGATCGCTGGTGTCTTGGCTGGGTCTCTATTCATCATGGCCCTCGTAGGCTTCTGGGAAGAACTTGTTTTTCGAGGTTACATCTTTCAGAACATGGCCGAGGGGATGGAGATGAAGACAGCAGTACTCTTGTCCTGCGCAATGTACGGTCTTGTACATTCTGCAAACCCAAATGCCAGCTTACTGTCCACTGCAATTATTGTTCTATTCGGCTACTTGCGGATCTACGGATACGTCAGCACCGGTCAACTTTGGCTTTCAATCGGCATGCACACGGGCTGGAATTTTTTTCAGGCAACCATTTTCGGTTTTGCCGCGAGCGGTCACTCCGAAGCCCGCACACTTCTTACACACGATTCTTCTGCCGCCGGCTGGCTGTCGGGTGGTGACTTTGGTCCCGAGGCGAGTGTGCTTACGATCCCCGTAGTGCTCATTGCGCTGGCTGTGATGCGAATGTGGTCCAGAATGCGTTTTTCCCGTGAGAGGGCAGTCATGCAGCCATCGGCCGATGAATAAATCGTTTATACAATGCAGGAAAGTTCGTTCGTCCGTTCTCTGATCGACGTGAATTGCGGTTAGAATACGCGCCCCACGCAGACCGACCCTGTCGTCTGCGATGACCCAATACGCCGGAGAGGTGCCAGAGTGGTCGAATGGGCCTGACTCGACAAAACGCGCCAGCGTTTTGGACGCACGCAGTGCGCCCGCAGGGCGAGGAGCGTTAGCGACGAGTCAAATCAGGTGTGCTGAGCCCGGCAGTTCGCAAATCGATACATCTTGCGGTTAGAATACGCGCCCCACGCAGACCGACCCTGTCGTTTGCGATGACCAATACGCCGGAGAGGTGCCAGAGTGGTCGAATGGGCCTGACTCGAAATCAGGTGTGCGGTTCTCCCGTACCGTGGGTTCGAATCCCACCCTCTCCGCCATTCGTTAAGGAGCGTTACCAATACCTTATGATGCCGAAATTCTGAGGATGTCAAACTAGATGTCACTCCTACGACTTCTAAAACCAACCGTCATCGAAACCTTCCAATCGGGCTACGATGCTAAAAGTTTTCGCGGCGATCTCTTTGGGGGCCTAACAGCTGCCGTTGTTGCCCTGCCGTTGGCGCTGGCCTTCGGCGTCGCTTCAGGTGCAGGCGCTATTGCCGGCTTGTATGGCGCCATTGCCACGGGTTTTTTCGCTTCCTTGTTTGGCGGTACGCGAGTACAGGTCAGCGGGCCGACCGGGCCGATGACGGTCGTCATGGGCGCAATAGTGGCGAGTCACGCCAACAGCCTTCCGGAAGCATTTACGATTGTGATGATTGGTGGCTTATTGCAGATGCTGTTTGGCATCTTGCAAGTTGGCCGCTACGTCGCCTATACGCCTGTGTCAGTGGTGTCCGGATTCATGACCGGTGTCGGCGCCATCATCATGATTATTCAGATCCTGCCGTTCATTGGAATGCCCGCATCGACAGAAGGTGCCATGGGCACGCTTCAGACATTACTAAGTATTCAACTGGAGTGGATAGACTTGCGGGCATTCGGATTCGCCGCCGCCGCTCTGCTCCTCATCGTATATTGGCCACAACGCCTTTCCAGGTTTATCCCTTCACCGCTGGGCGTTCTCCTGATCGGAACGATTGCGTCTGCATTTGCCGTGCCAGGATTACCCGTCATCGGGGCGGTGCCATCCGCACTGCCTTCGCTCATCGTACCAACCCTGCCGCTTGACAAGATTGCGCAAGCTCTGCAACCGGCTTTTATTCTCGCGCTGTTGGGGTCAATCGATAGTCTCCTAACATCGCTCGTGGCGGATTCGCTTACGAAAACGCAGCATGACTCGGACAAGGAGCTCGTCGGGCAAGGCATCGGCAACGTCGTCGCCGGCTTGCTCGGCGCAATTCCGGGTGCTGGCGCCACGATGCGGACGGTTGTCAACATTCGCGCGGGTGGATGCACACCGATATCAGGATTGTTGCATGCCGTTTTGTTGCTCGCATTGGCGCTTGGGCTCGGGCCAGTCGTCGCCTACGTACCGAACGCGATACTAGCTGCCATTCTTATGAAGGTCGGTTGGGATATCGTTGATTGGGGCTACTGGAAGCGCATACGCCGCGTGCCACGCGAAAAAGCCGTTGTAATGCTCGTGACTTTCGGCCTGACGGTTTTCGTCGATCTAATCACCGCTGTCGCCGTAGGTATTATTCTCGCAAGTTTTGTAAATTCACGTTGGCTTGCTATTGAGCAACTTAAAGGGCTAAAACAACTATCCCATAGCGATGACCTTGAGCTTCTTACACCAGAAGAAAAATCGCTATTGAGTGGCGTCGGCGAACGCGTGTTTATCACGCTGCTTGAAGGTTCATTTTCCTATGCCTCGTCCCGGGAGTTGGCACGCCGGGACACTCAAGCTGTCGCCGCCCGGGATGTTGTTATCTATGATTTCTCGCACTCCGGTTATCTCGACCCAAGCGCGGCGCTGGCGATAGACGAGATGATCGAACTGTCCAGAAAGCACGGTCGCTACGTGGTTATGTCCGGCCTGCAGAGTCACTCATTCAAGGTGCTGGACGGCATGGGTGTGCTCGACCGAGTTCCGCCAAGCCAGCGTTTCGAGAGTCGATTGGATGCCATCAAAGCCGCCGTAGAATTTTGTCGTGTCAATACGCCCGAAACGTAAGTTAGCGTTTTCGCGAAGGCGGCGAGACAGACTTCGGTTTGGGATCGACAGAAAGGACATGCCGCGACTTTTGTTGCAGTTGCACCGTAACCGTGGTCTGTCCCCGGCTTTTTTCCCGGACAACCGTCAAGTCAATTTAGTTGAAAAGCAGCCCTGTTGGCGATATCGCTAAGCTCTTTTGCTCGTAGTCTGAATCCCACTCTCTCCGCTAATTTCGTGCTTTCACCGGCTCGGTAATGCAGAATATCACCGCGACGAAAGTTTCTCAGATAGCCTCTAACATTCAATCAGAATCGTCGCATGTTCAGGCTACTACAGAGAAACTGACATGATTCACAAGAAAAAAATTGCTGATTTGCAGGCTCGTCTCGATGCGCTCCCGCGCACCTCGCTGGCACTGCTACCTACGCCAATACAACAACTCAAAAACTTTGGTGCGATTCTCGACGGCCCCGAGCTCTGGATGAAGCGGGATGATTTATCCGGTCTGGAAGGTGGCGGCAACAAGACGCGTAAACTGGAATTCCTGGTAGGTGATGCCCTTAAACAAGGGGCAGATATGTTAATAACAGTTGGCGCGATTCAATCAAACCATACACGGCAGACGGCGGCCGCCGCTGCCAAAGCCGGACTCAAGTGTGCGCTCCTTCACTGCGCCTGGACAAAGGACGCGGGACCAAACTATCGATCGGTCGGTAACGTGTTGTTGAGCCACCTGATGGGCGCCACGCTCTATATCGACGAAACGGAACGCCCAATTGAGGATCAAGGCCCACTTGAAGATTTCGTGGCATGCCTGACGTCACAAGGCCACAAACCTTACCTAATTCCTGGCGGCGGATCAGAGCATCCTCTGGGAAGCATGGGCTATATTCAATGCGCTGTCGAAATTGCCGCCCAGGCCGCGGATTATAATCTCCATTTCGATTATCTCGTGCACTGTACCGGCTCCAGCAGTACCCAGGCAGGACTGTTGGCAGGATTCGCGGCGCTTGATACTAATACGCGTGTTATTGGTGTTTCTGATGACGACGAGGTAGAGATCAAGAGAGCTCGAGTTCGGCAGTTGGCCAACGACGCATTGCAAGATCTGGGTTTGGCAAAACGGGTCGCGACAAAGGATGTTGAAGTCATCTCATTCAGCTCAAACGCTTACGGTGTGCCCGACACAGAAATAATAAGCGGCATAGAACTATTGGCTCGTTCGGAGGGACTGATCGCCGACCCCGTCTACGAAGGTCGCGCAATCCATGGACTACTGCAGCTGGCCAATCAAGGCCGCTTTGAATCAAACGCCAAGATTTTGCTTATGCATCTGGGCGGATCTCCGGCGATTCACGCTTATGCCGGGCAATTCAGTGCCGTTCAGTTGCAGCCGTTTAACGAGTAGTCAGCTCGTACAAAGAGGGCCAGACCACGGTTTTCATGGCAGAGTTCCGAAAACTGTGGTCTGTCCCCGGTTTCCTTGGCCTGTTTCGAGCGATTTGCGAACTCCGCAAGCAACGCTGGAAAATCATCCGGCGATGAAATTTTGTCAAAACTATGCGCGGCGGGTATTGCAAACCGGGGACAGTGACCGGATTCGCAAGCGTTAAGATTTTCCACGATTTCGGTAACTGTCCTCGCGTCGCGCGAATCTTAGGACTAAAGTAACAGTAACTTCACGGGATCGCAGGACCGGGCGTCAACGGTGAGCGAACCTTTCGAACACCTCCGGAGGAGGCAGCATCATGCGCACACTTGCCCTAACTATCCTGGCCCTTGGTATCGCAGCCTGTGGACAACCCGCCGACCAAGCGCAGGAACCCGCGCCGACTGCGGCCCCGCAGACCGCACCACCCGCTGAAATCGTCGATAGCGCCACCACGAAACTGGCCGAGATTCTTGCAAGCCAACCGGAGGATGTCCGCGATCGCTACGTCTATCGCCATCCGCAAGAGACGCTTGAGTTTTTCGGTATCAAGCAAGGAATGACTGTGGTCGAAGCTCTGCCGGGTGGCGGCTGGTACTCCAAAATTCTTATTCCTTACCTGGGTCCGGATGGCCGTTTGATCGGCGCCGACTACGCGAGCGAAATGTACAAAAATTTTGATTTCGCGGATGCCGAATTTATGGAAGCCAAGAAGACCTGGGTCAGTGACTGGTCGACGATGGCCGATGGGTGGCACGGTGACGAGGGCGCGCCGGTGGGTGCGTTTGTGTTCGGCTCGCTCCCGCAGGAAATGCACGGCACGGCTGACGCCGTAGTGCTGATCCGGGCATTGCACAATCTTGCCCGCTTCGAGGCCGACGGTGGCTACCTGAGCGCCGCACTGACGGATAGCTACAATGTTCTGAAACCGGGAGGGATCGTTGGCATTGTCCAGCACGAGGCCCGCGATTCGATGTCGGATGACTGGGCCGGCGGCCAGAATGGCTACCTGAAGCGATCGTTTGTCATTGCCCGGATGGAGGCGCTCGGCTTCGAGCTGGTTGGCAGCAGTGACATCAATGCCAACGAGCGCGACCAGCCAACGACGGATGACGTTGTCTGGCGCCTGCCGCCGTCTTACGGCACCAGCGAGGACAACCCGGAACTGCGAGCGGCCATGCAAGCAATTGGCGAATCCAACCGCATGACGCTGCTGTTCCGCAAACCGGCGGCAAACTAGCGGCGGGTTCAATCGGGGACAGTTACAGAATTTTGAAAAGTTAGGACAAGTCAGGAAGCATCCGGTAGCTGTCCCCGAATTGCGCTGTCCCAACGGCCTCAATAGAATGCCTCGAACTATTGGCTGCGCTGAAGGGTGCCCACCGTGAAAATCAAAATGCTCGCGACACCTGAGACTGAAGTTGAGGAATACTTCCTGGATGCGGAGAAACTGATCGCCGGCAACCCAAGGCAATCCCTCTGGATGACCTACACCGATCCGTCAAAGCAATTCTTTGTGGGAACCTGGTCCAGCGAGCCGGGAAAATGGCGCATCAATTACACTGAAGAAGAATACTGCGAGCTTCTGGAAGGCGAGAGCATCATCACGGACGATGATGGCGTGGCTTCGACGGTCACGGCTGGGGCTCGTTTTGTGGTGCCACGCGGTTTTAGCGGAACTTGGGAAGTGGTGAAAACTACGCGAAAAAACTTCGTGATCTACGAGCAGGCAAAGTAACGCAAATCAGCTGAACAAGCGGCCATGTTCAATCTTCAGGCAGCGGTCCATCACTACTTCAATGCCGGCGTCTTCTGCCTTGCTCGCGGCGATATCGTCGACCACGCCAAGTTGTAACCACAGGAATGCCGGCTTTGCGGGCAGAGCAAGGATCTCGTCCACGATGCCTGCCACCGCGTCCGAGCGCCGAAACACATCCACCATCTGGTATTCATCCGGGATGTCGGCCAGCGTCGCGTAGACCCGCTCCCCAAGTATGGTCTGGTCGGCTTCCAGGGTCGGGTTCACCGGAATGACGCGATACCCTTTCTGTTGCAGGTAGCGCATTACCCGGTGGCTATCCCGGTTTCCGCGTGGGCTGGCGCCTGGCATGGCGATAGTATCGGTCGCGTCGAGCATGCGGCGCAGGTCTGCGTCGCTGTAGCGGTCATCCACGCTGGTCATTGCGGTTCCTATAAGGCGTCGAAGAAGGCTTCCTGCTGCTTGCGTTCTGCCATCGATGGCAAGCGGCCGTGGCCGGCACCCATGTTATCAACAACGTGATGCACTTTCGTCATTCCGGGGATGGCACCGGTTACGGCGGGATGAGATAGCACGTATTTCAACAGGAACTGCCCCCAGCTCTCGGCACCGAAATCGCGGGCCCATTCAGGGAATTCGGCATTTCCCAGCTTGCCAAACACGCCACCGCCGCCAAATGGCCGGTTAACCAGCACGGCCATGCCGCGATCGGCTGCCAATGGCAACAAGCGCTGGTCCGAGCGACGCTGGTCGGCGAGCGAGTAGTTGATCTGGATGAAATCAAGGTCGTGTATTTTCATGATTTCTTCCATTTGCTCGTACTGGCGTTCGCGTGACGAGGTAATGCCGACGTAGCGAATCCGACCCTCTTCCTGCCATTCCTTCATGACCGGAATAGCGGTTTTCCAGGCGACCAGGTTGTGACACTGCATGAGATCAATGGTCTGGTACTGCAGCAGGCGGAATGAACGTTTCATGCGTTCATCCTGTTCGTCGTGGCCGTTCTTATCGACTTTGGTAGCCATGAACAGGTCGTCGCCAATGCCCAGATCCGCAATCAGCTCACCGAGCACGGCCTCGGATGAACGGTAGCCCGGGGCGGTGTCTATTACGGTACCGCCAAGTTCGTGAAACTTGGCCAACGCCGCGCGCAGCGGCTTGCGTGCTTTCTTGTCACTGCCAACACCGTAGCGATTGGTGCCAACGCCGATAGCTGGGATCAATTCACCGCTGGACGGGATAGCCTTTTTCAGCATCTCGTGATGCTCTGCTTGCAGCGGATTGCCGAGCGTGAGCAGCGCACCGGCGCCCAGCCCGGCCTTGGTAAAGTCTCGCCGTGATATAGCCATGTTGCGTAATCCTCCTGCCCGTTCGTCATTAATAGTGTCAGTGCTCAGACAATTTACCAGCAAAAAAGTTAAGAAATGCAATGACTTCGTTTCTGGCGCAAGTGTTGCGACCCGCGCAGGACCTGCGGCCATTTGCATCGGGTGCCATGGCGACTATCATGCAGGTCCCTGAATTAACAACGAGTTATCGGGAAAATCATGCCGGGACTGTATTTCGAAGAATTTAAGATCGGCCACGTGTTCGAGCATTCCATTCGGCGCACGATCACCGAATCGGACAATGTTTTTTTTAGCGCGCTGACCCACAACCCACAGCCGCTGCACATTGACGCGGAATTCTGCAAAACCACGGAGTTTGGCAAACCGCTGGTGAATAGCTGCCTGACGCTTGCGTTCATGGTCGGCATCTCGGTGAACGACACTACGGTGGGCACAACCGTTGCCAATCTTGGCTGGGATGAAGTCCGTTTTCCGAAGCCGCTGTTCCACGGCGACACGATTCACATCGAAACTGAGGTGCTGGAATTGCGTGACAGCAAGTCGCGGCCGAAGAATGGCATCGTTGTTTTCGAGCACCGCGCGTTTAATCAACACAATGAACTTGTTGGCGTATGTAAACGTTCGGCGCTCATGCACAGGACGCCCGCGTGAATCGTAGTTTTCTTTTTGTTCCCGGAGACAGTGCGCGCAAGCTCGAAAAGGCGCGCGACTCGGGCGCTGATGGCTTAATCATTGATCTGGAAGACGCGGTTGCCAGTACAGCGCGACCTGCCGCACGCGCGCTGCTGGAAAAGTTTCTGGGCGACGGCGCACAGATGGAGCTGTGGGTGCGCATCAATCCGCTGGACACCGATGACGCAATGCTCGACCTGCGAGCAGCCCTTCCCGGCGCACCCGCGGGCATAGTCTTGCCCAAAGCCAATGGCGCCGGTGATATCGCGGTGCTTGCGAAGCTACTGGATGCACTGGAGACGGAGCACGGAATTCCACCGGGCCAGACGCAGATCATGCCTATTGTCACAGAACGTCCTGACGCGCTGTTCCGCATGCACGAGTACGCCGCTTGTGGCGAACGACTCACAGCGCTTAGCTGGGGTGCGGAAGACTTGAGTGCAGCCGTAGGCGCGACGACCAATCGCGACGCTAACGGACAATGGCTGCCACCGTATCAACTCGCACGCAGTCTCAGCCTGTTTGCTGCGGCCGGTGCCGGGGTTGCCGCAATCGATACGGTGTTCACTAATTTTCGCGATACTGACGGTCTCAAAATCTATGCGTCAGAGGCTCGCCGCGACGGTTTCAGCGGCATGCTGGCCATTCACCCAGCACAAGTAGATGTAATCAACGCGGCGTTTACACCCGCTGCGGCCGACATTCAGCGGGCCGAGCGCATCGTTGCGTTGTTCGCTGCGTCACCTGGTGCGGGCGCTCTGGGAATGGATGGCGAAATGATTGACAAACCGCACCTCGTACAGGCACAGCGCTTGTTGCAACAGGCGAACAAACAACGCTAGTTTTTATGCGAACTGGCAACAGAAACAGGAACGAATGATGAGCAAAGTCTACGACGTCAAAGCGGCTGCTGCAGCACGCACCTTGTTAAGTACTGAAGCGTATGAGGCGATGTACCAGCGCTCGATTGACGACAACGAAGGCTTTTGGGCCGAGCAGGCGGGCATCGTCGATTGGATCAAACCGTTCAGCAAAGTGAAGGACGTGTCGTACGCGAAAGACGACCTGCACATCCGCTGGTATGAAGATGGCACGCTCAACGTCTGCTACAACTGCGTTGACCGTCACCTGGAAACCAAGGCGGATGACATTGCCATAATCTGGGAAGGTGATGACCCGGCACGCGACCTTAAAATCACTTACTCCGACCTGCACAAGCGAGTATGCCGCTTCGCGAATTCGCTGAAGAAGCTTGGTGCCAAGAAGGGCGATCGCATTACACTTTACATGCCGATGATTCCCGAAGCAGCCGTCGCCATGCTCGCCTGTGCACGAATCGGGGCGGTGCATTCCGTAGTGTTCGGCGGGTTTTCGCCGGAAGCACTTGCCGGGCGGATTCACGATTGTGCATCGAATATCGTGATTACTGCCGATGAAGGCTTACGCGGCGGAAAATCTATCCCTTTGAAAGCGAATGTCGATGCTGCTGCCGCAAAATCGAACGTAACCACCCTCGAGAAAGTGCTGGTTGTGCGCAACACTGGCGGCAAAGTTGACTGGCACGCCGATCGCGATGCCTGGTTGCACGAGCTCGAGGAGCAGGTCGATGACAACTGTCCCTGCGAGGAAATGTCAGCCGAAGATCCGTTGTTCATCCTGTACACCTCTGGTTCCACCGGCAAACCGAAAGGCGTGTTGCACACCACGGGCGGCTACCTCGTCTACGTGGCCTTAACGCACAAATACGTTTTCGACTATCAACCGGGCGACGTATATTGGTGCACCGCGGACGTAGGCTGGGTAACCGGGCACTCCTACATCGTCTACGGTCCGTTAGCCAATGGTGCGATCACCTTGATGTTTGAAGGTGTGCCGAACTACCCGAGTGCGTCGCGGTTCTGGGAAGTCTGCGACAAGCACAAGGTGAACATCTGCTATACGGCACCAACGGCTATTCGCGCCCTGATGCGCGAAGGCGATGCGCCCGTCAAGAAAACCTCACGCAAGTCATTGCGCTTGTTGGGTTCAGTGGGCGAACCGATTAACCCGGAAGCCTGGGAATGGTATTACCACGTCGTCGGTGACGAGCGTTGTCCGATTGTCGATACCTGGTGGCAGACGGAGACGGGCGGCATCCTGATCAGTCCGCTACCCGGTGCCACGCCTTTAAAACCGGGCTCCGCAACCAAACCGCTGTTCGGCATACAGCCCGCTATCGTGGACGGAGATGGCAAGGTGCTTAGCGGTGCTGCGGCAGGCAACCTTGTTATCAATGACAGCTGGCCTGGCCAGATGCGCACCGTTTACGGGGATCACCAGCGCTTCGTAGAGACTTACTTCGCGACATTCGAAGGCCGTTACTTCACTGGCGACGGTGCACGTCGCGACGAAGACGGTTACTACTGGATTACGGGTCGCGTTGATGATGTATTAAACGTGTCTGGACACCGCATGGGCACCGCGGAAGTCGAGAGCGCGCTGGTCGCACATCCGAAGGTAGCGGAAGCGGCGGTCGTTGGTTATCCACACGACATCAAAGGGCAGGGCATTTACGCCTACGTAACCTTGATGGACGGCGCGACGCCGAGTGCAGAGTTGCTCGCTGAATTGAAGCTGTGGGTACGCAAAGAGATCGGCCCGATCGCCACACCGGATTTATTGCAATGGGCCCCTTCATTGCCGAAAACCCGCTCCGGAAAAATTATGCGCAGAATTTTGCGTAAAGTCGCGGAAAACGATTTCAGTAACCTGGGCGATACCTCAACCCTGGCGGATCCAGGCGTAGTTCAGGATCTGATCGACAACCGCATGAATCGCGGTATGGCGTAGTCGGGCAGGGCGTCTGGCGACCTCAAGCCGCTTTGCCGTCCTTACGGTCAACACGCTTGTATTCGCCGATATGTTTTTCATAAGCACGTACAAATTCTTCGGCGAGATGCTGTGGGAACGGACCGCTGCCGCTCTTGGTCATGATCGGATAGAGATCGCAATACAGCTGCCAGTATTTCAACTTCGCCAGTGACTCAAACATCGGTTTGCGTTCCAGTGTGCGTTTGAAGTTGTCCTGCAGCTCATCCGGATCAAATCGATCAGAAAATTCCTTGAATGAGGTCATCATGGCCTCAAGCATGGCATCCTGGTGGAACTTCAGGTCCCGACAGACTTCCTTGACGCTGTCGATCGGGCCCAGGTATTCGCCTTCTTTGCCAACCAGCAATTGCTTCATGGAGTCGCTGTTGTTTTCCGCGAGCTTTAACGGGTTGTTGTGACGTGGCAGCACTGTCGTTTGATCAAGGCGGAACAAGGTCTTGAGATTGGCGCGACTGGCAAGCAACTCGCTGGTGCCATTAACGAATTCGCGCAGCGCCTGGCCCGCTGTCTGCATTAGTTCGAGCGGATCCACTGATGGGTGGATGTCCTCGGCTTCGACCCCGGCGCCGGACAGAAAGGCTTTCAGCAAGTCTTCGCCTGTGGGTCCTTCGCTTGGCGGTGCTGGCTTGAACGGATTCTTGGCCTGGTCGACCTTCTTTGCCGATCGGTCGGCGTTCATCCGGGTCGTGCCGAACAAGGCGGATTGAAAGGCCTCGTCACCCGTAATCTCTTCTTCATCGAGCAGCTGAATCCCGGTCCGCAATGGCTCTTCCGGTACCTGCTGATCCATATGATTGGCTACAACACGCAGTGGCTGGTTGTTCCTGACCTCAAGGCTTTCACCCTCGTCGACGGTTACGAGCATCTCGAACTCGCCCATCCGCAGACGATCGCCGGTGAACAGGCGACGCGGGTTGGATTTGCCGAGTGGTTCGTCCGCATCGTTGACGAAGACGCCATTGGTGCTGATGTCGGCGATGTAATAGGCACCGTTCTGATAGTCGACGGTCGCATGGCGGCCTGAAATGAAGCGGTCGTTGTCAGGCAGAATCCAGTCACTTTGCAGTGCGCGGCCGATCGTTCCGCCGGTCTCATTGAATACGCGCACAGCGTCATCAGCCATGAGCGTTCGGTGGTCACTGGTGATTTTGAGTTGTAACGGCATCGTCGGTCGTCATTCCAAGTGCTGAAAGTCTGGCGCTGCCTCCGGCCGCACCGCTCGATTGCCGCATATTGTGCGTACTTACAGCGAGTTGTGCTGCCAAGCAGTTCACATTAAGCAGTGTGCGGCAGCCCGTGCCGCCGCCGGCGCTATAGTCGATATTACATAATCCAGGGCGAAAGCAGGGGATGCAGAGTCGCAATTTTTGCGTACACTAACGCCGGTCAAGCTTGCTAATCGCAATACCGGGGTAACTGTAAGTCAATGTCTGCAAAGCAAATATACAAGATTGTGTTCATGAATCAGGGGCAGGTCTACGAGATTTATGCGCACAGCGTCAGTCACGGTGCCTTATTCGGCTTCGTCGAGGTTGCCGAGCTGACTTTCGATGAGCGCAGCTCGGTCGTGGTCGATCCGGGCCAGGAAAAAATCAAAACGGAGTTTGCCGGCGTCAAACGCACGTATTTGCCTATGCATTCGATCGTCCGCATCGACGAGGTAGACAAGCGGGGCACCAGCAAAGTCTCCAAGCTGGAAGGCGGCAACGTCGCGCAATTCCCGATGCCGGTCTACACACCGGGCGGCGACAAGCGCTGAGTCGAGCAGGATTCCGCCGGTTGCTCGAGCCCGGCTGGTCGCGCCGGGGAGGCTCCGGTATTATCGCGGTCCTTCCTGTCCCGCCCTAACGAGAGTCCCGTCAGCTTGTCCACTCCAGCGACTGATTTGCCGGCCCAGAACGTCATCAGAATGCTGGAATTGCCGGGCCAGCGCGCTTTATCGGACTTTCGCTTGCAGAAGGCGCTGCACGCGCTGCAGGCCGTTGTTCCGGCGGTACAGTCGGTAACGGCGAGCTACCACTATTTCATCAGCCTGAGCCGAGCGCTCGACGAGCCGGAAATGCGCCAATTGGAAGCGCTGTTGCTGGATGCTGACTGCGTAGCAGATGCGCCGGCCAAAGCACTTTCCATCATCGTTGCGCCGCGTGCCGGCACTATCTCACCCTGGTCCAGTAAAGCGACCGATATCGCCATTGCCTGTGGGCTTGCTGCAGTAGCACGCATCGAGCGCGGCACCCGCTATGCGCTGGTTGCTGAAGCGTTGTCCGACGAACAGCGGCGCGCCGCCGGGCAGGTTCTATCGGATCGCATGACCGAAGAGGTATTGCTGAGCGGCGGTTATGCGGAGCGGCTTTTTATTACGCGCGACCCGCAGCGTGTCGGCATCATTCCACTTGTTCGCGATGGCAAGGTCGCGCTGGTTTCAGCGAACGTCGCGTTGGGCCTGGCCTTGTCTGCCGATGAAATCGACTACTTGTTCGATAATTACACTCGCTTGCAACGTGAACCGACCGATGCCGAGCTAATGATGTTCGCGCAAGCCAATTCCGAGCACTGTCGCCACAAGATCTTCCGGGCAGACTGGGTCATAGACGGTGCGGCACGGCCCGAGCAGTTATTCGACATGATTCGAAGCACGACTGAGCGTACGCCAGGCGGCGTGTTGTCGGCGTACTCGGATAATTCAGCGGTCATTGAAGGCTGGCACGGAGCGCGCCTGCTGGCGGATCCGGCGAGTCGTGAATACGTCTTCAGTGACGAAGACATTCATATTTTGATGAAGGTCGAAACGCACAATCACCCAACCGCCATCTCGCCGTTTCCCGGCGCCGCTACCGGCAATGGCGGTGAGATACGCGATGAAGGCGCAACCGGCCTCGGTGCGAAACCAAAAGCAGGCCTGACCGGTTACAGTGTGTCGCATTTGCGTATTCCGGATTTCCCGCAGCCCTGGGAAGACGACGCGAAACATCCCGAACGCATGGCGACACCGTTGCAAATCATGCTGGAAGGGCCTATTGGCGGCGCAGCATTCAACAATGAGTTCGGCCGGCCGAACCTGGCGGGTTACTTCCGTACCTACGAAACACACCTGCCCGACATGGCGGCAAACGAACGCCACGGCTACCACAAGCCGATCATGATTGCCGGTGGCCTGGGTAACGTCCGCGCCGAACATGCGTTAAAAATAGACGTGCCAACAGGCGCGCGGATCGTCGTGATCGGCGGGCCGGCAATGCTTATCGGCCTGGGTGGTGGCGCCGCGTCGAGTGTCGCGAGCGGCACCAGCTCGGAGGATCTTGACTTCGCTTCGGTGCAACGTGGTAATCCGGAAATGCAGCGGCGTGCGCAGGAAGTTATCGATCGCTGCTGGTCGATGGGCACGGACAATCCGATCCTGTTGATCCATGACGTCGGCGCCGGCGGTTTGTCGAACGCAGTTCCCGAAGCGGTGGATCACAGCAAACACGGCGCCCGCATTGACCTGCGCAAAATTCCGAATGCCGAGCCTGGCCTCTCACCTATGGCCATCTGGTGTAACGAAGCACAGGAACGTTATGTGCTGATCGTCGCGGCTGAACGCATGCAAGAGTTTCTTACATTGTGCGAGCGCGAACGCTGCCTCGTTGCCGATATCGGTGAGTTAACTGACGATGGCCAGCTGCTTGTGATCGACAGTGCTTTCGATGATGCGGTCGTCAACATGCCAATGGAAATGCTGCTTGGCAAGGCCCCGCAGATGACGCGCAATATTGCGCGGCTCGACGACCCGCGCCACGGCCTGGTGCTCGAAGGGATAGAGCTGCAAGACGCTATCGGACGGGTACTGCGTTATCCCGCTGTCGCCGACAAATCTTTCCTGATTCACATTGGTGATCGCACGGTCGGCGGTCTATGCGTTCGCGACCAACTGGTGGGGCCGTGGCAGGTAGCTGTCAGTGATGTCGCCATTACCGCCAGCGGATTCCAAAGCTATACGGGCGAAGCCATGGCCATGGGCGAACGGACACCGCTGGCGTCGCTGAATGCGCCGGCGTCCGGGCGTATGGCTGTGGGCGAAGCAGTAACAAATATTGCAGCCGCGGCAATCGGCGAGCTGTCGAACATTCGCTTATCGGCAAACTGGATGGCGGCCGCCGGGCACCCCGGTGAAGATGCCCGCTTGTTCGATACGGTCAAGGCCGTGGGTCTCGAGCTTTGTCGTGAGCTCGGCATTGCTATCCCGGTTGGCAAGGATTCCCTGTCCATGCGCGCAGCCTGGTCTGACGAGGATGGTGCGCATGAGGTCCACGCGCCGGTGTCGTTGATCGTTTCCGCGTTTGCGCCCGTAAGCGATGTGCGGCGTCACTTGACACCACAGTTACAAAAAATCGCGGAGCCGAGCCAGCTATTGCTGCTCGACCTTGGCGAGGGAGCCAATCGGCTCGGTGCAAGCTGTCTCGCGCAAGTCTACGGTTTGCACGGTGGCGCAACGCCGGACCTCGACCACGCATCGCTATTGAAGAAATTTTTCGCGGCGATCCAGCGGCTCAATGACGATGGCTTGATTCTCGCTTATCACGACCGTTCAGACGGCGGCCTGCTGGCCACTGTGTGCGAAATGATGTTCGCCGGACGTCTCGGTGCGTCGCTGCACTTGCCGGGCTCTGCTGAAGATCGATTGGCACAGCTCTTTAACGAGGAACTCGGTGCTGTCGTGCAGATTGCCGATAGTCAGAAGGCAGAGGTTTACCGAATTCTTGATGAGTTCGGCATGGGCTGGATTGATGTAGGTCGGGTTGAAGCCGATGAACAACTGACGATCTATGACGATGACGAGGTCGTCCTGCGCATGGACCGGACCGACCTGCAACGCACCTGGTCGGAAACCAGTTATCGGCTTCAGGCGTTGCGGGACAATCCGCAATCAGCGCGTGAAGAGTTTGATCGCCTGCTCGATCGTGACGACCCAGGGCTGAACGTCGCGCTTACGTTTGATCCGGCCGAGGATGTCTGCGCAGCATTGCCTGGCGGCGCGCAACCTCGCGTAGCGATCCTGCGTGAACAGGGCGTCAACAGCCAGGGCGAAATGGCCGCCGTTTTCATGCGCGCCGGCTTCACGGCAGTTGATGTGCACATGAGCGATCTGCTGGAGGGCAGGGACACGCTTGCCAGTTACCAGGGTGTGGTTGCATGCGGCGGCTTTTCTTTTGGCGACGTGCTCGGCGCCGGTGGTGGTTGGGCACGGTCCATACTTTACCAGGCGGTGCTGCACGATCAGTTCGCCGAATTCTTTGCGCGCACTGACAGCTTTGCATTGGGCGTATGTAACGGCTGCCAGATGCTTTCACATCTCGGTGAACTCATTCCGGGCAGCGCGCATTGGCCGCAGTTCCTGCGCAATCGTTCGGAGCAATTCGAAGCCAGGCTCAGCCTGGTTGAAGTAGGCAAAACGCCGTCTTTGTTTCTTGCTGGATTGGAAGGCAACAGGCTGCCGATTGTTACTTCACACGGCGAAGGCCGCGCAGTGTTTGTCGACGACTCCCAGCGCAGCGCGGCACAAGATCTCATCGCACTTCGCTACGTGGATAACTACGGCAAGTGGGCAGACCGGTATCCTGCCAATCCCAATGGGTCAGAGAATGCGGTGTGCGGCTTGAGCAGTGAAGATGGCCGGGTGACGATCATGATGCCGCACCCGGAGCGGGTTGCACGTACTGTCCAGAATTCCTGGCATCCGCCGGAGTGGGGCGAAGATGGACCCTGGTTGCGCATGTTCCGCAACGTGCGGTTGGCGATCAGCTAGCAGCAGGTTCAAGAGGTGTTTCCCGCCAGCTGTGCAAGGCATAGCGCTAGTGCACATTCGCGTCGCACTGTTCAAAAGCTAAAGTTGGTTATTTAACAGGCGATTCGGATCGCGCTGTTCAGACAGACGGCCTCGACCCACCGTTGCCATCCTGTACGAAGAAACGCCGAACCTTGATCGCGCGGGTCAGTTTGCCGCGGCGCACGAAGCACTGGTAGAACATATCTTTCATCACTTCGAGCAAGACGCCCGCCTGGGCGCGATTCAACTGCGGTAGTTCAGCTTCTGAACTCGCGGCAAACAGGACCTTCTTGATCGGCGCAAAACTGTTGTCATCGATTTCGGCGATGCGCTGCGCTTCCATAACTTCGTCGAATGCACGTAACTTGCCGTCTTTACCCATAACCTCGAACGCACTCGCACCTGAGCGCCTGCACATGGATGCGAACGCGTTAAAATTATTGTGTGTGTAGCAGGACAGGGCTTCGCGAAACAGGGTTTCGGTCTGTTTGGGCAGGTATGAAAACGGGAAGCGTTCTTTAGGGCGTTCCAGTTCCACAAAATTCTGGAACAGCTCAATGCTGTCGTCGTTGTACTCTTTCACTGCGAAACGCAGGAAAACCGGCGCGGAACAGGCATCGCACTGATAGACGAGGCCGACGTGTTTGGGGCGGTCCGACAGTAGCGCTGGCACATTCGGTATCGATTGCGGCGACATATGCGAATAGACGTTGCAATACGGGCACTCCAGCCCGAATTGTTCGCTCGATAATTGCTGTAAGCCGCGTTCGCGTTCCAGGGTAATGGACATTGTTATTGTTCTGTTGTCGCCGTACGGCTCCGCCGCGGCATCACCCTTAGTATACCGGCTCAATGCGGCCTTGCTTGGCCGCGTTTATACATAATCCGGCACAGCGGCCATCAGCTGTCAGTTGGCCGCCAGTTGCCCAAAGCCTGTTCTGCCGCTGCATTGGCGGGTCGCGCGATTAATGCGTCACGACTCAGGCTTATGTCAAAGCGGGCTCCATCACGCATTGGCACGTAAGTGGCCGTTCCGTAGTAGGCGTCGACGCCTGGCAGCAGGAGCGGAAAACGTCGCGCCAGCCGCCACAGGTCAGCCGGGTTGTCCGTCGACAGTTCGTGCACCGTGCGGGTTTCGCTGCGTTCCCGGGCGATGGCCGAATAGCGTCCGCTCAGACGCTCAAGACGATAAATAGGATCCAGACCGAGAATCGTGATGGGTGGTTTCCAATTGATCAGGCGGGCATCGATCTGCCATTCGTCGCCGCGCAACTCGAACAACTGGTCTGGCTCGTTCCTGATCATCAGGCGCGCAGTGTAGGCGTCCGGTCCGATTGCCCGAAACTCAATGCTGGATATTTTCTGCTCTGCAGTGAGCCGTTCGTAACTGAAATAGCTGAACGTAAGTAGAAATGCAGTGGCTGCCAACGCTGTTGATATGAGGCAACTGATGCAGGAGCCGCCAGCACGCAGCAAGCGTCCGTGTCGCGTACAACGAACCATCCGCGCGAAAAACAGCAGCGCGAACAAAGTGAATACGGCAGTAGCGGCGAGCAGCAGGCTCATGGGCGTTCCCGGTGTCAGGCGTCCAGACGACGATACTTTATTCGGTGCGGTTGTGCTGCATCTGCACCCAGGCGTTTCTTCCGGTCGTCTTCGTACTCACTGTAGTTACCCGCGAACCAGGTCACCTGGCTATCGCCCTCGAAGGCGAGAATGTGGGTCGCGATGCGGTCGAGGAACCAGCGGTCATGCGAGATCACTATGGCCGAGCCCGGGAATTCCAGCAGCGCTTCTTCCAGTGCGCGTAACGTCTCTACATCAAGATCGTTGGTAGGCTCATCGAGCAGCAGCAGGTTACCGCCGGCTTTGAGCATCTTCGCAAGGTGTACGCGATTGCGTTCACCGCCCGACAGCAAACCGATTTTTTTCTGCTGGTCGCCGCCGCGAAAATTGAATCGACCAACATAGGCACGTGATAGCGTTTCGTACTTGCCTACCTGGATAATGTCCTGGCCATCCGAGATTTCCTCCCAGACCGTTTTGCTGTCATCGAGGCTGTCCCGCGACTGATCGACGCTCGCCACGGTTACGCTTTGCCCGGTCGTGATCTCGCCGGCGTCCGGTTGTTCGGTACCGGTGATCATGCGAAACAGCGTGGTCTTACCAGCGCCATTCGGACCGATAATGCCGACGATGCCGCCAGCCGGTAATGAAAAACTAAGGCCGTCCATCAGCAGCTTCTCACCAAACGCTTTGCGCAGCTTATCCGCCTCGATCACGACGTCGCCCAGGCGAGGTCCGGGTGGAATATAAATCTCGTTGGTCTCATTACGTTGCTGGTAGTTGCTGGACGACAGCTCCGCAAATTGCCGCAAGCGAGCTTTCGATTTCGCCTGGCGGCCCTTTGGATTGGCGCGTACCCACTCGAGTTCCGATTGCATGGCTTTGCGGCGCGCTTTCTCACCGGCTTCTTCATTGGAGAGTCGTTGTTCTTTTTGCTCGAGCCACGACGAGTAATTGCCTTCCCAGGGAATACCGTGACCGCGATCCAGTTCCAGTATCCAGCCGGCGACATTATCGAGGAAGTAGCGATCATGCGTCACCGCGATGACGGTGCCCGGGTACTCTTCCAGGAAGCGCTCAAGCCAGGCCACTGATTCGGCATCGAGGTGGTTCGTCGGTTCGTCGAGCAGCAGCATGTCCGGCTCGGATAACAACAAACGGCACAACGCAACGCGGCGGCGTTCGCCGCCGGAGAGCGTGCTGACATCCGCATCCCATGGCGGCAGGCGCAACGCGTCGGCAGCTACATCAAGTTTGCGATCGAGCTCCCAGCTACCGGTCGCCTCGATCTGATCCTGCAGCTTGCCCTGTTCTTCGAGCAGCGCATTCATTTCATCGTCGCTCATGGGCTCAGCGAATTGCATGCTGATCTCGTTAAACCGGTCCAGCAGCGCTTTTGCCTCGGCGACACCTTCCTCGACATTGCCACGCACGTCTTTAGTCGCGTCCAGTTCCGGTTCCTGTGGCAGGTAGCCGATATTGATGCCGGGCTGCGGCCGCGCTTCGCCTTCAAACTCCTTGTCGAGGCCGGCCATGATGCGCAATAAGGTCGACTTGCCCGAGCCGTTCAGGCCGAGAACGCCGATCTTGGCACCCGGAAAGAAACTCAGTGAGATATCACGGATGATGAAGCGTTTAGGCGGCACAACTTTAGCCACCCGGTTCATTGTGTAGATATACTGCGCCATGCCGGAACTTCGCCTGGATTAGGATGCGCGCATTATCCGGGAAGCCGCAGCAATAGAAAACCTTCAACTCGAAAGGGACTGCTTTGGGTAACGCTCCGGTCTACGTATACAAGGGACAGGCATTGGCGGACTACGGCTTCGGTGCTGACCATCCGTTCGGCACCGACCGCCACGACGCGTTTCATGCCGCGCTTGCGATGGCAAAACTCGGTGATGCCATTCGCTACAGGGAGCCGGTCGCTGGCACCCTGGAGCAAGCGGGGCTGTTTCACAGCGAGGACTACCTGCGCCACGTCGAGCGCCTGTCGGCGATTGGCACTGGCTTTCTGGATCACGGCGATACGCCGGTGGTGCCCGGCATCCTGGAAAAAGCGCTGGTTGTGGTCGGCACGACCCTCGCCGCAACCGATGCCATCATGGCTGGCGAAACACGCCGTGCTTTCGTGCCCATCGCCGGCCTGCACCATGCTACCCGGATCTCCGCGGCAGGATTCTGCGTATTCAATGACTGCGGCATTGCCATTGAGCATTTGCGGCGGACCCACGGCGTGCAACGCATCGCTTACGTGGATATCGACGCTCACCATGGTGACGGCGTGTACTACGGCTTCGAAGACGATCCCGAGCTGGTTTTCGCCGATATCCATGAAGACGGTCGCTTCCTGTATCCCGGTAGCGGCGCCGCCTGTGAGACAGGCAAAGGGGCTGCGGAGGGGCGCAAACTCAATATCCCGATGCCGCCTGGCGCCACCGATGAGCAGTTTCTTGAGGCCTGGGAGCGAATCGAGGGCTTGCTGCACGAGACGCAGCCGGAATTCATCATCCTGCAAGCGGGTGCCGACAGCCTGGCCGGGGACCCGATCACGCATCTGCAATTCACCGCGGACGCACACCGGCATGCGGCTGACCGCTTGTCGTTCATTGCGGATCAGTATGCGGACGGCCGTTTGCTGGCCACCGGCGGGGGCGGTTACAACCGCGACAATCTGGGCCGTGCCTGGACCGCGGTGGTGACCGCGATGACCGCCGTCAGCTAGCGCTTCTAACGCCGGTCAGCGCCGCGGATTGTGTACAATTGCGGCTCTTTTGCCGCGGCGCACGCCGCAATGCCCGTCCTGCCCATCCAGACTGGAGATCCGCTGTATGTTCGTTGAGACCACGTCACTCGAGGAATTCGATCCTGACCTGCACGCCGCTATCGTTGATGAGAGCCGCCGCCAGGAAGAACACATTGAACTGATCGCCTCGGAGAACTACGCCAGTCCGCGGGTAATGGAGGCTCAGGGTTCAGTACTGACGAACAAGTACGCAGAAGGCTATCCGGGCAAGCGCTATTACGGCGGTTGTGAGTACGTAGACGTTGCCGAACAGCTGGCGATCGATCGGGCGAAAGAATTGTTCGGTGCCGACTACGCCAACGTGCAGCCGCATTCGGGCTCGCAGGCAAATGCTGCAGCCTGTCTTGCACTATTGCAGGCGGGTGACACGATACTCGGCATGAGCCTTTCGGACGGAGGGCACCTGACGCACGGCTCGAAGGTGAACTACTCAGGCAAGTTATTCAACGCCATACAATACGGTGTGGTAGCCGAGACCGGGCTGGTCGACTACGAGCAGGTTGCTGCGCTCGCAAAAGAACACAAACCGAAAATGATCATCGCCGGCTTCTCTGCGTACTCGCGAGTGATGGACTGGCAGCGCTTTCGCGATATTGCCGACAGCGTAGGCGCATGGCTGATGGTCGACATGGCCCACGTTGCCGGACTCGTTGCCGTCGGCTTGTACCCGAATCCAGTGCCCATAGCTGACGTCGTGACAACGACCACTCACAAGACGTTGCGCGGTCCGCGTGGCGGCCTGATTCTCGCCAAGAAGAATGACGAGATCACAAAGAAGTTTAATTCGCTGGTATTCCCGGGGACCCAGGGCGGTCCATTGATGCATGTAATTGCCGCTAAAGCGGTGGCCTTTAAAGAAGCGATGAGTGCTGACTTCAAGGTCTATCAACAACGTGTGATCGACAATGCGCGTACCATGGCTGACACTTTATCCAGCCGCGGTTACGAAATCATTTCCGGCGGCACTGACAATCACCTGATGCTGGTGAGCCTGATCAAGCAGGACATTACCGGTAAAGACGCGGACGCAGCACTCGGCCGCGCGAATATCACAGTCAACAAGAACACGGTACCGAATGATCCGCGCTCGCCGTTTGTCACCAGTGGCCTGCGTCTCGGCACACCGGCGATCACAACGCGTGGCTTTGGCGAAAAAGAAACCCGCGAGCTCAGCGGCTGGATAGCCGACATTCTGGACGATGTTGGCAACGAAAAAGTCATTGATCGGGTACGCGCGGATGTGCTGAAGCTCTGCAAGCGTTTCCCTGTGTACGGTTGAGCCGACGGTAACGCGCGCCTGTCATGTACTGCCCGTTCTGCAGCCACGAAGAAACCAAGGTGATCGACTCCCGGCTGGCGGCTGACGGTCGCCAGATTCGCCGTCGGCGGCAGTGCCTGGATTGCAACGAGCGCTTCACGACATTCGAAAGCGCTGAACTCGTCATGCCACGACTCGCCAAATCTGATGGCCGTCGCGAGCCCTTCGATGAAGAAAAGATGCGCAGCAGCATGCATCGAGCGCTTGAAAAGCGCCCGGTTGCGTCTGACGATTTTGAGCAGGCCGTGGGCAGGCTCGTGCATCGCTTGCGCACCATGGGCGAGCGCGAAGTACCGTCGCGACTGGTTGGTCAACTGGTCATGGAGGAGTTGCGCGAGCTCGACGAAGTGGCTTATGTGCGCTTTGCATCGGTTTACCGCAGCTTCCAGGACGTAACCGAATTCCAGGAAGAGATCACAAGACTGCAGGAGATTTCGGATGCCTCGGCCTCGCGCGAGCAGATGTCACTTTTGCCTGAGCTGCTCGACAACAAGAAAAAGTCCTGACGCGCCGTAACAATGACACCGTTCACAACAGTCGATTACCGCCATATGGCGCGCGCGCTGCAACTAGCGCGCCGCGGCCTGTACAGCACTCAGCCTAATCCCCGGGTCGGTTGCATACTGGCAAGCGGTGCTGAACAGATTGCCGAAGGCTGGCATCAGCGAGCGGGCGAAGCGCACGCGGAGATTGCGGCGCTCGCCGTCGCCGGCAAGCGTGCGCGCGGCTCCGTTGCATACGTCACCCTTGAGCCGTGTGCCCATCATGGTCGTACCGGACCTTGCGCCGAGGCACTGATCGCAGCAGGTGTCAGTCGTGTCGTCGCGGCGATGCCGGATCCGAATCCGCAGGTGGCCGGGGCAGGCTTCGACAAGCTGCGTGCTGCAGGAATCAGCGTCGAGGTTGGTCTGCTGCAAGCGGCGGCGCGCAAACTGAATCAGGGTTTCTTGTCGCGATTCGAGCGGGGACGACCGTTCGTACGTCTGAAGCTCGCGACGAGCCTCGACGGCGCGACTGCCATGCTGAACGGCGAAAGCCAGTGGATTACGAGCGCAGCGGCGCGTCGTGACGTGCAACGCTTGCGTGCAGAAGCCGGCGCAGTTCTCAGCGGAATCGGTACTGTAGCTGCTGATGATCCGTCGTTCACGGTTCGCGATGAACGCTTCGGCAACCGCCAGCCATTGCGCGCCATTGTCGACAGTAGTCTGTCGATATCCGTTACCGCAAAGTTGCTGCGGGAGCCCGGCGCGACGGTGCTTTACTGTGTCGACAACAGTAATGCCTCGAGCCTGGCAGCGAGCAACGTGGATATTGTCAAGATCGCTGCTGAGGATGACTGGGTATCGCTGGGTGCCGTGCTCGAAGATCTGGCGCAGCGTGAAATCAACGACGTTCTGGTGGAAGCGGGACCGACCCTGGCGGGCAGTCTGCTGACGGCGAACCTGGTCGACGAACTTGTGATTTACCAGGCGCCCCATATCATGGGGAGTGAGTCTCGCAGCCTTGCCGTTACGCCGGAGTGGACGCAGCTCGCAAATCGACTGGGTCTGCACGTCGTGGATCGGCGAGCAGTGGGCTGCGACTGGCGGCTTACCGCTGTCCCCGGCGACGCGAATTCCACGAGCTGATCAGGACACACAGCAGCATGTTTACGGGCATCATCAAAGCGAAAGGCAAGCTCGCTGAAATTGAAAACAAAGGTGGCGACCGGCGCTTGCGGGTGGCCGCTGACGGCCTGCCGTGGCTCGACTATGCCATCGGCGACAGTATTGCTGTCAATGGCGTCTGTTTGACGGCCATCAGCCTGCAGGCCGATGGCTTTGTCGCCGATGTTTCGGCAGAAACGCTGGCGGTTACGACCTTGTCCGATCTGCAGCCCGGCAGCCCGGTCAACCTCGAACCTGCGCTGGCGCTGGGCGAGCGCCTCGGCGGGCACCTCGTAAGCGGACACGTCGATGGCATAGGCCAGATCCGCTCGCGACGCCAGGACAGCCGCGCACTGCGCTTTGAGGTTGGCGTGCCGGACAGCCTGGCACGTTATTTCGCGCGCAAAGGCTCTGTTGCCATCGATGGCGTCAGCCTTACTATCAACGATGTATCGGCAGATTCATTCGCAGTAACTATCATTCCGCACACCATCAATGAGACCATTATTGATACCTACCGGGCCGGTACCCAGGTCAATATTGAAGCCGACATGATGGCGCGCTACCTCGAGCGTCTCGTGGGTACTGAAAACGGTATTTCCGAAGATTTTTTGAAGGCACATGGCTATGGCTGATTCAACAACCGCGCACCCGGCAGCAGCAGGCATGTCGTTTGCGCCCATAGAAGAGATCATTGCGGATATTCGCGACGGCAAGATGGTCATCATGGTCGACGACGAGAATCGCGAGAACGAGGGCGATCTGCTGATGGCCGCCGAGAAAGTCCGGCCGGAAGACATTAACTACATGGCCCGTTACGGCCGTGGCCTGATCTGCCTGACGTTGACGGGTGAGCGTTGCAAACAGCTGCGATTGCCATTGATGGTCGACGACACAGACCTGCATCACGCGACCAATTTTACAATCTCGATAGAAGCGGCAGAGGGCATTACTACCGGCATATCAGCGCATGACCGTGCGCGCACTGTCAGGGCTGCAGTTGCGGCCAGCGCCAAGCCTGAAGACTTGCGTCAGCCTGGACATATATTTCCTGTGATGGCGCAGCCGGGTGGTGTTCTGACGCGTGCGGGCCACACCGAAGCGGGTTGTGACCTGGCTCGGCTTGCGGGGCTGGAACCTGCGGCGACAATCGTCGAAATATTGAATGACGACGGCAGCATGGCGCGGCGCCCGGATCTTGAAGTCTTCGCACGCAAGCACAAGGTTAAGATCGGCACGATCGCGGACCTGATCCGATACCGGCTTGAAAAAGAACAGTTCATTGATCGGATCGCCGAACAAAAGGTGATGACGGCGCACGGCGAGTTCAGCATGTATTGCTACGATGATCGCATTAATCGCACAGTACATCTCGCGCTGGTAAAGGGCGATCTGACCACTAGCACCGAGCCATTGGTTCGTGTGCAGATTCAGGACACGCTCGGCGACGTGATCGGCGTATCGAGTGCACGTCTTGGCTGGCCAGTTAATGGCGCGATCGCGCGCATTGCCGAGGAAGAAACCGGCGTTGTTATTGTTTTGCGCGAACAGGAGAGTTCGCGGGAGTTAATGGAAGCCGTGAACGACCTTGCCAGACCGGAAGACGATTTGCAGACTCGCCGGACAGGTGATGCTGTGCTCCGTACCTACGGTGTTGGCGCGCAGATTTTGCGTGACCTCGGTGTTAGTCGCATGCGCGTGCTGTCTGCGCCGAAGCAAATGCAGGCGTTATCCGGCTTTGACCTTGAAGTTACTGAATACGTTGAGAAGTAGCGCGTTACTGGAATCGAAGTATGGACAATATTAAAACTACAGAAGGCGACGTGATTGCCCGCGACATGCGCTTCACGATCGTGGCGACGCGCTTCAACGACTTCATTGTCGAGTCGTTGATCAAAGGGGCACTGTCCTGCCTGCGCAGGCACGGTGCCAATGACGCTGATATCGATATTGTGCGAGTGCCAGGCGCATTCGAGATGCCGTTGGCGGTCGCGGCGGTTGCCGGTGCGCGTCGCTGCGACGGCATTATTGCCTTGGGTGCGGTCATTCGCGGCGGTACGCCTCACTTCGACTACGTGTCAGGGGAGTGCATCAGCGGCATAGCCCGGGCCGGTCAGGAGCACGGTCTGCCAATCGGTTTTGGCGTTCTAACGGTCGATTCTATAGAACAGGCTATCGAACGCGCCGGCACCAAGGCCGGCAATAAGGGCGAGGAGGCAAGTCTCGCGGTCATTGAGATGATCAGTCTCATGCGCAAACTGGGCTGATTCGGCCCGCCAGCAAGACAATGAGAATTTCACTATGAGCAAGGCGCCAGGTCGCCGCGGACGTGCACGCGAATTGCTCGTACAAGCGCTATACCAGATGCAGATTAGCGGCCACGATCGCAATGAATTGCTAAAGCAGTTTCATGAGCGCCCTGAGTTTGCGCGCGTGGAAGCGGAGTTTTTCGACGAGGCTGTGCTCACAATATGTGAGCAACAAGCGGCTTTTGAAGAAACGATTGCCAGCTACTCGGATCGACCGGTGGAACAGCTCGATCCGGTTGAGCGCGCGGTCCTGTTGATCGGTATCTTTGAGCTGACAAATCGCATTGATATTCCTTATCGCGTCGTCATCAACGAGTCGGTCAATCTCAGCAAGCGCTTCGGCGCTGTAGATGGGCACAAGTTTATCAATGCGCTGCTCGATCGCGCCGCGCCAGCGCTACGGCCGGCGGAGCCGCGCAAGGCTTGAGCCCGCGCCGCGCAACTCCGGCATGAATGAATTCGAACTGATCGATCGCTACTTCCGACGCAACACCGGGCGTGACGTTGTACTCGGCATCGGCGACGACGGCGCGGTGCTGACGGTGCCGGACGGTCGAAAGCTCGTCGCAGTGGTTGATACCAGCGTAGCCGGCGTGCATTACCCTGAGGGAATGGCGGCCGCCGATATCGGCTACCGGGCGCTCGCGGTGAATCTCTCCGATATTGCAGCTATGGGTGCAACGCCCGCGTGGATGACGCTTGCATTGACGCTGCCAGATTCTGATACAGAGTGGCTACAGGAATTTGCCAACGGCTTGTTTGCAGCGGCTGACGAACACCACGTTTCCCTGGTTGGCGGCGACACGACACGCGGTTCGCAAACGGTGATCAGTGTGCAGTTGCTCGGTCACGTTGCCGGTGACGCTATCCTGACGCGCAGCGGCTGTGTAGCAGGCGACGGTATCTACGTCAGCGGTACACTGGGCGATGCGGCGGCGGGCCTTGCTTTGTTGCAAAAAGGCCAGGCTGACGAATATCTGCAAGATCGTTTCCGGCGACCGCGAGCACGGGTCGCGCTCGGCCAGGCGTGCGCGTCGCTTGCGAATGCGGCAATCGATATCTCCGATGGGCTTGCGGCAGATCTCTCGCATATCCTTGCCGCGTCAGGCGTTGGTGCGACTATCGATTTGCTGGCGTTACCGCTGTCCGCTGAACTGCAGGCTTATGCCGGAATTGACGGTGCCCGGCAGTTGGCACTGGGCGGTGGTGACGATTACGAATTATGCTTGACGGTGCCTGCGGCGCTTGACGCCGGGTTCCGGAGGGCAGCAAAGGAGTCCGCTGTAGCTGTAACGCGCATCGGCACGGCTGACGCGGCGGAGGGATTGCGACAGAGTGTTGGCGGGGCCAACATCAAGCCGTTGCAGCAACCTGGCTTTCAGCATTTTTGAACGACTACGGACGGGATCAGCATGAACCAGCGCCAGTCACTTGCCCGCACGGTCTTGACGGATCCGGTACATCTACTGGCGTTCGGGTTGGGTTCCGGGCTGGCACCGCGTGCTCCGGGCACGGCCGGCACGCTGGTGGGCATGCTGGTGGCCCTGGCGACGCTGCCCTTGCCGCTCGGGATCCGCATAGTGGCCGGAATCGTGATGGTCGTCTTCGGGGTCTGGCTGTGCGGCGAATCCGCTCGCCGAATTGGCGTTCACGACCACCCAGGCATCGTCTGGGACGAGATCGCCGCCATCTACCTGGTTTTGCTGTTGGTGCCCGTAGAGCCGCTGTGGTGGGGCGCTGCATTCGCACTGTTCAGGCTCTTTGATATCTGGAAACCCTGGCCGATTCGGGACCTGGATCACAGACTACACGGAGGGCTGGGAATTATGCTTGATGACCTCGTAGCCGCCCTCTATGCCGCATTCGTGCTCGTGTTTTGTGGTTGGCAATTGTCATGAAGAAGATGGAACTCTATGACTGGCAACGTCACCCCGCTCAAGCGCTCCAACAGCGTGCCGTCAAAGATCGGCAAATACGTTATCATCAACAAGGTTGGTCAGGGTAGTACAGGGATCGTCTACCTGTCGCACGATCCTTATTATCGCCGCGACGTTGCCATCAAGGTCTACAACATCGAGGAAGACTCCGACGCTGATCGCGCCCGGGTATCCCGCAAGATGTTTTTCAACGAAGCGCACATGGTCGGCATGTTGCAGCATCCGAACATCCTGCCGATCTACGATGCGGGTGAAGAGGATGGTAAGTACTACGTCGTCACCGAACACATTCAAGGCGCACGCACGCTTGCTGCATATTGTCGACCGGATAATTTGCTACGCGTTGATGATGTCGTCGAAACAATCTACAAATGTGCGAAAGCCTTGCACTACGCACATGGCCGCGGCGTTATCCATCGCGATATCAAGCCCAGCAACATCATGCTGACCATCGACAACGATGTACGCATTATCGATTTCGGCATTGCTATATGCAACGACTCGGAAGTGTCGCGTATCGAAGGCATTGCCGGCTCCCCGAGTTACATGTCGCCAGAGCAAGTGCAGTCGGAAGAACTGACCTCGCGCTCCGACATTTATTCGCTGGGTGCAGTCCTGTACGAATTGCTCACCGGTTTCCGGCCGTTCCGGGCGGACAACCTGTCCAAGCTGCTGCACCAGATTGTTTACGCTACGCCGCCGCCGATACACACCTACCGCGAAGACCTTCCGGAAGAACTCGAAAACGTCGTGGCGATGTCCATGCACAAGGAAGCCAGCAAACGCTGCGCGTCTGGCAACGCACTGGCTGCCGACCTTACGCGTGTCCATAAGGATTTGCGTGCGAAGTACGACAGTCTGGATAACCAGGAACACTTTGACCTGCTACGGGCGTTGACATTCTTCCACGAATTCTCACACGCGGAAATATGGGAAGTGTTGCGCGCCAGCGACTGGCACGAGTACATAGATGGCGACGATATTGTTCGCGAGGGCGAAATGGATGATCGCTTCTACAACATTGTGGCCGGTCAGGCATCTGTCGAAGCGAACACCAAGAAGCTTGGTGATTTGGATCCCGGCGCCTGCTTTGGTGAAACCAGCTACGTGCGCGGTGCGAAACGCACAGCGTCGATTC
>JBBKWB010000155.1:0-36441 GCA_037968755.1 Woeseia sp.
ATCCATAGACGCCCCGCAAAGCGTTTGCAGATCCAGCGATCCGGGTCAGCGAGTTGCAGCGACGACCCCGGCAACCAGAGCAGCAGGCAGCCTGCTAAACCGTCTGCGAAGTCCTCCGGCGTCAGGTGATAGCTGCCTTTCGGCGCTGCCCGGCGGCCGCAGCTGATCAGCCGGCACAGCGCCGCGTAACCCAGCCTGCTGGTCGCCAGCGCCAGCAGGCGCAGGCCATCGGCGAGCCGAAATTCGGCACCAATGATCAGTTTTTTCAGGCCATGCTGTTTGGCTGCGCTGTGTGCGCGCACGACACCGGAGACCGAGCACTCGTCGGTAATCGCCAGCGCCTCGTAGCCAAGCTCGACGGCGGTCTCGATCAGTTCCTCGGGATGCGAGGCGCCGCGCAGGAACGTAAAGTTACTGAGCGCATGCAGTTCCGCATACGCACTCATGAAGCAAAATCGGCGTGCAAGTAGCGGCCACGTTCCCGACGAGCACGAAGCACCCGCGGCAAGATAGAACCACCCGGTACATGCTGTTCAGCATACGCGCTCATGAAACTAAATCGTCGTGCGAATAACAGCAGCCTCGACGACGATTGTGGAACCGATGCAGGCAGCTGAAATGACTGAATACAGACTGGTCGGTGTACGCGTTCATCAGCCAAAATAGCCGTGCAAATACCAGCTGCCTCCGCGGCGATCACGGAACACCCAGAGGTACATGCCAGCCGGATTTCGTGCCACGTAGTAATCGCGTGCGATGCTCGCCTCGTCCCACCAGCCGCTTTCGATACGTTCCGGCCCGTTTACAAGGCTCAGCAGCCCCTGGTACAGCGGTTGTCGTTCCCGGCACGCAAGCGGCTCAGGCTGTTCCAGCATCCACAGTGGGCGTGCGACACCCTGTGCCAGCCGGATGTTTAGCGATGGCGCACTTGCCAGTGCCCCTTGCCGACGCCAGGCGTAGTCCGGGCGATGTTCCGCCACCATGGTCACGCCGTGCACTGCACTCGAGCCCATACGTGCCGCCAGCCGCTCGACAAGATGGCTGATCGGAACCTCGTCCGCAGCGGCATCATTGAAGCCGAGGCTCGCCGTGCTTGCGGTCAGCGGCTCGCTGTCCATTGCCTGCAGGCGAATGGCAATTACCGCAGCTGGCAACGCGGTCTGCTCGAAGCGGATACGCAGCAGCTCCAACCAGCGCTGCTGATTGCGCTCGGCGCGCACACAACCCAGGGTGAGACACGTCGCTGCCTCACGCAGGTGATAGAAACTGAACTGGAGACGCCGACTGGCCATCTGTCGTGTCAATAAAAACTGTTCGAGCTTTTGCAGCAAAGTGCTACAGGCATCGAGCAGCCATTCGCTATCGCTGCGTTCGCCATCAAGATCACAATCAGCACAAAATACTTCCGGCGTCTGATAATGCCGCCGCGGATCCGGCAGGCGCCCAAGGGCCCGGTCGAATTCAAGGAGCCGCGCACTGCCAAAGCGCTGGCTGAAGCCGTCACGCGGCAGGCGCATGAGGTCACCGAGCTGCGTGAGGCCCATGCCCTGCAGCGACGCTGTCAGCTTCGCCGGCCAGTCCAGACACTGCAAAGCCAGGCCACTGAGCGCGCCATTCAGTTTGTCGCGGGCCACAATGCAGCGCCGGCTGCCGGCGCGCGCCAGCCAGGTGGCAGCCAGTGGCGTGGGCGCAATCGCTGGCCAGGCGCTGTAGCCCTGCTCCGCCAGCGACTGCACGATACGGCGGCGCAAGCGTTTAAGGCCGGCAAACAGTCGCAGGCTCGCGGCCAGCTCCAGTAACAGGACGGTTGGCGGTTCAACCACTACAAACGAGGTATAGCGTTCCGCCCAGCCTGCGAGTTCCTGCAACACCTGCTGCTCACACTGCGGTTCGCGTTCTGCCAGTTGCAAATCCGGCTGCAGGGCCAGTGCCGCGTTCACCGATAAACCGGGATGAACCCCGGCCGCCAATGCCGCTGCACTCGCCTGCAGTATCTGTCGAACCCCCTGCTGCTCTGTAAACACCGCGTACAACGGCGTGTCGTCTGCAACCGCTGAGGATTCCAGTGGTAACAGCGGCAGGTAAAGGCACAGCCAGAGTTGTTCAGCGCCTGCGGCTCGCGAGTGCGGCTGGGCAAGGGGTTCCAGTGATACTCGCGACGGCGACGGCACCAGTGGCTCCACTGGCAACAGCGAGTGCTGCTCCGGTTCATTCGTTACAGCGGGAGTCGGGCGCGCGGTCCGCAGTGAAGCGGATTTTTTACCGGCAGAGGCCACCCTTAAGCTGCATTATTCATGAAGGTTAATGCCCTGGAAGATCGGCATAGTTGTGGATGACATCAGGTACCCGTGCCGGACGACCACCGCGGCTTTTCAGGATGTGGATGTCGGTACCCGTGGCGCTCTGTCGTAACTCAAGGCGCAAGGCTGCAGCAGAAGACTCCCGCCTTGCGGCCAGCGGTCGAAACGCAATCGCCCAGCTCTTGCCTTGTTCCGCAGCAGTCTGCAGGCGCCGGCTTGCTATGCTGTCGAACTGTCCGGACCAGAGCAGGACCGCAGCGCAGTTACCGCAGCTCAAGGCCTGTTCCGCGGCCCACAAGGCCTCTTTAGCAGCCCGTGGGCGGACGATCAGTATCCGTGACAACTCGATACCCCATTGCTGCAAAGCCGGCGGGTACGGTTGGAACGGCGGTGCCACCCAGGTCAGCCAACCTTCGCCCTGCTGACTGAGACGCGCCAGTGCCGGCATCAGCAGTTTGAGTTCGCCGCTACCGTAGTCGTCCAGAAGGATTTCGCACAGGGCATGCCGCGGCCAGCCGCCGCCTGGCAGGTGCTCGTCAAGGCGTGGGTACCCGGTGGCGAGACCCTGCCAGGCGCTGCCCTGTGCACGACCTCGCCACAGGCGCGGGCTTTGCAACAGTTTTTCGAGTGCATCGCTCATGCCGGGCGCCGTCGTACGGATTCAGTCAGTGCAGCATCTGGCCGTCACGGATGACGCCAACGACCACACCTTCAATCACCATCGCCTGCACGTTGAGATCAACAAGGATCGGTTCGAAGTCTTCGTTCTCCGGCATCAACCAGACGACCTTGCCTTCCTGGCGGTAACGCTTCACGGTGACTTCGTCATCGAGCCGTGCGACCACGATCTGCCGGCTGCGCACCTCGGGGGTGCGGTGCACGGCAACGAGATCGCCATCAAGAATGCCGGCGTTTTTCATACTCATGCCGGACACCCTGAGCAGGTAATGCGGTTTTGGCCGAAACAACGCCTGATCGATACGGTAATGTGCCTCGATGTGTTCCTCGGCAAGAATCGGGCTGCCAGCAGCGACCTGGCCAACGAGCGGCAGGCCTATCTGATCGCGCAGCGAGTCCTTCAATTGGATGCCGCGCGAGGCACCGGGCATCAGCTCCAGCACGCCCTTGCGCTGCAGCGCCTTCAGGTGATCCTCGGCGGCGTTCGCCGATTTAAAACCCAGCGCCCGGGCGATCTCGGCACGCGTGGGTGGCAAGCCATTATCGGCTATAAACTCTTGAATCATATCGAGAATTTGTTTTTGCCGAGGGGTCAGTTGGTCCATTTCAGTATCCTGTATAAATAGACAGTAGCTGTGAGTATATACAGTTATGCGCGCACTACCAGCCCAAAGTTTCTACAATGCACCAGCCCCCTATTCTCCCAGCAGGAAACGCCATGAGCTCTACCGATCCAGCACGCCGTCACCTCCTCCACCTGATGCTGACCACCCCGGCGGTCGGTCTCGCAGCCTGTGCCGCACAGGCCGGACCGCAGCAGGACGAGACGCAAAATCCGCTGCTCTGGGCACTGGCCTGGCAACAAACCGCTGCCGAGTTCCAGGCGCTCTGTCACCAGGCTTACAACCTGGCACACCTGCGCCTTGAACTGACACTTGCCAAGCGTACGGATAGCGACCGGCCGCTCGCCGTCATCGCCGATATCGACAACACGGTGCTGCACGCGAACAGTTACTGGGGCTACCTCGTCAACGAAGGCATGGATTTTTTTGACGACGCCATCTGGGACGAGTGGCTGCCCGAAAACCTGATGACGCCAGTACCGGGTGCACTCGACTTCCTGCGCTACTGCGAACAACAAAACGTCGAAGTGTTTTACGTAACCAATCGCGACCAGGGCGAGCGCACCTACGAGTACGCCTTGACGCAGTTGCAACAGCTCGACTTTCCGTATGCCGACAACCAGCACCTGTACGTGTTTCGCGAGACCTCGAACAAGACCCCGGCACGCACTGCCATCGAACAGCGCTTCGATATCGCGTTAATGCTGGGCGACAACCTGAACGATTTTCGCCGCGACTATTACGTCAAGGATGTAGCCGAACGACAAGCCTTGATGGAACGCGATCGGGACGACTGGGGCAGCAAGTTTATCCTGCTGCCAAACCCAACGGATGGCCACTGGGTGCGCGCCATCTTTGGTGAATCGGAACCGAGCGCCAACGCTGAGAATCGGCAGCGACTGAAAGCCGCTGCGTCGCGCCTGGCATGGAGCGGGCCTGATAGCTGACCGTCACGCGGTAGCTGCCTTGCGCTCCTCAACTTTGGACTGCAAATCGAGCCAACCGCGCACGGCCGAACAATAGTCGCTGGATTCAACATTGATCTCGAAGATCGGCGCGTATTGTTTTAGCTTGTCGTAGCCTGCACTAACAAGCTTGAGGCAGTAATCACGTTCGAGCGGGACGCTCATCTCGAACTGCTTCAATAGCCACTGCATCTCGGACTGCATTTCGTCAGGTCGGCGTGACTGAAAGAGAGTGCAAAGCTCGTTGGCGAAAATCGCAATGTCCCGCAGCGCAGCGTCGTCATCTTTTGGTTTAACCACTGCGCCGGGCGGCAGGCCGCGCACCGCGTCAACAATCGAGCCCGGCAGGTTCCATGTTTTTGCAACGGCTGCGCCCAGTTCAGAATAATTCACACCCAGGACGCCACGCGATGCTGCCATCTTGCCCAGGTTCTTACTTTTCTGAAGCTCCAGGATGTCCTCGTACTCATCCGGAAAATAGTAAATCACCAGGTTTTCGCCAATGTTCTGGCACATGCCGCAAATAAACGCTTCTTCCGCTCGCGGCAATTTCGCCCGCTGCGCAAGGTGCCGCGCTATTAGCCCGCTGAAGAATGAGCGTGTCAGGGAATCTTTTAGCAGTGACGAATCGCCTTTCAAGTGACCGAAAAACGTCAAGCTGTTCGCCGTCATGCGTATCTGATCGACACCGAGAAATACAACGGCCTGGGAGACGCTGGTAATTTCATTAGCGCGCACCCCGTAGAATGCCGAGTTAACCAGCTTGAGCAGCTTACTGGTTAGCGCAAAGTCTCGAAGTATCACGTTCGCCAGTTTATCGGCCGACGCTGACGAATCGTCGCCTGTCATCTGGTTGATATCAGCAAGCGTCCGCGAAACCGTCGGAAAATCGGCCTTGCGTTGCATCCGGCGCAACAGGAATTCGATCGTGCTGTGATTGGTGTCAGCAACGTCAGCTAACTCCGCAAGTCCGGTCTCGTTCAGAAAGATAGAAAATGCTTCGCTCATTACGCCGCAATCCGCATAACGACCTTCGCGATCACGCTCCAGAGCACCCTGCAAAAAACGAATAAAGGCTACGCCGTGTGGCAGTTCTTTCAGCTTCTCGAAATCAACATTGGCCGATATGATCTGCAACTGCACCTGCTCAACCGTTTGGCCCTTCATCGCGTGTTCGCCTGTCACGACCTGATAGAAGGTGCCGCCCAGTGCGAATACGTCGGTCCATGTGCCAAGCGGTTTGCCGAGAAAGTGCTCCGGTGCCATGTAGCGCAGCGTGCCGGTTACGCAGTCACTGGTTTCATGTGCGAAATTGACGAACTGTGCCAAGCCGAAATCCATCACCCGCGGAACGTTCTCGTTATCGATAAGAATATTTCGCGGACTCAAATCAAGGTGCAGAATTTCCGATTCATGTGCGGTTGCCAACGCTTTCAAAACTGCCGCGATCACCGGTACCGCGGCCTCGATTGACATCTTGCCGTGGGTCTTGAGGCGTTCCGCCAAGGTGGTGCCTTCCACGTACTCGAACACGAGGTAAGGATTGCCCTCGAAATGTCCCGCATCGTAGATAGGCACAATATTGGTGTGCTTCAGCTTGCTGGAGATGCGCGCTTCGAGAGGGGTACCGTCGTCGCTTAGTTTGCTGAGCTCACTCTCGCTCTCATTCAACAGCTTGATTGCCACGTGCCGATCCAGTACAGGATCGCGCGCCAGGTGGACCGAGCCTTGAGATCCGCTGCCAATTTCGCGAATCAGTTCGTATCGTCCGATGACCTTTTTGTCATTACTCATTCGTCAAACCGCGTCCGTGTGTTTGTTGTTGTCCGCGAGCGTTCGTCAACGGGACCAGACGAAACACGTTGCGCCCCGTAAACGCCGTATTCACCAGTCTTTAACGGCTGCCGGGAAGCAATCTTTAGCTGCCCCGCACGGAGGTCAGCCAAACTGTGCGAGCGATCACAGAATGATACCGGCCTGTCACTGCTTCTGGTCGTTGAGGCCCATTTTCGGTTCTTGCATGGCCATCCAGTGCAGCGCACACTGCTTTATTGCTGCGTACGAGCAAATCCAATAAAAATTAGAAAACAGGGGGTTTTATGAATGGTGTAATTTTGTCAGAGCCAACCCGAGGCTACTGGATCATCAGTGGCCTGGCGCTTGCCTGGAATTTGCTTGGCGTGATGGCCTACCTGATGCAGATGACGATGACGCCGGAGACGCTGGCCGCCATGAGCGAGGCCGAACGCACGTTGTACGCCGACATGCCCTCCTGGGTCACAGGTGCCTACGCCGTCGCGGTATTCGGCGGTACGCTGGGCTGCATTGCCTTGTTGCTCCGCAAGGCCTGGTCGATTCCACTTTTTGCTTTGTCGCTGGTCGGTATTCTTCTGCAGATGGGGTATACGCTGCTGGTGGCCAACACCATCGAGATCATGGGCGCGAGCATAGTCGTCATGCCATTGCTCATCATCCTGTTCGCTGTCTACCTGATCATGTTTAGTCGTTCATCCAAAGCCCAGGGCTACTTCACCTGAAAAAAAAGGCGCCGACCCGGGAGTCGGCACCTTCGTTCAGCGGCTGCAATCAGATCTACAGACGAATTGGCAGGTTTCGCGCGCGCACACCGGTCGCCGCGTGAATCGCGTTGCCAATTGCTGGCGGCACAGCGACGAGTGGCGGTTCACCCAAGCCCATCGGCATCTCGGTGCTGTCGACAAAATGTAAATCCAGCTCCGGTACATCGGCCATACGCAACGGCGTATAGGCGTTAAGATTTCGTTCGACAACCTGGCCGTCCTTAAAATTTGCACCTTCGTGCAGTGCCAGACTGACGCCCCACAATGCCGCACCCTCTGCTTGAGCGAGCGCGCCATCCGGGTGCACGACGGTACCGCAATCGATCGACTGCCACAGTTTCTTAACGGTCACTTTCTTGCTGGTCGGGTCGACACCAACATGCGCAACGCATGCGATCCAGGTCGGCATCGTGCGTTCCTGACCATGGCATACCGCAACCCCCATGCCCTCGCCTGCCGGCAGCGTGCTTCCCCAACCGCTACGCTCACGGACATCTTTGAGAACTGCAGCCAGTCGGGTGGCGCCGCCAACCGCGACAGGCGCCGAACCCGCGTTCTTGCCGGCGCCATCGAGTAGTGCAAGCCGGTATTCGATCGGATCAACTCCGGCCATCTTCGCGAGTTCATCCATGAAACTCTCGACGCCCCAGCCTATCCAGCCCGGACCGACCGCACGCAGCCAGCCTGGCAGAAATGTACGTTGTGCGAGGTCGTTGTTGACCGCCCTGACGCGATGATTCGGCAAGGTGTACCAGTGGTCGCCGCCACTCACAGAAAATGTATCGAACTTGCCGTTACCGTCCACGCCGTCGGCAAGGAAGCCCGGCGCCATTGTCAGTGTTGGCCAGCCCGCCGCAGCCGCGTGTTCAATGCCTGTTAGTTTTCCATCGGCGTCAAAAGAGGCATCGAACTGTTGCACCGATGCGGAACGCACGCAGTCGAAGCGGCTGTCATCAGCGCGTTGGAATACCAACTTTACGGGCTTGCCCAGTTCGCGCGCGGCGAGTGCCGCCGGAATCATCTGGTCGCCGTACAGGCGTCTGCCAAAACCACCACCCAGGTAGTACTGGTGTATGACGATATTCGCCTCCGGAACCTCTAACGCTTTGGCTATATCCGGAAGGATCAGAGACTGCCACTGGTTGCCCGCGTGCACATGGCAAATGCCATCGGCATCAAATTCAACAAGTGCGTTTTGTGGTTCAAGCGTAAAGTGCAATGCCGTTGACGTCCGGTAAATTCCGCTATGGGTCTTCGCCGCCGCCGATCTGGCTGCGGCAACGTCACCGTCATTTACAACCAGGACGCCAGTGGACTTGTCCGCCGCCAGCTTTTCGCCCTCGCGGATTAAATCGGCTTCACTGATATGCGCGGTTGGGCCCGCCTGCCAGTTCACCTTTACCGCCGCAGCGGCTTTCATGGCACTTGGGAAACTGTCGGCAATTACCATCGCCCAACCCTGAATCTTGTTGCTTGGATCGTTGATACGAATGGTTTGCTGGTAGCCGGGGATTCCTTTGGCCGCGCTATCATCAATTGACGTTATCGAGCTGCCGTAGCGCGTAGGCGGCAACAGCGGATGCCCGTAAACCATGCCGGGCAATTCGACATCCAGCCCGTATTGTGCGGTACCTTTGCTTTTCGCCGGAATATCCCGGGCCGTTGCAGGTTTGCCGATTAAATTTCGCTCCGACGCCGGTTTGATCGGCAGCGCAGCAAGCTCGTCGGCAGTGAAGCTTCGACTGATATCGCCCTTCTGCACAATCTCGGCAAAACTGACCGACTTGCCGCCTGCCGTGATTTTGCCATTCATTGCTGTGCAGTCGCTGGCATTGACGCCCAACATTGTCGCGGCAGCATCGATGAGAACGGCACGCCCTGCAGCACCCGCTTGCGAAAGCATGGTCCAACTCGTAAACACAGACCACGAACCACCGGTAACCATGTAGCCCCATTTGGGATCCGTATCGACGTGCTTGATGCTGACCGTTTCCCAGTCGGCACCGAGTTCGTCTGCAACGATGCGAGCCAATGCGGTTCCGACATGCTGACCCATCTCTGCTTTCGCAATATTGATCAGGACTGCGCCATTCGCGTCCATTTCAAACCAGACAGTGGGCGCAAAACTGCGACTCATGTCGCCGCTTGCCATATCACTGGCAGCCTGTTCCTGGCTACAACCTGGCAAAACGGTACCCAGGCTCATAACGAGACCGGCTTGCGCTGAGCCCACCAGGAAGCGGCGGCGGCTGACGGCGGCGCGAATCGTTTCTGCTTTAATCGCCATTACTATGCCCCCTTCGCTTTGGCCGCGATTTTAATGGCCTTCTTGATACGCGTGTAGGCCATGCATCGACAGAGGTTGCCGTTCATGGCCGCATTGATTTCGGCATCGTCAGGATTGGGTGTGTTCTCGAGCAGGTTCGCTGCTTGCATTATTTGACCTGACTGGCAGTAGCCACACTGCGGCACTTGTTCTTCCACCCAGGCGGACTGCAAGGCTTTGCCTGCATCGCTGTCGAGGCCTTCAATTGTGGTGACGGAGCGACTGGCTGCCTCGCTGACGGGCGTTACACAAGAACGAATCGCCACACCGTCCAGATGCACGGTACAGGCACCACACATGGCGATCCCGCAGCCATATTTAGTGCCTTTGAGTTTGAGTTCGTCCCGGATTACCCACAATAACGGAGTATCAGCTGGACTATCGACGGATACGGATTTGCCATTCAAATTGAACGTGGTCACGGTTCCCTCCCCGGATAACTGATTGCGATTGCAACTGCTGCCAGTGTAGTACAGACAGGATAAGATTTGTGCCTTCTGACACGTTGAATTTTGCACTAACGAGGTTCCGGCAAACTATGAATAGCCTACGCACATTTCTCCTGATCTTGAGCTCAATTACTTTTCTTAGTTCGGCGGCGTTGGCCGAGAGCGTCTATGTAAAAGCGGGTCAGCTGTTGAATCCCGTCAATGGCAAAGTCACCCGAAATACGGTGATCGCGATCGAGGGCGAACGCATCGTTGCTGTCAGCCAGGACGCCGGCATTATCCCTGACGGCGCAACAGTGATTGACCTGTCGGATCGCTATGTCCTGCCGGGCGTAATGGATATGCATACGCACTTGCCAGGACACCTCGACTCCTACTTTTTCGCGGGCTATTTTCAGTCACCGCACAGAGCCGTTATAGGCGGTGTAGTGAATGCGGAAAAGACGCTGCTGGCGGGCTTTACGACAGTGCGCAACGTGGGCTCCGCGGATTTCCAGGACATTGCATTACGCGACTCCATTAATGCGGGCGAAATTCCTGGCCCGAGAATAGCGGCGGCCGGACCCGCGCTCGGTATAACCGGTGGTCACGCCGACAACAACTCGCTTAATCACACCTTTGCAGAACGCTCCGATGGCGTAGCGGATGGCCCATGGGAAGTGCGCCGCCAGGTTCGCAAGAATGTAAAATACGGCGCTGACCTAATCAAGTTCACCGCAACAGGCGGCGTATTCTCGAAAGGCACGGTTGTAGGCCAGACTCAGTATTCACTTGAAGAAATGCAGGCGCTGGTCGAAGAGGCACACACCCACAAACGAAAGGTGGCCGCACACGCACACGGTACCGAAGGCATCAAACGCGCCATCATTGCCGGTGTTGATTCCGTCGAGCACGTTAGTTTTCTTGACGACGAAGGCATCAAACTTGCGAAGCAACACGGTACTTACCTCGCGATGGACATCTACAACACCGAGTACACGCTATCTGAAGGTGCCGCGAACGGCGTGCCGGAAGAGAACATCAACAAGGAACGTGAGGTTGGCCAGCGCCAGCGCGAGAGCTTCACCGCGGCGGTCAAAGCCGGAGTCAATATGGTGTTCGCAACCGATGCCGGCGTGTATCCGCACGGTGACAACGGCAAACAATTCTCCCGTATGGTGCGTTTCGGCATGACGCCGTTGCAGGCAATTCAAGCGGCGACCGTCAACTCAGCAAAATTACTTGGCTGGGAAGACCGTGTTGGACAGATCGCACCCGGGTACTTCGCAGACATTATTGCAGTGGATGGTGATCCGCTTGCCGATATATCCAAACTGGAAGATGTGAATTTTGTGATGAAAGGTGGTGTGGTTTACAAGTAATTGGCAGGGTTAATTACAGCCTCCAGGCCCCGACAGCCCATGCCTGAATTCCGCAAAAGCAATTCCTTTTTAACATCGAATAGCAATCGCTGAGTTCACAACCGTCATCGCGTCGATCGAAGCTGAATTCGTGGGCAGAAAATCACCTGGTCTATTTGCTCAAGCGAATTGCCCGCTTCTTGCAGACAATAAGAATTGCATTTGCGGGAAATCGCGCGTTATGTTTCGTTCGTGTGAATCGTTCTTCTTGCGCAGCACTCGCAATCTTTTCATCAATCAATAATCCCACAGCGTGATCGTGAGAGTACGCCTACATACCAAGAATCCGCGACACTAAATCACTCTCTATGCTCATACTGATAAACTACAATGATTCGGCCTTGCGAATGGTGTGCGGTATGATAAGTCGAAACAGATCACGACTTCGTCGAATGTGAGATTCATGGAAACAATCAGCCCGGAATCCCGATCTCCAAGACGCCGCAGACTCCTGGCGTTCATCAGCATAGCGATTTCCGTCTTAGTTGTATTCGCCGTAGCGGAAATAGCGGCTCGAATCATTCTTCCTCCTCAGACTCCGGACGTTCTGCGAAATCACTCAATCCAGTACGATGCATCAGCGTTCGCCGGCTATATGCTCAAGCCGGAAAATCGCATGATAAATGTCGACGCCGACGTACTGTGGAGAAAAGCGGCGGTCGACGGCGATTCGGACCAATCGATTTTCATTAATGCGAATGGATATCGCGGCCCAACTTTTTCCGTTCGAAAACCCAGCGGGAGATTTCGAATTATCGTCGTCGGCGGCTCTGCAGTATTTGATGCAAATGCTAAGGACCAGATTGATAGCATCAGAAACACTTGGCCAAACAAAGCAGAAACGATCTTACATGAGCGTGGCACTCAGAACATTGAAGTCATAAATGCAGGCATTCCAGGTCACAGCAGTGCAAATTCTCTGGCGCGTTTTTACACACAATTGTGGATGTATGAGCCGGATTTTGTACTCATCTATCACGGTTGGAACGATTTCAAATTTTGGCGTCAACTGGAGATATCACCCGAGAAACCGCTCATGGTCCGGCATGCCCTATTCGATCCAACGGCAAATCCTTTCACTAATTATCAGAATTGGGCTGACAAACTTCTATCGAATTCGAGAGCGTACTCGGCTATCCGCCTTCGGTACTACACACGCAAGGAGAATACGGGCTTTGAAGGCAGGATTCCCGAGCCAGAAATGCTTTCCAGCGATTTTTCAGAATTCGGGCCGGACCAATTTCGATTGAACATGGAATTAATAGTAAGCGCCAGTGAGGCAATCGGCGCAATGCCCGTATTGATTACGCAAGCCACTCTGGCGGCAAATAGCAATACAGAGTCTGACAAGATTCGGATCGGCTATCGCTACCAACAACTAAACCATGCAGGAATTATTAAGGCTTACAATCGCAGCTATCAAATTCTCAGAGAAATCGCGGCTCGCCATGACCTGCCATTGATCGACGCTGCGGCAAAAATGAATGGCGAATCCGAATGGTTTGATGACCATGTCCATTTGACCACATCCGGTAGCTCCGTTCTGGCGAAAATTATTGCTGACGAAATGGCCAATCTAGTTCCTGCACGGCTGCCTTCCGAAAAAACGATGCAGTAAGATTGAATCTGAACCTGGAGCGGGTGATGGGAATCGAACCCACGTTATCTGCTTGGGAAGCAGAAGTTCTACCATTGAACTACACCCGCACTGTTGGCTGGAGCGGCATTGAGCCTGGCGCCTGCTTATACTATCCCGGCCGCTGATCTCATTCACGAGTCTGTGCAGCGCCCTTGCGGAAAACCGCCTTCGAGGCCGCGTGCAGCACCTTCAACAGGTACAGGACCCCACCTGACCGAGTCACACTTTTTACAATAACCCCTTTCATTCTGTAAAGCGTCTGTTATAGTCCCGCCCGTCCTGGCGCACTTCGGTCTGCGCCTTTTACTCCGGAACCGCAATCTGCGGTCCGTAGTCACCAATCAGAATTCCAGCCTGGACCGAACCTTTTGCGGCATTGCCGTCTTTGGTCAGGCAATTCGGAGTTTCCAATACATGTTATTCAAAGAACTCGGCCTGTCGGCCGAATTGCTGCGTGCGGTCGATGAACAAGGCTACAGCGAAGCAACCCCCGTACAACAACAAGCCATCCCGCCGATACTCGCGGGTCGCGACATTCTTGCCAGCGCCCAGACGGGTACCGGTAAGACTGCTGGCTTCACCCTGCCCTTGCTGCAACGCTTGCAGCAGAGCAACAAACCCAAACGCACCTTGCGTGCTTTGATCCTGACACCTACCCGCGAACTCGCGGCACAAATCACGGACAGCGTCCGCGATTACGGTCGTCACCTGCCATTCCGCGGCACCATGATTTTTGGTGGTGTCAGCATAAATCCGCAGATCACCAAACTGAAACGCGGCGTCGACATTGTCGTCGCGACACCCGGCCGCCTGCTTGATCACATGCAGCAAGGCACTATTGATCTTGGCAAAATCGAGATGCTGGTGCTTGACGAAGCGGATCGCATGCTCGACATGGGTTTTATCCGTGACATGCGCAAGATCTTCAAAGTGCTGCCGGCAAAACGGCAGACATTGCTGTTCTCCGCCACGTTTTCAGATGAAATACGCAAGTTGTCAGGTGATCTTTTAAGCAACCCGGTAGAGGTGCAGGTTGCGCCGCGTAATACCACCGCGGAACGCGTCAGCCAGGTGGTACACCCGGTCGACAAAGCGCGCAAGCGGGAACTGCTTTCAATGCGTATCGGCCAGGAAAACTGGCAGCAGGTTCTGGTTTTCTGCCGTACCAAGCACGGTGCGAATCGCCTGGCTGAACAACTCGACAAAGATGGGCTTACTGCCTCTGCTATTCACGGCAACAAGTCACAGGGTGCGCGCACCCGTGCTTTGGCAGACTTCAAGGCCGGTCGAGTTCGTGTCCTGGTTGCCACTGATATCGCAGCCCGTGGTCTCGATATCGAGCGCCTTCCACATGTCGTCAATTACGAATTACCCAATGTGCCCGAAGACTACGTACATCGAATCGGCCGCACTGCGCGTGCAGGACTGGATGGTCAAGCCGTCTCGCTGGTATGCGTTGACGAACTGAAGCTCCTGCGCGATATCGAGATACTGCTAAAAACCGATATCCCGAAAGAAGTCATTGCGGGCTTCGAAGTCGACCCGCGAATTCGTGCCGAACCGATCAAGAATGGTCGTGGCGGCAACTCGCGCTCGCAGCCGAGGTTTGCCCGAAAAGACGGCGGCAACCGCAACAAGTCGCAGGCGGGTAAAAAGCCCGGCGGACAGAGAAAACGCCCTGCAGCCGGCCAGCGCCGACGCGCGAGCTGATACCGCTGGCAAATGTTTTGCAGCCAACCGTTCTTGATTCTGCGTTCGTGCAGTATTGATAACTCAGGGGGTGCTGCAAGATTGCCAGGCCGTGCACGCACTCAGCCGTGACAGCGTATCGAACATACGTTGTACGGCAATGCGACTTAGAGCTTCATGATTCCCAAACGTAACGTGTGCGCGTTTCGCTGCGGCGTTACGTTCTGTTTCGGATGTGGCGTGATTTCCAGCAAGCTGAGTGCGTAACCCGCAACTTCGGTCACCTCTGGTTCACGGCCAACCCGCGTCAGCAACTTGACCTCAACAGGCGATTTCGTGCCTTGGGTAATTTCGAGCGTGGCACCCATTTGGCCGGCCCAGACGCAGGTCACGCCAATCGCACAACGGGAATCCTCGATCTCCAGCCAGCGAATTTTCAGATCGCGATAGGCGATCAGTTCATCAAGTCGCAGTGTGAGCTCGGTAGCATCATCACTAACCGCCGCGGCGCCGGCAGATTCGCTATTGATCGTTGCCGGCCCAGGGTTATCGCCAGCAACGGAAGTCGCGGCATTCACCGGGCCAGAACCGTTACAGCCGCTCAGAATTAAAGCGAGTAAAATCAATAGCTTTCGCGACAACATTAAAGTGACTCCGTAATCGCGAAAATAACGCGGCCGGGGTTGAACCCCGGCCGCGTTACCAACCTAAAAGTCGCGATGTGCCTGATGGTTGCCGCCGTCCAGTGTGCCTGATACATGTACGCCACCCTGACCTGTGATCGAGTATTCGACCCGATCATTGCGACCGGGTTCGCCGGCGTCCGTCAAACGGAAACTGATTGATACCGGTTTGCCGTTCAGGTAACCGCTGCCTGTGCCGTCCATTGTGTCAAAGCCTGCTTCCGGATGACCTTCGTCGATCAGCGGCTTGTCAGAGCACATGACCGAATCCAGCTCCGTCATGCGGAACAGATTGAACTTCCAGCCCTTCCGCCAGCTGATCAGCATGTGGTTATGCCCTGCATCGGCGTCGCAACTCAGCGTGAACGCATGAATGTACTTCTCGTGCCGACTTTCTTTAACGACACCGCCGCCCGTCATACGGCCGCTCAAGTCACATGAGAGCGATGCATCATCGACCTGCGCATACCAGTCCCAATCTCCCGCGTTGGGATCGTAATAGCGCCAGCGCAGTTGCACGTCTTCCTCACCGACGTACGCGTTCAGGTCAATAGCAACCGCCTCTCCTGGTGGGCTGCGGAAGCCACCGTGGTCCTCATTCCAGCTCAGCAGGTTGGTCCAGGTTGCACCACCGTCAGTGCTGATATCGAGATCCAGGAAGTCCAGCGCGCCAAAGTTCTGGTAGTTCACCAGGTAGTTGAACGATGCCGCTGTGGCCGTCTTAAGGCTAAACGAGTTACTGCGCAGTTCAGTATCGAACTCTGCAGGCCCGTACGCATCACTGGAAACCGTTGCTGCGTCACCGTCAGCTGACGTGTAGTTACCCAGTTCGCCAGAGCCGGCTATGTTGGTCCAGACCAGCCCTTCATTGGCATTGTCCACTACAGCCCAGCTGTCCGGGATACCGTCGTCGTAGCTAACGCGGCCAGCATTACAAGCCAGTTCGAGCGGAATCGCCTCGCATTGGCTCGGCAAACCTTCAGTGGCAATGTTGTCGCTGATCGAAACATTGTCGACGAAGAAATTACTGCCCACGCCATTCGTTCCGAATACTTCCGAGTGGAATTCAATCGTATGGGCACCGCCGTCGGCGTATGCAGCCAGGTCGACGCTCTGCTGAGCATAACCGAGCACACCGCATTGAGCGCTGGCCCCATCGGAATAGAACACCTGGGTACCGTCGATCAGCACTTCAACATAGTCTGCCGCGCTGTCACAGATAACCTGCTCCAGATCGAAGGTCATGTTGGTTGCTGTTGTCGGAATCGTAACCGTCTGAGACACCGCACCCTCTTCAAGGGTCGCGATACCGCCGAACCAGGTCCAGAACAGACCGTCCGAAGGTCCAGTACCTGTGCCGGTTCCGCAGGTACCCACATCGCAGATCGGGCTGCCGAAGTTCGACGAGAACTCGTTCCACGTACCGCCGAAGGCGCCCGCCTCGAAACTGCCATCGTTCATCACGTTCATGCCATTACTGCCAGGCATTGGGGAAGTACAGCGATAACCCGTCTCGATCTGGCAGCTGTTGGAACAGCCGTCACCGTTCGCGGTATTACCGTCATCACACATCTCGCCCGGACCCATCATGCCGTCACCGCACACGGGAAGGGCTTCCTCGGAGCAGGAGTACGCACGGACGTCGTCTACATACCAGCCGACAACGCCGTTGCAGCCGTCCACGCCCATCTCAAAGCGCAATTGCACAGTATCACCCGGGAAAGCCAGGCCCAGAAGGTTCACTTGCGATTGCCCGAAGCTGCCGCTGTTGCTACCGCCGTCCGTTCCGGTAAACGCGGGTTCGCCGGCGAGCGGATTAGTGTTACCTGCTCCCGCAGTATTGAGTGTGGAGTTATAGGCGTTGAAGGAATAGCTGCTGGTCGGTACGACCGTCCAGGCACCGCCATTCACACTCACCTTGAGGTTGCCTCCATCCCAGCCAAGCTCTGTGGCAACAGAATGATCGAAGGCCACCCGCGGCACACCGCCCGCTGGCAATACCATCGACGGACTATCAAGGAACAGCGCACCGGTCTCATCGTCGTCGACGCAGTTGCCGATTACGAGGTCCGGAACAAACGCCGCGAACAGTCCGTTAGCTCCCGCAGGCAAATTACCTACGACCGCCCAGTCCGGCGTATCAAAGGTTGCCGGATTGGCGACGTCCCGTGAACCAACCGTCCAACCCGCAGGCAGTGAACCACCTTCGAAATCTTCATACAGTGTGGTTTGGAGGGTGCCCGTGTTCTCGCAGAGTAGTGGCGCATCAGCAGACAGTATCGGCTCGAAGCCGCAAGCCGTAGGCGGTGTCCGAAATTCGACCGCCGCAATCGCGGCGGAAACGGCTGCGCAGTCTGCGCCGGTAATGACTTCACCGGACAGGCCCGCATTGGTTGCGCTGGTCGACAACACCGGCAAATCCACGCCCATCAAGCTGCTACAGGCTGCTTCCAGCGCATCGGCGTGATCGACAAAATCGCTGGCAGGCGTCAGCAAATTCTGTGCGCCCCAGTGAATGTGGGATGCTTTGGTCAAACCAATAGCATTCACCATAACGCCATTGTAATCGCCACCGTCTACCAGCAACGCAAAGGCGTGATTCGGGATTCCCGAATTGAAATGCACGCCACCGGAATCAGCGGTGCTACAGAAATATTCAGAATCCGTCACCTTGCCCGGATCCCCGTAACAGGTCGGCTCCCACATATCGCGAATTGCGCCGCCGAAAGCCGGATCGTCTTCGCCAGACAACCAGCGGTATGAATTATCAACACTCGGAACACCCTGCCCGAAGATCGAACAATTTCCGGCAGTTCGCATCGAGCCCGGCGCGTCATCGGTGCCACGGCCGTTCAACAGATCGACTACTTCACCCCAGATGTCGGAATACGATTCATTCAAAGCACCCGATTGCCATTGGTATATCAGTCCGCTGGTGTACTCCGTGTAAGCGTGTCCCCACTCGTGGGCTACCGTGTCGTCACCTGTGACGTCACTACAGTAGTTTGTTGATACGCCGTTCCAGTTTGCGTTCGGGCAGCTTATGCCCGGGTCGTTATTGACTGTATGCATTGCCGCATCGGCAGCATCGTAAGAGAGATAAGTGCCCGCAGACATGCTCGCGAACAGGTTGTAAGTTTCCTTTGCGCCATCGATCTCGTTGTTCCAGTCCAGAACTTGTTGGGCTGTGCCGCCGGCCCAGCCGGCCGGAATGGGATCGGGGTCGCCGTTGCTCTCATCCCAGACCACGTTGGCCAGGCTGGATTCCGACACTCGGCGCTGCAGTGCGTCGTGAATGCCGGTTATTTGATCAATAACTCTACCATTGTGTGCGTCGACGTAAACGAACTCGCGAACTGTGCGATCCGAATTGATGACCTCAACTTCCCAGGCCAAATGATCCTTACCAGGCGTACCGCGCAGCAGGCCTGCACGAAAGACCATCAAGGTTTTTGCAACTGCCGTCAGATCGGTATTCGGTGCGCCGGCGCGATAATTGCGTTCACGCGCGCCACCCGGTTGTTTGGCAAAACGTGCTGCGCCGTCGTCGACAGTGCGTATCGCGATATCAGCAGCCTGCTGTTCATTCAGGCGTGGCGTTGTATTGATTTTGATGCCGGCCATGAAGTAGCCGTTAGCTGCGTACAATTCGCCGGAACTATCAAAATGCGCTCGCAACTCACCGCCGAAAACCGGCAGTTCCTCGTGGGTCTGGCGCATTACAGCGTGCTCGCCGCCGGCCGCATCGCGCAATGTGCGTACGGCCTTCAGATCCTGGTCCGGTTTTTCGACGCCGAACGCGTCACCGTGATTGCGAAAAAACTCGCGCGCCCAATCCGCAGCCGCACCGCGTCGCAAGGTCCGGGCCAGCCGCGGAGTATTCCGTGGCGGCATACGCACAAAACGCGCATGTCCGGTACGTTCATCAATTCGAATGTCTGCCTGACCGTTGGTTTCCGCCAGCAATTTTTGCGTAGCGCGAGACGGTTCAGAGGCGTCGCCCGCAAAGGCAGTGGATACAAGAAAAAGGCACGACGAGAGAATCGCCAGAATGCGAGCTGAATTCATGTTCATTCCCCAGATCAAAGCAGGTATCGAATTAATATGTGGCGTACTGCGGCTCTGCTTTTGTTGTTTTTATGGATATATGGTCCGGTTACCCTATTCCTGCCACCACGAATGTCAAGAATCGGGTTTGGCTCAATCCGTGGGATCTCTATTTTTCAGTAGCTTCTTGCGCAAAGTTGCTCCATTGCCTGATGAAGCCGGCGACCTCATGCGCAACCGAATCGTCTGCTGTATTGAAGTGATGCATGATCGAGTAGTGATTATGTCCGGGTACCTGCATGTGTCGCGGGCACTGCCCGTCGCGCTCACACAGACGGCCGATCAGGTCAATCGCGGCCCGTTGCATCATCGGAAAGTCATACTCGGCATCGATCACAAATAAAGGAATTTTGCGTCCGGTCAGGTTATTGATCGGCAATCGTCTGGAATCAGCAGCCAGATCCGATCCGTAATAGACGTGTTGTGAATCCAGATTACCGTCACCGTAGGTGCCGGAAACGAGGATCGCCCCCAGAACGCCGTCGCGTCCCTTTTCAAGCTGCCGTTCGTCGTCAAACACATAGCCGGCAACATGTGCCGCGCCTGCTGAGTGCCCCATGACAAAGATTCGTTCCGGATCGCCGCCATACTCCGCGGCGTTCTCGCGTACCCAGCGCAGGACTTCGCGAAGATCATCAACTGCCGCTGGCCATGCAAACTCCGGGGCCAGCCGATAATTGACATTGATTCCGAGCACGTCGCGGGCGGCGAAGTAATCCAGTACGTTGTCGAAGATGCGGCCATCACCTTTGTTACCGGAAACAAAACCGCCGCCGTGTACAAAGATGATGACCGGTCGCAACGTCGCAGTCTTTTGCAACGGCGGGAATACATCAAGCCTGTGGCGGGCATGCGGCCCATACACCTTGTTCTTGATAACAGCGGCTTTCGGGTTTGCGGCAGCCCGCAGGTATTCGTAGTAGATGGCGCGCTGCTCGGGAATCAGGGAGTTGTCTACGGCACTGCCATGCGCCTGGATAAATTCGTGCGCACGTGGCGTATCGCTGGTCGCGCCACTCGCTATGCCTGCAAACAGGCATACGAAAACAATCGACCCAAACCACTTCTGCATGACGCACCCTCATATAACCAAAGTCGGATCATAACCCAGCGATGCAGGGGAGCTATTTCAGTTGCAATTGATTAGCCGGCGGCTCGGATCATGTCGTCTTCGCTGACTGCGGGTGACCCGAATTGGTCCAGAATATCCGCAAGCGGCAGCGGTTTGCCAATACGGTAGCCCTGCGCGAAGTCGATTCCGGCGCCGCGCACGCATTCCAGGATGCTGTCATTTTCAACGTACTCGGCGACCGTATGCGCGTTGATCACATTGGCGATCTTGCCCACGGATTCGACGATGGCCAGCGACAGTGGATTGTCAACGATATCGCGGATAAACGTCCCGTCGATCTTGATGTATTGCACAGGTATGTCTTTAAGATAGGCAAACGAACACTGCCCCGTACCAAAATCATCCAGCGCGAGGCGGCACCCCAACCTGCGCAAGCGATGTAACAACTGCTGGGCCCGCTGCAGGTTGCGCAGGACCGAGGTTTCCGTTATTTCGAAACAGAACGTGTCGGCGGCAATGCCGCTGTCCGCGATTCGCTGTTCGACAAAATCGGTAAATTCATCGTCCATCATCGACTGTGTCGACACGTTGACGCTAAAACTTGCAAGGTTGATCTCGAGTTGATTGTCGGTCTCGCCCAGCATCCGTGTGGTTTCGCGAAATACCCAACGATCGATCGACGACATCATCTGGTAGCGTTCCGCTGCTGACAAGAATCGATCCGGTGCCAGAATACTGCCGTTCTCATCGAGCATCCGGATCAGTACTTCGTAGCGCGGTCGATGATCGTCTCCGTGCAGGGCCGCAATCTGCTGGCCGTACAAAACGAAACGGTTGTCGAGCAACGCTGCCTGCAGGCGCCCGACCTGGTTCAGGTCTTCGCGCCGGCGCATGACGCTGGCGTCGAGATCGTCGAATACTACGGTCTGGTCGCCGCCTCGCGCTTTGGCCGAACGGGAGGCGACTTCTGCTGTATTGAGCGCTGAAGGCGCGTCCTGTACCGCCGCTGGCATCATCGCGATCCCAATGCTGGCGGCCAACTCAATTGAGCGCCCTTCAAACGAGACTGGTGTGCCGCGCAGTGCATCGCGAATCCGGTCCGCGCATTCGATCGCCTGTTGCTCATTGCATTCCGGCAAATACAATGCAATTGAACCGCCGGAAATATCACAGGGCCGGCCAGTATCACCGCCGGCACTGGCGACCTGGTCATACACTGCAGCAATGGCTGCATCACCACCGAGATGGCCGTGCATCTCATTAACAACGTGCAATTTGTCTATATCCACGAGCAGCATTGCGCGCGATGTGCCCGGATCGTTTTGCAAGTGCAGATCCATTTCCCGCAGTAGTTCATGGCGATTGGCTGGCTTAGTCGCGTCCCGTGTTTGTGCGTTGGCGAGGTTTGATATCTTGGCAGCGACAACACGCGCCAGGCGCACATCGAAGCGACTGAACTTGTGACCACTCACGAGGCCCAGTATTCCCGAGACTTCATCAGCGTCATCAAGGACCGGCGAACTTAATATTCGGGCGTTACTGTCGGCAATCTGACCGAAGCGCGCCAACGGCGCACCTGCATCTGCAATCAGCACCTTTCGACGTTGTTTCGCCGCCTCGACGAGGCTCATAAAGATGGGTAACAAAACCTGGCAGTTCTTGCTGCTTACGTCGCCGTCAGTGCGCCATGCCTGGTGCAAGTCCCGGTTCGGGATCGACAAGATTGCCAACGCACTTTGAAAATGCGCAGCGGTTAGGCGAAGTGCAGCCTGCAACACCGCTGTGATGTCTCCGTGCCCCTGAAGATCATCAAGTTTGGCCAGCAACTGCATATCATGGTGATCGCGGTCACTCTGCCGGCGCACGGCAGACAACTCCAAACGAATATCAAGTTGTTTGAGAACGCAATCGAGAATATCGGCAACGTCACGACGCGCCTTCTTAACCGGGATTCGCTTGTCACCTTTCGCCATGACCAGCAATGAACCCAGTGGTTTGCTGCTATCGGCCTGACGCAAGACGAAAGAGTAGGCAAAGCGATTGTGATCGAACTCGACGCAGGAATCCGCGTCATTCCCGGATGGAACATCAGCCTGCGCCCAATGCTCGCTGTCAGCAGGCCCCGGGCCACACCATACGCGTTCGCCTTGTCGGTCAAACACGGCGGCAGAGACCGAGTTTTCCAGGCATTCCAATAGTTGCCCGGCAAACAAATTTAGGGAACCCAGGTCCAGATACTGCTTTATGCCCGGGTCGTTCAACATGCGTACATCCGTGTCTGGTATTTGTTTCAAATTGGTCGCAGAGACCGGAATGCTAACGAAATACGCGCCAAAAAAAGCGGATGCGCCGCACAGAAACGCACGTCCAGCGCCACGTAATCTGTAATTTCAGGGCCTTTTCTGAGCTGCCCGCCGTGCGGCAAATGTTGCTGGACTACGATGACCGTCGCAAGGCACTGGTCAGGCAGAAGCCCGCGGAGTCCTATCTGGTTCTGTAGCTCATCCGGGGGTAGGAATGCAGCGATACGAAACAGGCTTTTGCTGCATTTTTTGAACCATTTTCCGGCATCAACGAACTGCAGACAGAGGCGTCACTGTGGAGCGTATTCATATCGCCGGGTAGACTTGTCATCCGGTGACGGGACCAGCGGACGGCCAATGTCAGATCTAGCACGATTCAGCGACTGCATCGCAGGCGTACTTCCAGCCGTTGGCACTCCGGCGTTCAGTACCAGCCTGGTCAACGCCGTCAAATCCTTGTCACAGGTGGATGAAGCCACCGTAATCGTCTACGAAAATGGTGTTATGCCGCGCATTGATTTTGCGATGCCGGACAGTTGGCAGCATCCGAATCTCGATATATTCATGAAGGGTGCGTTTCTGCTCGACCCCTATTACCTGGCCGCGAGCCGTGACAAGAAAAGCGGCTTTTATCGTCTGCGGGAATTAGCGCCGAGCGGCTTTCGACAAAGTGAGTATTACCGCATCTACTACGGCACATCCGGTTTGCGAGACGAGTGCGGTTATCTCGTCGCATTGGCTGACGGCGGTTTCGTTAATGTTGCGCTCGGCTTAACCAGCAAGCGCGCATACAGCAAGATCGCTCTCGAGCATTTTGCAGGCGCAACAAAGCTGGTCACGGCGCTGTGTCATCAACATTGGAATGCTGCGCAATCTGCCCGCGGCGCGGATACCGAGTTGCGCGCTCAACTTGAGGCCGCACTGGGGTCGTTTGGTTCGAGCAAGTTGACCAATCGCGAATGCGAGGTCATTCACATGATCCTGCAAGGGCACACAACCAAGAAAGTGGCTGAGCAACTCGGGATTTCCTACGAAACGGTCAAGCTGCATCGTAAGAACTCCTACGCGAAACTGGGTATCAATTCGCAAGCAGAGTTGTTCTATACCTTTATTGACTCGCTTATGCATGCCGAAGCCTATCGCGGTGGCGACCCGCTGCAGGAGTACCAGCAGTCGCCGCGCTAGGCACGCAGTGACACGCTGTTAGCGGTACGCCAACAGCTTAGAGATAGGTGTGGTATTCGAGCGCGCCTATTCTCTTATCAAATTCATCGATTTCCTGGCGCTTGATGCCTGCAAATACGTTCTGGAATTCCGCGCCGAAGAACTCACGGATAAATTCCGACTGACTGAACGCCGTAAGCGCTGCATCCCAATTCATCGGCAGCATCGCTGCGGACGCTGAAGCGGCATTACCTTCGGTCGCCGCGGGCGCGGCCAGTTCTTGCTCCATTCCCAGCGTCATCCCGGCAAGTATCGCCGCAGTAACCAGATACGGATTGGCGTCGGCGCCTGCAACCCGATGTTCAAGGCGCATCGCCTTATGGCTGCCTGCTGGAATCCGTACAGCGACAGTTCGATTGTCATAGCCCCAGGTCGGAGACAACGGCGCGTGGCACCCTCGCCGAAAACGGCGATAGGAGTTCAGGTGCGGCGCAAACAGCAACATGCAATCCGGCAATGTAGTAAGGCAGCCGGCAATTGCCTGGCGCAGCAATTCCGAACCTTCATCTGTACCGTTGTCGAACGCATTGTTGTCATCGCTGTCCAGCAAGCTGCAATGCACATGCATGCCGTTGCCAGCAAGATCGATGAACGGTTTCGCCATGAACGATGCACGCAAGCCCTGCTGCTTCGCAACACCCCGAATTACCCGCTGTAAGAGCAAGCCATGATCGGCAGCGCGCAACGCATTCGCCTGGTGATACAGGTTGATCTCGTACTGGGATGGAGCAGCTTCGGCTATTAGCGTATCGACCGGTAGGCCCTGTATTGCACAAGCGTCACGTACCGCGTGCATAAAGCCGGCAACCGATTGCATTGCATCAATTCCATATGTCTCGCCGCCAATCGCCGGCGAACCGGCGGGGCCGGTCTGCGTGTGCAGTGGGCGGCCTTCGCTGTCGACGCCCTCGCGAAACAGGTAGAACTCCATTTCGCTGGCCAGCATCGGCGTTAAACCTTGCTGTGTCAGGCGTTGCATGATCGATTGAAGTACGTTGCGCGGATCATAGGCGCAAGGCTTACCTGATACGTCGCGCAACGATACCAGCAACTGCGCGGTGGCGCGCTCCAGCCACGGTACGTGTTTCAAAGTGTCGAGATCCGCTACGCAAATGCCGTCAACATCTCCATTGTCGAAAACCCACGCCTGCGGGTCGCGACCCCAGACATCAAAAGCTAATGTCGACAACGGCATTTTCAGCCCGCCGGTGAGGGCTTTGTGCACACTCGACCTCGCCAGCCACTTGCCTCGCAAGCGGCCATTCAGGTCCGGCAATATGGCCTCAACCGTGTCGAGCTCCGGTGCATCGTCCAAAAACTCTGTGAGAACTCGCGCGTCGTCGTTAGCCGAAAGGTCGTTCTTGCTCATAACCGGTGCGAACAGGCAGCGTGCGTAGCCGGCGCGGCCCGAAGGGTTGCGCTGCTGACACCGGCGACGGTACAAGCTTCATATGTTCGCTTCATTGTTTCCCCATGTTATTGCGTTTCAGCCAAAACCACGCAAGCTGCAATTAAAGGCTGTTTCTGACTATGCTGCAAAATAGCGAATTTATACAGGCCCGGTAATACCCCCAAAGGGTTAGCGGTTCCGGCCAAATACAACCTACCCTTTCGGGGTACAGCCAAACACGTCGCGGACTGGCACCATGATGCGCTTTGCAGAACCGAGGCCGGACCATGAATGCTGTTAAATCTGTTAACGCTGCGCGCACCACCGATGACTGGCGGACACTGGATCGCTCACATCATCTGCATCCGTTTACAGATCTCGAAAAGTACGCGAAATCCGGCGGCCGCATCATCTCCCGTGCGGAACACATTTATATCTACGACTCCGATGGTAATGAAGTGCTCGACGGCATGTCAGGCCTGTGGTGCTGTAACCTGGGCTACAGCCAGCCGCGGATTGTCGCTGCCGTAAGCGAACAGTTGCAAAGACTGCCCTACTACAACAGTTTCTTTAACTGCTCGAATGAGCCGGCCGTAGCGCTCGCCCAGGCACTTGCAAAAATCACTCCGAAGCAATTCCAGCACTTCTTTTTTACGAGTTCAGGTTCCGAAGCGAACGATACGAACATTCGAATCGTGCACCGCTACTATGAACTGCTGGGGCAGCCGAACAAGAAGCAGATCATCAGCCGCCGGAATGCCTATCACGGCAGCACGATTGCTTCCGCGAGCCTGAGTGGCATGCCACACATGCACAAGCAGATCACACGACTCGACTATGTACACCACATTCAGCAACCGTTCTGGTACAAGGAAGGCGGTGAGCTCAGTCCCGCTGAGTTTGGGTTGCGAGCAGCCCACGAACTGGAATTGAAGATCGATGAACTGGGTGAAGAAAACGTCGCGGCGTTTATCGCTGAACCTATTCAGGGAGCCGGCGGAGTGATCGTGCCACCGGATACGTACTGGCCCGCCATTCAAAAGATCTGCGACGAACGAGACATCCTGTTTATCAGCGATGAAGTGATCTGTGGTTTCGGACGTACCGGTAACTGGTTCGGTTGCGAAACATTCGAAACGAAACCCGACTTAATGACCTTTGCGAAAGGCGTCACCGGCGGATTCCAGCCGCTCGGCGGCGTTGCGGTTAGCGACAAGGTCTCGCAAGTGCTGACTGCGGGTGGCGGCGAGTTCGCCCACGGTTACACGTACTCGGGACATCCGGCCGCCTGCGCCGCGGCATTGGCGACACTCGACATCCTGCAGACAGAGAACGTTATCGAGCACGTAGCCACCGATGTGGGTCGACATTTCTCCACTGCCGTGCGTGAACTTCGGCATCATCCGATAGTTGGTGAGGTTCGCACCGCCGGCATGTTGGCGGCATTTGAACTGGTTGCAGACAAAGGCAGTCGCAAAGTCCTCGCAGCTGACAACGCAGGGACAACATTTGCTCGCGACGCGGCCGTTCGCAACGGTTTAATGGTCCGCGCTGTGGGCGACGCGCTGATTACGGCACCGCCCCTGGTATGCACGAACGACGAGATCGATATAATCATTGAGCGCCTTGGTCGGGCGCTCGACGAGACTGCAGCGGAGTTCGGCATCAAGAACTGAGGCTGCTGCTACACTGCCGTACGGCTCGCATTTCAGGGGGATAGTGCTTGAACGAAACCATTCAGCGTCCGAAGACGCTCGGGCGTACGGACATGGTGCTATTCACCGTGTCCGCAATTCTGCTGCTCGATACGCTGGCCGCAGCGGCGTCTATCGGTTCATCAAGTATTTTCTGGTGGTTGTTTCTCGGGCTGGTCTTTTTTATTCCCTTCGCGATGATATGTGCGGAGATGGGCTGCACGTATCCGGAGCAAGGTGGGATTTACGCCTGGGTTCGGGATGCGTTTGGCGGTCGCTGGGGTTCTCGTGCAAGTTGGTATTACTGGGTAAACACAACCGTTTGGATACCCGCAATATTTATCTTGTTTGCAGGCATCTTCAAGCAGCTGTTTTTTCCTGAATTGAGCATGCGCGCCCAGATTGGCATTGGCATTGTGCTCGTTTGGGTAACGGTTGCGTTGAACTCGATAACCCTCGATATCGGCAAGTGGATTCCGAATATCGGCGCAGTCCTGAAAATAGCAGTATTCATCGCCATAATCGTCGGTGCGATTTCCTATACACAGGAATTCGGGATGGCCAACCCGATTACGCTGGACACGCTAATGCCCAGCTGGAGTTCTGGCCTGCAGTACATTCCGGCCATCGTCTACGGCATGCTGGGCTTCGAACTGGTCAGCGCCAGTAGCGAAGAAATGAAAGATCCGGCACGTGATGTACCGCGAGCCATATTCATCTCAGGGTTCATCATCATCGTGCTGTATACCGCAGCCACTGTTGCCGTACTCGCAGCGCTGCCAGCAGGCGAGATTGACCTCGTAGAGGGCCTGATCGATACGCTGACATCTTTCTTTGGCGCGACCAGTGGCGGACGTATGCTGGTCCAGGTCCTCGGAATTGCGGCGCTTTATACTTTTTTCTCTAACGGCGTTACCTGGGCACTGGGTTGCAATCGAGCAGCTGCAGAAGCCGCTCTCGGCGGAGAACTGCCGGCGGTTTTCGGTATCGAAAGCAAATCTCGCGGCACACCGATCGGCGCCGCCATAATGATGGGGCTGTTCGCGACGGTTGCTCTGTTGGGTTACGGCGTTTTGGCGCAATCGAATGAGGAAATGTTCTGGTCACTGTTTGCCTTCAGCGCTGTTATTTTTCTGCTGCCCTATTTAGGCATGCTGCTGGCGTTCATTCGCTCGCGTGCCCTGGACACTGAACGGCATCGGCCTTACCGGGTACCGGGTGGCAATTTTTTCGCAAGCTTTCTCGCGATGATTTGCATTGGGGTCCTCAGCCTGTCCATCGTGCTATTCATGTACACGCCTGGCGAAGGTTTGCAATGGCCGGTGATCAGTGGCGCGGCAGTCATGATCGCATTGGGTGAAGTGCTGATACGTGTTGCCGAGAATCGCCGAGCTGCCGTACCGGTGAGCGCATGAAAATTGCGGTCATCGAAACCGGCACGACCCGCGACAGCCTGCGTGATGCTCACGGCACTTATCCTGACATGCTCATCAGCTTGATCGCCGGCGAAATGCCGGATGTCACCTTCGATACGGTGAGTGTTGTTAACGGTGAGCCTGTCCCCGCCGCAACCGACTATGACGGCTTCGTGATCATGGGTTCCCGCCACAGCGTGCATGACGAATTCCCCTGGATTGCCCCATTGAAATCACTAGTCCGCGACTGCGCCGCGGCCGCTATTCCACAGGTCGGTATTTGCTTTGGCCACCAGCTCATAGCCGACGCGCTCGGTGGCAAAGTGGTGCATTCAAAGTCCGGCTGGATTGCCGGGCTGCAAACCTACGCGGTAGTCGATCCTGATAACGCGGCGCCGCTCGGTGAGATAGCCAGCATTGCTTATCACCAGGAGCAGGTTGAGTATCCGCCAGCGGAGGCCAGGACAATGCTCACTACGGATTCGTGTCCCTACGCAGGCCTGTTCTATGAAAACGAACAGGCGTTTTCGGTACAGTGCCATCCCGAGTTTGACGTGCCCTACACCAAGGGGTTGATCGATGTCACAACCGGTGCGCCCCTCGACGCTGAGTTCGCTCGCCAGGCTATCGCCTCAATGACAACCGCGCCTGATCGGCAGCGCATGGCACGCGCGATCGCCAGCGCCTTGCGAAGTGGCACCGGTGCCGAAATCAGCAGCCGGCTTGCAAGTCAGTAACGTCTGCATCGTTCGACCGTAGCCAAGCGTACTGCTACTCTCTGAATCCGCTCAATTGCCGGAATCTCGGGGATGATCCAAATGCTGATTTCAACAACGCGCGTTACCCTGTTGGCGCTTACCGCGCTTGCTTTCCTGATCGCTTGTTCGTCACCCCCCGAAGACTCGGTCGATCCGGAGTTAGCTCGCCTTGCCGCGCGCGCAGCGAACGTTGAGATTTTGCGTGACGACTATGGCGTACCACACATCTACAGCAAGACTGATGCTGACACCGTATTCGGGATGCTATACGCGCAGGCAGAGGACGATTTCCCCCGTGTTGAACGTAACTACATCTGGGCCACCGGGCGGCTGGCAGAAGTAGAGGGCGAAGCTGCACTGTACAGCGACCTGCGAGCCCGCTTGTTCATGACCGTAGCCGAAGCCAAAGCCGCTTATGCCGAAGCGCCGCCCTGGCTGCAGGAGCTGTGCAATGCATTCGCCGACGGCCTGAACTACTACCTGTTGACCCACCCCGATGTCGAACCCCGGTTATTGACTCGGTTCGAGCCGTGGATGCCGATGTTCTTCAGTGAAGGCTCCATCGGCGGCGATATTGAACAGATTCCGCTCGAAGGCATTCGCGCATTCTATGCTGACGGCCGCGCACTGGATGCGATAACTGGAGCGGCCCTCGCCGAACCGGATCTGGCCGAACCCGCCGGCTCCAATGGCATCGCAATCGCCCCGAAACTGACGAAAGACGGTCATGCGCTGCTACTCATCAACCCGCACACATCGTTCTATTTTCGCGGAGAGATTCACGTCGTCAGTGAGGAAGGCCTGAATGCCTACGGCGCGGTAACCTGGGGTCAATTCTTCGTATACCAGGGCTTTAACGAAGACACAGGCTGGATGCACACCTCGACGAACGTCGATTTCATGGATGAATTTGTGGAAGACGTGCAACGTGTCGACGGCAAGCTGATGTACCGCTACGGCAACGAACTGCGCCCGGTAAAAACCTCGCAGGTTACGTTGAAATTCGCCGATGGCGAGGCCAGCGGCGAGCGTACTTTCACGATGTACCACACACATCACGGGCCTATCACCCACATGGTCGGCGACAAATGGGTAGTCACTCGAATTAACTGGGACCCCGTAAAAGCCCTGACACAATCGTATGTGCGGACCAAGCTTGCGAACTATGACGAGTTTCGCGAGATGATGGACATCCGTACGAACTCCTCGAACAACACCGTATTTGCGGACTCGTCCGGCAACATCGCCTACTTTCACGGAAACTTCATTCCAGAACGTGACCCGAGTTTCGATTTTTCGAAGCCCGTTGATGGCAGCAATCCGGCGACTGACTGGTTGGGGCTGCATACCGTTGATGAGATCGTCACGATCGTCAATCCGCAAAACGGCTGGATCCAGAATGCCAATTCGACACCCTTTACAGCGGCCGCGGAATTTAGCCCGAAACGCGAAGACTACCCGACCTACATGGCGCCGGACGCGGAAAACTTCCGCGGTATCCATGCACAACGGGTCCTGACCGGAATAAACAATGTCACGCTTGATTCCTTGCTGGAGACGGCCTACGACCCGTACTTGCCTGGCTTTGAAAAACTGCTGCCCGGGCTAATTTCAGCCTACGACAATGCACAGCAACCACCTGCTGATATGCAGGCCGCCATAGACGTGCTGCGCGGCTGGGATATGCACGTCAGCGTCGACTCGGTTGCGATGACGCTCGCGCATTTTTATGGAATGCACTACGAGGATCAGGGTGCCAATCCCGAGAACCTGCAAGGCATGGACAGGGTCAACTATTCTGGCGAACGTTCCCCGCCCGCCGAGCGCCTGCGCTTGTTTGCCGAAACACTCGCCATGCTGAACGCCGACTTCGGCTCGTGGAATACCGCATGGGGAGAGGTGAATCGCTTCCAGCGCCTGACTGGCGACATCGACCTGCCGTTTGACGACAGCAAGCCCAGTAGTCCGGTTGGCATGACAACCAGCCGCTGGGGTGCCCTCGCCGCCTTTGGCGCACGACGCTTTCCCGGGACCAAGCGTATTTATGGCTATCGCGGCAACAGTTTCGTTGCGGTCGTGGAGTTTGGCGACAAAGTCAGGGCAAAATCGATATTGGCGGGCGGCCAGAGCAACGACCCGGCATCAGCGCATTTCGATGACCAGGTACAAGGCTACATCGACCGGGATTTTAAAGACGTCGCTTATTATCGCGACGACGTGGAGAAACGAAGCCGCGAGCGCTATTCGCCGGGTTCCCGCTAGACGCCTATTCCCGGCGACTGCCAAGCCAGCCTTTGCGGCGCAGCAGCAGGACGATTCCTGTTGCTGCCGCTGCCATCAGGCCGAGAGCGAATACATAGCCGTACCGCCAACCCAGTTCCGGCATATTGAACGCGGAGGCGCGATCGAAATTCATGCCATAGACGCCGGCGATAAACGTCATCGGAATAAAAATCGTCGCGATAATGGTCAGTACTTTCATCGCCTCGTTCATGCGATTGCTGACGCTGGACAAATGCAAGTCGACCAGTCCGGACGCGATCTCACGATAGACTTCCAATATATCCAACAACTGAAAAGCGTGATCCGCGCAGTCGCGCAAATAGACGCGGGTGGACTTCTTGATGACTGGCGTGTCATCGCGCAGCAAACTCGCAACCAACTCCCGCAACGGCCACACGGCGTGCCGTAGTTCGAGCAAGTCGCGCTTGAGTAAATGTATATCTTTGATTTGCGCCGGAGCCGAGCTGTTCAGCACGCGCTCTTCAATCATCTCGGTTTGCTCGCCGTAGGCTTCCAGTACCGGAAAAAAGCTATCGATCAGCGCATCGATCAGGGTATAGGCGAGATAGTCCGCACCTGCAGTACGAATGCGTCCAAGGCCAGAGCGCAGACGTTCGCGCACCGGATCAAAACAATCCCCCGCACGTTCCTGAAAACTAATCAGGCAATTGTTGCGCACGACGAGTGTGACCTGTTCAGATCGCGATTTGCCTTCACGCTGCGGCATGCGCATAACTACGACCAGGTAGTTCTCGTAGATGTCCACTTTGGGTCGCTGATGAGTGTGCACGAGATCTGCGACCGCAAGGGGATGCATACCGGCCGCTTTGCCCAGCTCGTCTATTAACTGAGTATTCGCAAAGCCCTGGATATCAATCCATTGGGTGCGTTGCGGAGATCGTAGCGCGGCGATGACGCCCTCATCGTCAGGGTTACTTTCATCGCAGCCTGCGGCGTCAAACTGCATAAGTCGTGCCGAGGTACTCGTGGCTTCAGCAGGAGCCAGCAGTGTATCCGGCGCACTGCCCGGCGGTGCACGATGCGCGCGAGATCGGCGCCTGGCAAGAAAATTGCGGCGCAACTTACTGGTCACTCCCGATCCCAAGACTACTTACTCCAGCTATCCGCGATCTAGCGGTTGTCCATCCACCAGTCCGAGAACTCCTGGAAGCGAACCTTGCCGTCCTCGTCGTCATCGATCGCGGCAAATTCCAGGCTGCGTACCTCATTACTTTCGTCATAGCCCAGGCTGTCGAGGATCTTGTGGAACTCGGCTTCCTCAATATAGCCATTGCCGTTGATATCGAATCGGTTGAACAAGCGGATTAACTCCGCTTCCATTTCCGCTGTTACCGTCGTCATAGCAGGCTCATCCCCAATTTCGGCGCTTAGCTGTTGATTCTACGCCGATTTGGGCTCGGGAAAACAGTGCAGAGGCTCACCGTTAATGGCCCGTTGCCTCACGCTCGCTCAGAAACCACCGGAGTGGAACCCTGTCGCGACCATCTGCCCGTCCCCGTGCTGAACAGCCTCCCGTTGTTACGCCCCCCGACGCGACGTCTCGCAGCTTTTTACCGGCGGCCCTGAACTCGACGGCACGGGCGCCGTCCCAGTACCATGGCGACACTAACAAGGAGACCGCATGTTAAAGCAGCTCGTAGATAAGCTGACCCGCACTCTGGGCAGTAGTCCATCGGAAACTACCGGTCCGGAAAATCGCGAACAAGCCATTCGCATGGCTACCGCTGTCCTGATGGTGGACGTTGCCCGCGCCGACAATGACTTTCAGGAAAGCGAGTTTGAAATCCTCTTGCGCCTGATTGAAGACCATTTCGACCTGACCGCAGACGAGGCCAATCAGCTTGCAAACGCTGCCGACGAACAGGCCGAAGAGATGGTGGAAGTGCATAGCTTTACCCGCCAACTGCACAATTCACTCAGCGAGGACGAGAAGATTCACGTAGTCAATATGTTGTGGAAAGTAGCCTATGCGGATGGGCGGCTGAGCAAGTATGAAGACTCCCTCATTCTCAAGATCAGCGACCTGCTGTACGTCAACCGGGCCACGGTAATGCGTTTGAAATTCGACGCGGCTCAAGCCGGAGGTTAAGCCTGCTATGCTAAGCATCCTGCCTCATTGAGACTGCTGCCATGCCGCTGAAGTTTAGTGCCGAAGAAGCCCGGATTATCGGCTGCCTGATCGAAAAATCTATCGTTACCCCGGATCAGTACCCGCTGTCACTGAACTCCCTGACCACCGCCTGCAACCAGAAATCAGCGCGCACGCCTATCATGGCGTTGCAGAAAGGTGAGGTCCAGCACACGATCCGCATGCTGGATGGAAAGAGTCTCGTCCGCGTCGACGAAAACTTCCGTAGCAGTACTGAAAAATACTCACAGCGCTTCTGCAATACTCGCTACAGTGATTTTCACTTTGACGATGCACAGCTGGCGCTGGTTTGCGTCCTGCTATTACGCGGCGCACAAACACCTGGCGAATTGCGTGCACATTGTCGTCGTTTGCACGACTTTGCAGACAACAATGCCGTAGTGAATACTCTACAGACGCTGATGAACCACGAGCGTGGGCCGCTCGTTGTTCAGTTCCCGCGCAGTGCCGGGCGCAAGGACTCGGAATACATGCACTTGCTGTCCGGCGAAGTGGATGTTTCGGCCGCCCCGGTCAGCACCGCCAGCAAACCTGCCGAACGCAGTACCAAGTCAGACCTGACCGCTCGAGTCGAACAGCTCGAACAGGAAGTCGCCGATCTGAAAGCGCAGCTGGGACTAGATCAATAAGGTTCTGTCGATGGCATGCCAGGTACTCGCGGCTTCGATAAGCGAGTTTGCTGTGAGATCCGGAACACCGTACACATCAGCAGTGACCCCGTAATCCGAACGAATCCGGTCTAACAGCAGGTCAAAATCACCATCTCCTGACAACAGCACAACAGCATCAACGGTGCGTGCCGCGTCCATTACATCGATGGCTATGCCAACATCCCAGTCGCCTTTCGCCGAGCCATCCCGGCGCTGAATATAGGGTTTTAGTTTGACCGTGAAACCAATGTTTCGCAGCGCCTCCTGAAAGCGACGCTGCTTCTCGTCACCCCGGTCAATGGCGTACGCATTTGCGATCACGACCTCACCTTGGGCGCTGACCCGGTCCATTAGCTTTCGATAGTCAAACTGGCGTGCAAACGCCTGCCGCGTTGTGTAATAGATGTTTTGTACATCGGCGAAAAGTGCGATCTTTGTCAATTGGCCACCAAAGCTGCTTGCGGACTGTGGAAATCGAATCGCCAGTATAGTTTGATTTCTCATGCTCACGACGGATTGCACCACTCGCTTCGTAGAGCCTACCTGCAGAAATCTCGTGGTAAGCCCGCACGGGCTGCCCGTTCGCCGCCATGCGCTAAGGATTGTGCCAGTAGCCGTGCCTGCACGGCCAGCCGGTTTTCCGCAGGCAGTTCGTCCTGTCGGCTCCATGCGTTTTCATCCTGAACGGTGGTATCGTACCTCCCCTCCTGATTAAAAAAACAAGAAGAGGTATTGCCATGAGCGTAATGATTCATCGCCTGCAACAACTCTTGACCTTACTAGCGATGCTGCACATTAGCGCCACGGCCGGCGCCCAGCAGCAAGCGCTGAGCCTTGAGGAACTCATGACCCTCAAAAGCGTGACGGCCGTGCGTATGAATCCTGCCGCCGATCGCATCGCCTATTTACTGGGCGTGCCGCGAAGTTTGTATAAAGACGACGACGGGCGGCCTTACCATGAGCTGCATGTCGTCGACTTCAACGGCAAAACGACAGCCTACGTGAGCGGCGCAATCGATATCACAGACTTCGATTGGGCGCCGGATGGACAGTCCATCCTGTTTCTCGCCAAACGCGAGAAGGACGCGACGTTTAATTCGCTCTACCGGATAGCGCTCGCTGGTGGCGAGGCCGAACTGGTGTTTACGCATGTCAATGACATAAGTGATCTGCGCCCGTCACCCGATGGCAAGACGCTCGCGTTTCTCGCGAACGACGCACCACCGGAGAAGCAAACCGAGCTTGAGAAGAAGGGCTTCAAGGCGGTGGTATACGAAGAATCCACGCCGCGCAAATACGTCTGGCTGCTGGACCTCGCCAACAAGCAGGCAGCAAAGCAAGAACTGGCGGGTTCCGCGCTGGATTTCGCCTGGTCAGCAAACGGCAATCGTTATGCCGTGGCGTTGGCGCCAACCCCGCAGATTGATGACGGCTACATGCTGCAGGACATCCACATCGTCGACGCCAGCAGCGGCAAGATTCGCAACCAGATCGGCTCCGTTGGCAAGCTAGGGCGTTTCGGCTTCTCTCCCGACGGCGAACGAATCGCGTACATCGGCAGTGTCGACATGCACGATCCCAGCCCTGGCCGACTCTATGTCGCATCGTCGTCTGGCGGTGAACGACGTGACCTCATTCCGGATTACCTGGGTCACGTTGATGGTTTCGCATGGATTGACGATGTGAGCCTGCGCTGGATTGGCGCACGCGGCGTATGGACCGAGTCGGCGACGGCCTCGATAATTGATACGCAAGCGGCGGGCAGCGCACCGTCATCAGGCCCTATCCTGCGCGCGATGCACACGACGAATGCGCAGGCTGCTGTAGCGGCGGTTGCCGACACGCCGCAACATCCCCGCGAGGTATACCTGTTACGAGAAGGCCAGGCGGCAAAGAGATTGACGAACTCCAATCCCATACTTGCTACGCGCAAACTCGCCCGCCAGGAACGCATTCGCTACAAAGCACGTGATGGGCTCGAACAGGAAGCTGTACTGATTCACCCTTTTGAGCGCAAGCGCGGCGGTAATCCGCTCGTGATCTT
>JBBKWB010000156.1:0-17492 GCA_037968755.1 Woeseia sp.
ACACTGAACTATGCCGCGATGGAAGAACAGGCCGGCGACGAACCCGTGCCGGTATTTTCGTTTATCGGCGAACGTCGCGAGCACCCGCGGCAGATCAGCTGCTACATCACCCGCACAACGACGCAAACGCATGACATCGTGCGCGCCGCACTTGATCAGTCGGCAATGTTCAGCGGCAAGATCGAAGGTGTAGGGCCGCGCTACTGTCCGTCCGTTGAAGACAAGATCGTGCGTTTTGCGGACAAAAACTCGCACCAGATTTTCGTAGAGCCCGAAGGGCTGACCACTAACATCGTTTATCCGAACGGCATCTCCACGAGCCTGCCCGCTGCTGTGCAGGAAGAGTTCGTGCGCTCTATTCCGGGGTTCGAGAAGGCAAGGATTACCCAGCCGGGCTACGCCATCGAATATGACTATTTCGATCCACGCGACCTCAAACCTACGCTGGAAACCCGCTATATCGGCGGCCTGTATTTCGCCGGGCAGATCAACGGCACGACGGGCTATGAAGAAGCCGGTGCGCAAGGTTTGCTGGCGGGCGTGAACGCCTCCCGGCAGTCACGCGGTAACCCGGGTTGGCAGCCGGCACGGCATGAGGCCTACCTCGGCGTGCTGGTCGATGACCTGATCACACGCGGCGTCAGTGAGCCCTATCGCATGTTCACGAGCCGCGCCGAGTACCGCCTGATGCTGCGCGAAGACAATGCGGACAAGCGCCTGACTCCGGTCGGTCGTGATCTCGGCCTCGTTGATGAGTTTCGCTGGCAGCGCTTCAACGACAAGTACGCTGCAATCGATGCTGAAAAGTCGCGGCTATCCGCGATCATGGTGCGCCCGGAGGGCCTCGATGAGCGGGACCAGGCGCGGTTCTCACAGCCACTGCAGCGTGAGTCGTACGCGCTGGAGCTGATGAAACGGCCTGAACTCGATTACGCCGCGGTGTGCGCATTGTCGGTAGTCGGCAATAGCCCGCAACCACGGCTGGCTGCCGAGCAGGCCGAACAGGTCGCGCTGGCCCTTGACGTTGAAGCGAAATACGCGGGCTACATCGAGCGCCAGGAGCGCGAGATCGCGCGGCACGCCAAGCAGGAAAACCTCGAATTGCCTGGTGACATTGATTACGCGTTGGTTACTGGCCTGTCGAATGAAGCGCGCCAGCGGCTCGAAGCTGTGCGTCCGCATACTCTGGGCCAGGCTTCCCGGCTGGAAGGCGTCACGCCCTCAACCATATCCCTGTTGCTGATCCATCTGAAAAAGCAAAGCTACAGGCGCAGCGCCTGAACGCGGGAAACTGCGACCCCATTATCACCGCCGAGCCGCATTTACGTTATGCTCTGGCGTGCTGATTCTCAGGAAAACAAAGACTTGGATGCAAGAAAGGGATACGGCAAGGCCGGCCTGATTGCGGCGCTGTTAGCGGCGGCCTTGCTTTTCGGCGCGCTCGCAACCTGCAGCGGCCCGGCTGAGACGACGACGTCGCTTTTGAACCGCGGCGTTGGCCCGGAGCCGGAATCGCTGGATCCTCACCATACCCGCACGACCCAGGCACATACCGTACAGCGCGACCTGTTCGAAGGGCTGGTTGGCTACTCGCCGGATGGCGAACTGGTAGCGGCAGCGGCCGAGCGCTGGGAAATGTCGGAAGATGGTCTGCGTTACACGTTCTGGCTGCGACAGGACGCGCAGTGGTCGAACGGCGAGCCGCTCACCGCTGCCGATTTTGTGTTCAGCTTTCGTCGCCTTGTCGACCCGGCAACGGCGGCTTTTTACAGCGAGCTTTTGATTGCGGTCGAGAATGCCAGCGAGATTATCGAGGGCAAGCTGCTGCCTGAGTCGCTGGGCGTTCGGGCCCTGGATTCACAGCAACTCGAAATCGTGCTCGACTACCCGGTCCCGTATTTCGTCGGCCAGCTTGCATTGCCCTCCGCGTTCCCCGTTCACGCCCGCAACCTTGCGGAGTTCGGCGAAAACTTCGCCCGCGCCGGTCAGCTGGTAAGCAACGGCGCGTATACGCTGCGCGACTGGGAGCTCGGTTCTTACATTGAGCTGCAGCGTAACCCGCGCTACTGGAATGATGCGGCAACCAACATTGATCGTGTACGCCACCACATCACGGTCGAACCGAATGCAGAGCTATACCGCTACCGTTCCGGCGAGTTGGACGTGACCGCGGTGGTGCCCGCCGAGGCCTATGCACAGGTACTGAAGGAGCGACCAACAGAGCTGCGGGTTGCGCCATTCCTGGGCGTCTATTTCTACGGCTTTAATCTCAAGCAGGAATGGTTGCGGGATAACCCGGCATTGCGGCGCGCCCTTTCAATGGCGATCGATCGCGATGTACTTACCGAAAAGGTTACCGCGCGCGGCGAACAACCAGCCTACAGCTGGGTGCCGCCCGGTATTAGCAATTACGACCCGCAACACTTTGCCTACGCCGACCTGTCCCGCGATGCGCGCCATGCCGCGGCACGCCGTGCGTACAAAGAAGCCGGATTCAGCGCAGAAAAACCGCTGGAGATCGAGATTCGCTACAACACCGGGGACTCGCACGAGCGCATTGCGTTGGCCATTCAATCGATGTGGCGAGACGTACTCGGCGCAGAAGCACAGTTGGTAAACGAAGAGTTTCGTGTGCTGGTTGCGAACATCCATGCGATGGAAATTACCGAAATTTTTCGCCTGGCCTGGAATGGCGATTACAATGATGCACATTCCTTTTTGACGATCTTCGAGTCTGGCAACGCATCCAATCTGAACGGTTACACGAATCCGTACTTCGATTCGCTGATGCAACGCGCAGCACAACAAACCGATCCAGAGGCGCGGCGCATGTTTCTCGAAGAGGCAGAGCAGGTAATGCTCGCCGATCACCCGGTAATTCCACTGTACTATCGTGTCAGCAAACACCTTGTAAATCCGCGGGTGACCGGCTGGCAAGACAATGTGCTGGATTTTCACTACAGTCAGCACCTCGGACTGCGCGACAGCAACAACCCAGAATAACGCGCGGCAACGCTGAACTCAGGTAAGGACATGCACAAGACGGGCGCAATTCGCTTTGCTCTGTTTCGCCTGCTGGCTGCGATACCAACCTTGTTGCTGGTAATCGTCATCGCCTTCCTGATGGTTCATGCCGCACCCGGTGGACCCTTCGACGAAGAGCGGCGTTTGCCTGCTGCGGTAGAAGCAAACATCGCTCGCGCTTATCACCTTGACGAACCCGTAGCGGCGCAATTCCTGCGCTACATGAATGGTCTGCTGCACGGCGACCTCGGGCCTTCCTACAGTTATCACGACCGCACGGTTTCGGAACTGATCGCGAAAACGTTCCCGCTGTCGCTTGCGGTCGGCGGGCTGGCGATGCTGCTGGCATTGTTACTGGGTATCAGTGCAGGGATAACGGCTGCATTGCGGAATGGCTCGCGCCAGGACCGGATTGTGTCCGCACTGGCGATGAGCGGTATTTCACTCCCGGTGTTTGTGATCGCACCGGTGCTGGTGTTGTTCTTCGCGGTTTACGCTGGCGTGCTGCCAGCGAGCTGGAGCGGTGGCGGCTCTGTATCACGGTTCATTCTTCCGGTGATTGCGCTTGCCCTCCCGCAGATCGCCTACATCACGCGACTTACCCGCGCGAGCATGATCGAAGTGCTCAACAGCGACTTTATTCGCACGGCGCGCGCACAGGGCCTGGGCACCGCCACGATTGTGCGTCGCCACGCCCTGAAGCCCGCGATGTTGCCGCTGCTGTCGTACATGGGCCCGGCCATCGCCGGCATCCTGACCGGCTCCGTGGTGGTCGAACAAATATTCGGCATTGCTGGCCTCGGCCAGCAGTTCGTCGGTGCGGCGGTCAATCGCGACTACACCCTGGTGCTCGGTTGCGTCATTTTCTATGCGACGCTCGTTATCGTGCTCAACCTGTTCGTCGACATGTTGTACGGCTTTCTCGATCCACGGATACGCCAGCGATGAGTCCGACGTTACTCGCGCTTGCACAACGGATTGCGTCCAGTCGCATGGTGCGGGGCTGCACGATTATGCTGCTGCTGACAGCTGTCGTCGCGATTATTGGCCCACTGCTTTCGCCGCACAGTTACCAGACCGTCAACTTCGATCTGCGCCTGGCGGCGCCATCGTTCGGCGACTGGCATGTGTTCGGAACAGACGATCTCGGTCGGGACTTGTTTGTGCGCACGATGATGGGAGTACAGATCACCCTGGTCGTTGCCGTGGTAGCGAGCCTCGTCAGTCTTATCATCGGCGTAATCTACGGTGCTGTCGCCGGCTACGTTGGCGGACGAGTCGATGCGTTGATGATGCGCATAGTGGACGCGCTCTACGCGCTGCCGTTTATCTTTTTCGTGATCTTGCTGATGGTTGCGTTCGAGCGAAATTTCTTGCTTATCTTCGTCGCGATTGGCGCGGTCAACTGGCTGGATATGGCGCGTATCGTGCGGGGTCAGACCCTGGCCCTGAAGGAACGCGAATTCGTTGCGGCGGCGCGTATCAGTGGTGTGTCGACGCCGCGAATAATATTCCGGCACATCACCCCGAATCTGCTCGGCGTCGTTGTGGTTTACGTCACGCTGACCGTTCCGCAGGCTATCCTGATCGAATCATTCCTGAGCTTTCTCGGCCTCGGCATCCAGGAACCGCGTACATCGCTGGGCGCGTTGGTCGAACGCGGGACGGGGCAAATGGAACAGGCGCCGTGGGTACTGTTGCTGCCGGCGGCGTTACTCGCAGTCATTCTCTATTGTTTCAATTTTCTCGGCGACGGTTTACGCGACACGCTGGATCCAACGGAGCGGAACCGGTGAGCTTGTTGTCGGTCAAGAACCTGCGGCTTGGCTACGGCAACGATAGCCCGATTCTGCACGACCTCAGTTTCGATCTGTCGGCCGGTGAATCGGTGGGCCTCGTTGGCGAATCGGGCAGCGGCAAGACCCAGACCGCGTTCGCAATAATGGGTTTACTCCCCGGCCACGCGCGGTTGCAAGGCAGTATTGATTTTGAGGGTGTCGAATTGTGCGGCGCCAGTGCTGCGGTCTATAACCGCTTGCGCAGCAAACGCATGGCGATGGTATTCCAGGATCCCTTGCAGGCGCTGAACCCGTATGTCTCAGTCGGCAAACAGTTGTTGCAGATCCTGCTGGAGCATCGTCTTGCAGCAGGCAAAGCGGCAGAAGCCCGGGTCCTCGACATGCTGCGGCAAGTAGGGCTGCCGGAACCATCCCGCCAATATCATGCCTATCCGCATCAATTGTCCGGCGGCATGCGCCAGCGAGTGATGATCGCGGCGGCACTACTTGGCGAGCCTGACGTGTTGATCGCCGACGAGCCGACCACGGCACTCGATGTCACGGTGCAGGCGCAGATTCTTGACCTGCTTGCACGACTCAAAGCGCGTTACGGCAGTGCGCTGCTGCTGATCACCCACGATCTCGGCATAGTAGCCGGCAGTTGCGAGCGCATGCTGGTGCTCGACCGGGGCCGATTGATTGAAGAGGGCGCAACCGCAGCCATATTCAGCGCGCCCCAAGCTGTGCGTAGCAAAGCGATGCTGGCTGCGTCGCCGGCAATTGCTGATATCGATGTGCCTGCGCAGCAGGTTTTTGATGAGACCTTGTTGAAGGTGAGCAACGCCAGCGTCAGCTATTTCATGAAGCCGTTTGCTGCGGTCTGGCGACGTGAGGAGATCCGGGCGGTCCGCGATGCGACGTTCAGTGTCGCCGCGGGAGAGACAGTCGCACTGGTTGGCGAATCCGGGTCCGGTAAGACCAGCCTGGTGCGTGCACTGCTCGGCCTGTTGCCACTCGAGGGTGGTGCGGTCCAATTCCTCGGCGCCACTGTCGACGGCATTGTCGAGCGCCGCGCCAAAAGTTTGCGCCGCGACATGCAGCTCGTGTTCCAGGATCCGGTTGCGTCATTGAATCCGTCTATGCGCGTTGCAGCAATAGTTGCAGAACCGCTGCGCGTGCATGCATTGACCATGAACGAAAATGACCGCAACACTGCCGTGAAAAAAATGCTCACGCGAGTCGGCTTACCGGCCGACATCGGCGTGCGTTTTCCGCAGCAACTATCGGGAGGGCAGGCGCAACGAGTCGCACTGGCGCGCGCGCCGATTGTTGATCCAAAACTGCTGGTGCTGGATGAGGCGGTAGCCGCTCTCGATGGCGAAGTCCGCGGTGAAATTCTTGCGTTGCTGAAAAAAGAGCAAGCGGACAGAGGGCTGGCGCTGCTATTTATCTCCCATGATCTCAGCGTCGTGAAATCAATCAGCCACCGGGTGCTGGTGATGTACCTCGGGCGCATCTGCGAACATGCACCGAGTCGTGATTTGTTTGCACGCCCCCGCCATCCTTACACAAGAGCACTGCTGGATTCGGTTCCCGTCCCGGATCCGAACGTCGCGCGCCGCGCGCCCGCGGTCTCAGGGGAGGTTGCCTCGGTAACGTCACTGCCGACAGGTTGTTCTTTTCATCCCCGCTGCCCGCACGCGATCGATATCTGCCGCGTGCAGCAACCCGGTTTACAGTCCATCGATGGAATTGAGGTTGCGTGTCACCGCGCAGCGGATCTCACGTTGTAGGCAGTGATCGGCGCAGGCGCCTGTGCGCACTTACAGCAACTTGTAAGCCCCGATAATGATCACAGCGAATAAGAGCTACTGCACGCCAGGCATTGGAATCGGCATCGGTATTCCATTGATTGTCGCCAGCCCCTTCGCGTATGCGACATTCATCGTATAAAGATCGCCATCGCGAACGAGAAAGCCGGCGGCAATCAGCGGTTGCGCCTGCGCCGCAAAATCGGGATTGGCGTCGAACAAGGCCTGTGGCACCCGGAAATCCGCTTTACCCTGCAGCGCAAGCAACAGGCTGGTCCAGGCGAGCATTTCGTCGCTCTGCGGCAGCTTGAATTCGGCCGCTGCAAGGAATTCACCGGCATCGGATTTCATACTAATTTCCTGAAAATTGATGTCCGCGCCGGCGGACAGCAAACGACGAGCGTCGATCTCAAGATCAGCGATAGCCTGCCCGCTTGCGTCATGCGGATTTGCGCTAACCTGGTTAAGCAGCCTGATCAGGGGACCAAGAATTTTTGCATCGAGCTCGGCAACGGTGCCACGAACACGCACATCGCTCACGCCATTAGGTGTGACCAGGGAATTGACCTCGACATCGAGCGAACCGTGCATGCGTTCGCCTTGCAGCGCGGATTGCATGTTCATGTTCATCGTAGACCAGCCTTGCGGGCCGCCGGTTATTGTCGACATGCTGGTTTCGCCGACGGCCAGGGTGAGGTTACCCACAGCGAAACCCCAGCCGGTCATTTCACCGTCCGCCTCCATATCTGCACTGGCGAGCGTGATCTGCCCTTCGTCGCTGTCGATCGATAATTCTTCAACTTGTAGCTTGGTGGTCAGCTTGCGGCCGTCGGGACTGCTGGTTACGTGAATGCGGGCATCCTCCCAGCTCGCCGACTTGCCATCGACTGCAGTACTACCTGCCGGTAGCTGATAGTCGAACTGTGCGCTGCCAGTGATGCCGATACGGCTGTTCAGCGTGCCGGGTAAAGCGGCAACCTGGCCAGGACCAAGCTCGACGCTCAACGTTGAAACGCCGCTTGCAATAGCAGGCAGCATTTCGGAAAGGTCGCGACTTGCTGCGCCGACCGGCACCAGCCCATGGTCTATGCGGGTATCAATGACCAGTACCGGAGTCAGGTCCGCCTGGGCATCGACCTGGCCGAGGGTCAGAACGATGGCCGCGAGGTCCGGGTCGGCGAGCGGAACCCGGTACTGCCCGGCGGAGGTGAACCAGCCGCGCTCAAAGCTTGCCGTCGCGATCGCGAACGAGGGATCGCGTTCTTCGGCGTAGCCAATCTGGTCTTCAATCGCCCGTTCTGCGAGATGGCCGATGATGCCGGGCGAAACCAGCACGACCAGGGCGAGAGCGACAATGCAAAGGGGTAACCAACGTTTCAAAGGGATTCTCCGGGCCAGGGCAGCGTGCCGCCTGGGCACGCCGGCATGCTAGCATGCAGCTCCCGCGACGCCGCTCCGGAAAACCGCACTGGTTCTATGGAAATACGTCGCCAGTGCCACTAACATAGCGGCCTCAATTGTGCCGGGACTAAATCCTGCCACCGTAAGTGTCGGAAACTCAACGTGAATATTGCTAAAAAACTCGTCACCATCGCCGCTGCTGCGCTCGCTTTTTGCGCGCTCGGCCCGACCACCGCCATCGCCGCGGGTAATGCTGAGCAGGGAGAACTGCTCGCTTACACTTGCATGGGTTGCCACGGGATCTATGGCTACCGCAATGCATACCCGTCCTACCGGGTACCGAAACTGGGCGGCCAAAAAGCGGACTACATTGAAACCGCTTTGCGCGCCTATCGCGCCGGCAGCCGCCCGCATCCGACCATGCAGGCGCAAGGTGACACCCTTTCTGACCAGGACATCGAAGATCTCGGCGCCCATTTCGAAGGCAGCGAAGCAGCCGCTGACGACGTGACCAGCGACGACATCGCTGGTTTGCAGGCAGCAACGACGTGCCTGGCTTGCCACGGCGCACAGTACGCCGGCGCGGAGCCAATACCGGCAACCCTGAGCGGTCAACATCAGGACTACCTGGAACATTCGCTTAACCAGTACAAGAGTGGCGCGCGCTCCGGCACGGTGATGAGTGCATTTGCCAGCATGCTGAGTGACGACGACATTGAAGCCGTCGCACGCTTCTACAGCCGTCGCGACAATGGTTTGAAGACGCCAAAGAGCAGCGATTAAGCGCAGCAAGCGCGCCTGCCCATGAGCGCCGTACGGACGACCGCGCTCGGGCACGGCATCACTGCAGTCGACACGGACTACGTTCGCCCGTTGCTCGACGCCAGCCACCTCATTAACGAAGGCGGCCGCGCTGCTTTTGTCGACACCGGCACCAACCACAGCGTGCCCTTTTTGCTCGCGGCGCTGGCCGAGCAGGACCTCGACCCGGCAGACGTTGACTACGTTTTCCTGACTCACGTACACCTCGATCATGCTGGCGGTGCCGGGCTATTGATGCAGGCATTGCCGAATGCACAAGCGATCGTGCATCCGCGCGGCGCCCGTCACATGATCGATCCGACAAAGCTGATCAAGGGCGCAAGCGCGGTCTACGGCGAGCCAGCGTTTACCGAAATGTACGGCGACATTCAGCCGATTGACGAGGCCCGCGTGATCGCTGTTGACGACCAGGCGCGATTGTCACTGAACGGCCGCGAGTTCCGCCCGTTCTATACGGAAGGTCACGCGCGTCATCACTATTGCCTGGACGACCCGTCTTCACGCTCTGTGTTTACTGGTGACAGCTTCGGCGTGTCCTATCGCGAGCTCGACACGGCCGCGGGCGAGTTCGTGTTCCCGACCACGACGCCGGTGCATTTTGATCCGGAGGAAGCGCATCGCTCTGTCGGGCTCATCATGGCCTGCACACCGGAACAATTGCTGCTGACGCACTACAGCCGGGTCACCGATGTCGACAGGCTTGCCGATGACATGCATCGCGGCATCGACGACTTCGTTGCAATAGCAAAGCGCCACAAAAACGACGAAGACCGTACAGCCCGTATCGAATCAGCGATGTTCGATTACCTCTACGAGCGCGCTCGCGAGCACGGCGTAAGGGCTGACGCAGAGCGTGTGCGCGCAATCATCGGCATGGACCTCAAGCTGAACACACAAGGGCTGGAGTTCTGGCTGGACCACGGCGCACCAACCGCACGTTAGCGCCGGTCGCTCGCGGCGACCACAGAGTTTCTGGCAAGATACGTTTCACAGCCTGACGCAGCGAATGCTGCAGCATATTGCGGTGCTACCCTGTGCAAAGCCAACAGCACCGCCGCAACCGACTGCGCCGCACTAACGGCCAATCAGAAATCCTGACGAGGTTCATCCATGAGTAACCCGGAAAAATTCCGCGCCTTTCGCATCGACCAGAAGGACAAAGAAATCAGTGCGGGTTTTTGTGAACTCGGCATCGATGACCTGACCGAAGGTGACATCGTCATCCGCGTCAGTCATTCGACGATCAACTACAAAGATGCACTGGCGGCTACAGGCAAAGGTCGCATCCTGCGCACGTTTCCGCTGGTGGGTGGAATCGACCTTGCCGGCACGGTGGTGCGCTCCGAAAACTCCGCACTGGAACCCGGTACACGCGTCGTCGTAAACGGCTGCGGGCTCAGTGAAACGCGCGACGGCGGTTACGCGGAATTCGCCCGCGTACCCAATGACGCGGTAATTCGTTTGCCCACGGGCATCAGCGCAGCAACCGCGATGCAACTCGGCACTGCCGGATATACCGCTGCGTTAGCGATCCACCGCATGGAACAAAACGGCCAGCTACCGGAGAACGGTCCGGTCGTCGTAACCGGAGCAACCGGCGGCGTTGGCAGCATAGCAATCGATATGCTCGCAGGCCGCGGCTATGAAGTAGTCGCGGTAACAGGCAAAGCCGAACAGGCGGACTACCTGAAATCCATCGGCGCCCAACGCGTATTGATACGCGACGAAATCGATCTCGGCAAGCGACCAATGGAAAAAGCCGAATGGGCCGGCGCCATCGACAATCTCGGCGGTGACTTACTAACCTGGCTGACCCGCACCACGAAATACGGCGGCAACATCGCGAGCATCGGGCTCGCCGCAAGCCACGAACTGAATACGACCGTCCTGCCATTCATCCTGCGCGCCGTCTGCCTGCTGGGCATCAACTCAGTCGACACCCCGCGCCTGCTGCGCGAAGCCGTCTGGAACCGAATCGGTAGCGACCTCAAACCCAGCCACCTGGACAAGATCGCCAGCGACACGATCACCTTCGACGACCTGCCAAAACAATTCGATGATTTCATCAACGGTAAGATTACTGGCCGCAAAGTCGTCACCATAAGCTGACCACCCTGCAAGCCATCGCCTCACCACGATCTCTGAGAAAATTCCGATCCCAGACGGCGGCCTCGACTGACAAATTAGGTAGGCGCATAGCGGCCGATCCACATAGTAGAAACCACCGTTCGGTCCGCGAAGCGACTATCGCGCGACCACAATACTTAGTTGACTACCGATCCCGGAGGCGGCGGGCGTGGGGAGCCCTTTCGGAGGAATAAAGCGGACCGCAGGGAGCCATCCTCTGAAAGGGCTCCCCACGTCCGTTGCCTCGATTAGTACGCCGTTTCCTGACGCCGCTCCGTTCCAGCGGTGCAGGATTCAGGTGCCAATAGCCGGACGCCGCCACCAGGGAAGCCTTTACAGGGATGGCTCCCTGCGGTCCGCTTTATTCCCTGTAAAGGCTTCCCTGGCGACAGCGTCCTGGAATTGAGGCGGCTTTGGGTTATCGCGCCCCGGCCCGGTACAAGCGCCGCCGCATTTGGGAAACGCCTCTCCGGTGGTTTAGAATCCGCTGCCCCGGGCTTCCCTGTTTGTACCCCCGGCCAATCGGCCGCTGGATAGCGCGCAGCCCCCGGTTTTAATCAGCATTAGAATTTGGAGATCCACGATGGCAGCAACGGCGGGCGAGCGATTCTGGCAGGCACTGAAGGCGGAACAGCCGTTGCAGATCGTCGGCACAATCAATGCTTACGCTGCGTTGCTGGCGGAGCGGGCGGGATTCAAGGCGATTTACCTGTCGGGTGCTGGTGTTGCGAATCACTCGTTCGGCCTGCCGGATCTCGCGATGACTACCTTGAACGACGTTTGCGAGGATATTCGTCGGATCAGCTATATCTCCGAGTTGCCGTTGCTGGTTGATGCGGACACGGGCTGGGGCAGCGCATTCATGATCGGTCGTACGGTGCGCGAAATGTCGCGGGCGGGCGCAGCGGCGTGCCATATCGAAGATCAGGTGGCGGTGAAGCGTTGCGGTCACCGTCCGGGTAAGGCGCTCGTTGAAACGGACGAGATGTGTGATCGCATCAAATCTGCGGTTGATGGCCGCAGCGACGACAGTTTTGGAATTATGGCGCGCACTGACGCGCATGCGGTGGAGGGTCAGCAGGCAGCGATCGATCGGGCGGCGGCCTATGTGGAAGCGGGCGCCGATATGATTTTTGCCGAAGCGCTGACAACGCTCGATGAGTACCGCGAGTTTACGGATAAGATCAAAGTGCCCGTGCTGTCTAACCTGACAGAGTTTGGCCAGACGCCGCTGTTCACGGTGGACGAATTGAAATCGGTTGGCGTGAGCATGGCGCTGTACCCGTTGGGTGCGAGCCGTGCGATGGCGGCTGCCGCGCAGAATGTTTATCAAACCATACGCCGCGACGGCAGCCAGAAGGCTGTGATTGATCGCATGCAGACTCGTGATGAGCTGTACGACGTACTCGGCTATCACGAATACGAGCAGAAACTTGATCAGCTGTTCACCGAACAAGGCGTCAAGCGCGGCAAATCCTGAATACGATACAACGAGGAACGAACATGGCAGCGAACAAGAAAACGGGTGGCCTGGCAGGTGTAGTCGCCGGCGAAACGGCATTGTGCACGGTGGGCAAGGAAGGCGCCGGTCTGACCTACCGCGGATACGATATCTATGACCTGGCCGACAATGCCCGCTTCGAAGAAGTTGCCTATCTGCTGATGCACGGCAAACTGCCGAACCAGGCGGAGTTTGCTGCGTACATTGCCCGCCTTAAGACCTTGCGCGGCTTGCCGGATGCGGTGAAAAAAGTCCTGGAGATGATTCCTGCGCACGCGCATCCGATGGATGTGTTGCGTACCGGCGTGTCGATGCTTGGCAATGTCGAACCTGAAGGGGATTTCTCGAACCAGCTGGATGTTGCAGACAAGTTACTGGCCTGCCTGCCGTCGATGTTGCTGTACTGGCATCGCTTTCACAGCGATGGCACCCGCATTAACGTCGAAACGGACGACGACAGCGTCGCGGGCCACTTCCTGCATATGCTGCACGACAAGCCACCCTCGGAACTGCACCAGCACTGTCTCGATACGACTCTGATCCTGTACGCTGAACACGAATTCAATGCCTCGACGTTCACGGGTCGCGTCATCACCGGCACTCTTTCCGATTTCCATTCTGCGGTAACGGGCGCGATCGGCGCTTTACGTGGTCCGCTGCACGGCGGCGCGAATGAGGCGGCAATGGAGCTGATTGAAAAGTTCAAGACAGCCGAGGATGCCACGAAGGGCGTGCTTGGCATGCTGGCGCGCAAAGATAAGATCATGGGCTTCGGTCATCGTGTGTACACAACCTCTGATCCACGCAATGGCGTGAACAAGAAAATGTCGAAGCAGCTGGCCGAGGAAGCCGGTGACATGCGCTTATACGACGTTTCGGAAGCGGTGGAGAAAGTCATGTGGGACGAAAAGAAGTTGTTTGCAAACGCCGATTTCTTTGCGGCGAGTGTGTACCACTTCATGGGTATCCCGACTTACTTGTTCACGCCGATATTCGTTTGTTCACGCATAACCGGCTGGTCCGCACACATCATGGAACAGCGTGCTAACAACAAGCTGATTCGTCCGGGTGCGGATTACATTGGTCCGGGCCTGCAGACCTGGGTGCCGATAGAGAAACGTTAAGCAGCGACGTCTGCGCAAATTTGAAATCCCGCGCGGAAACTATCGCGCAACGAATACTCCAGGGAGTAAGCATGTCCGGACATGACATCCGCTCGGCCAAACGGCCGGATCCAGACCAGGTGTTGATCGATATCGCCGACTACGTTTGTCGCGACGGCATCGATTCGAAACTTGCGTATGAAACCGCGCATTACTGCTTGCTGGATACGCTCGCCTGCGGCTTCCAGGCACTGGACTACCCGGCCTGCACCAAGCTGCTCGGCCCCGTGGTGCCGGGTGCCACTCTGTCCGGCGGTTCGCGCGTGCCGGGCACGTCGTATGAGCTTGACCCGGTGCAGGGCGCATTCAACATCGGCGCGATGGTGCGCTGGCTGGATTTCAACGACACCTGGCTGGCGGCCGAATGGGGGCATCCTTCCGACAATCTCGGCGGCATTCTTGCGACGGCGGATTACCTTAGCCGCAAGAACCGGGCGGAAGGCAAAGATCCCTTGTCGATGCACGAAGTGCTGACGGCGATGATCCGTGCGCACGAAATCCAGGGCGTGCTGGCGCTGGAGAACAGCTACAACCGTGTCGGTCTTGATCATGTGTTGCTGGTACGAATTGCATCGACTGCTGTTGTGACGCGCATGCTCGGTGGCAGCCGTGAGCAGGTGATCAACGCAGTGTCGAATGCGTGGATTGATGGCGCTGCGCTGCGTACCTATCGGCATGCGCCGAACACGGGCTCACGTAAAAGCTGGGCGGCGGGCGATGCAACGAGTCGCGCTGTGCGCCATGCACTGATCGCGATGACCGGCGAGATGGGATATCCCTCTGCGCTTTCTGCAAAGACCTGGGGCTGGTACGACGTGCTGTTCAAGGGCAAACCGTTCGCGTTCACGCAGGGCTATGAAAGCTATGTGATGGAAAACATTCTGTTCAAGATTTCGTTCCCGGCCGAGTTCCACGCGCAGACCGCGGTGGAGTGTGCGATGGCGTTGCATGGCGAAGTGAAAGACCGCATCGACGACGTTGAACGCATCGTTATCGAAACCCAGGAACCGGGCGTACGGATCATCGACAAGACGGGTCCGCTCGATAACCCGGCGGATCGCGATCACTGCATCCAGTATATGGTTGCAGTACCGCTGATTCACGGTCGCCTGACAGCAGCGGATTACGAAGATGACATCGCCAATGACCCGCGCATCGACGCGGTGCGCAATTGCATGGAAGTCAGTGAGAACAAGCAGTACACGAAGGACTACTTCGATGCGAAGAAGCGCTACATCGGGAACGCGCTGCAGGTGTTTTTCAAAGACGGCAGCTCGACGAAGAAAGTCGCGATTGATTTTCCGATCGGCCATCGCCAGCGCCGCGACGAAGGCATTCCGGTGTTGAAGCAGAAGTTCGCTGACAGCGTGTCGCCAAAACTCAAAGATGGCCAATGGAAGAAACTGGCTAAACTGGCTGCTGCACCAGAACAGTTGGCGAAAACGGCGGTCGATGACTTCATGGCGCTGTTGGTTGCGTAACTGCTATGCAAGGTCACTGCAGTTTATAGCGACGCTGCAGCTGATCACCAGGTAATAAACACGGGGAAAGAAATGAGCTATCGCATTTTTGGAATCATCGCCGCATTGAGTTGCAGCGTCACAGCCCTTGCGGTTGAGCAACGCACAGCCAACAACGGCAACCTGGTCATGGAAGACATCCCGGAAATTCCTGCGGCAGTCGTTGATGACCTGAATCGTTTCCAGAATGTGCGCTCTGCGGCATTTCTTGATTGGAGCGCGGACGGAAACAGCATCTACATCAGCACCCGTTTCGCCGAGGTGAACCAGGTTCACCGGGTGGATCGCCCTGGCGGCGCTCGCAACCAGCTTACGTTCTACGATGAACCCGTTGGCAGTGTGCAGCGCCAACCCGGCAGCAACACCCTGAGTTTCAGCCGCGACGCGGGCGGCAGTGAATTTGCGCAGATCTTTACGCTGAACCCCGATGATGGCACGGCCACCATGTTGACCGACGGCGAGTCCCGTAACGGCGCTGCCGTGTGGAGCCGCGATGGCTCACGTTTGAGCTATCAGAGTACGCGCCGCAACGGCGCATCCAACGATGTCTGGATCATGGAAGCCGGCGAGCCGGACAGCGCGAAAGTGGTGCTCGAATCACCGGACGGCACCTGGTGGGGACCGACAGAGTTCTCCGCATCCGGCAGCAAAGTGCTGGTAGCGAATTATGTCAGCATCGCTGACTCGCGCATTCACCTGCTTGATCTCGATACTGAAGACCATGTGCAGCTTGCCGGTGGCGGCGCACAACCAACCACGAACTACCCGTTGGCGTTTGACGAAAACGATGAGGGCATGTGGCTCATAACGAATCGCGGCGGCGAATTCGACCAGCTTGCCTGGCAGCCGCTGGCAGAAGGCAGCGAGGCGGAGATTGTCACGGCAGACATTCCCTGGGATGTCGATGGTGGCACGATCAGTAACGACCGCAAGCGCATCGCATTTCTCGTTAACGAAGACGGCCGTTCCGCGCTGTACCTGCTCGACACCAAAACCCGCAAACATCGCCGCGTAGACAATATTCCGGTTGGCATGGCTTTCGGTCTCGAGTTCAGTCCGAACGATCGCAAGCTCGGTCTTTCGATCAACTCGCCGCAGTCACCGAGCGACAGCTACGTGCTCGATCTTGGTCGTGGGCCGCTGCAGCACGGCGCGCTGACCCGCTGGACGTTTAGCGAAGTGGGCGGACTTGATACAACGCAGTTCCTGACGCCTACCCTGGCGCACTACCCAACGTTCGACAAGGTCAACGGCAGGCAGCGACAGATTCCGGCGTGGGTTTACAAACCGGCAGGTAAGGGCCCGTACCCAGTCGTTATTGCTATCCACGGTGGGCCCGAAGGCCAGTCGCGTCCCTACTTCAACGGCACCTTCCAGATGTTGCTGGCGAAGCTGGGCGTCGCGGTTATCGTGCCGAACGTGCGCGGTTCGGCGGGTTATGGCAAAAGTTACCTAGAGCTCGATAATGGTTTCAAACGCGAAGATTCGGTGCGCGATATTGGCGCGCTGCTCGACTGGATAGGCACGCAGAAAGATCTCAACGCTGACAAGGTTGCTGTTTACGGCGGCAGCTATGGTGGCTACATGGTGCTTGCGAGCGCCACGCACTTCAGCGACCGGCTTGCAGCAGCGGTTGATGTCGTCGGCATCAGCAGCTTCGTGACGTTTCTTGAGAACACCCAGGATTATCGCCGCGACCTGCGCCGCGCCGAATACGGTGATGAGCGCGATCCGGCGATGCGTGCGCATCTGCAGAAAATCAGTCCGCTGAATAACGTGAGCAAGATCAAGGTGCCAATGTTCATCATCCAAGGCGAAAACGACCCGCGGGTACCGGTCACCGAAGCGGTGCAGATGGTTGCAGCGCTACGCTCGCAAGGCAGCCCGGTGTGGTACATGAACGCGCTCAACGAAGGCCACGGCTACAAGAAAAAAGAGAATCGCGACATTTACCAGCAGGCCATGGTGCTGTTTTTCCAGAAGCACCTGCTCGGCGTCGACTGACCGACATTGACTGCTACCGGGCTGCGGCGCTCAACAGCTGTAAGTGGCGCATTAAGGACACCCAGGTGACTGCTGAAGCAGTCGTGACCGCCATGGAAACTAATAAGGACACTCAAAAATGACGCCGGCGGCTGCTGTAGTAAGGACACCCATAATTGAATGCTGAAACAGCCGCGATCGCCATGGACCCCAATAAGGACACCCATACTTGACGGCCACCAGCCGTAATAAGTGTATTAAGGACACTCACAATTGACGGCTGGAACGGCCGCGATTGGCACGGACCCCCGCATGGACCCCAATAAGGACACGCAAGAATGACGCCGGCAGCGGTCGCAAGC
>JBBKWB010000157.1:0-18194 GCA_037968755.1 Woeseia sp.
GGGATTGCCGGTCGCAAGGCGATCAATTCTGGCCTGAATTCGAGCCCGGCCCTGGACGTCTCGTAGGCCATTAAGCCAATCCGCAAAAACCTGAGTAGCTTTGATCTGAACCGTCATACGGTATTGTATCCCATGGGATACTAAATGCAAGGTGCGGGCGCAAAGGCGGCGAAGGAGGCGAGCGCCGTCTAACGACTAAGCTCACACGCACTGGACGCAGGTCGCCTGGAGCGGCAGCGAAAGGCGGGGTGGGTCAAGTGACGGGTGCAGCGCATTGTTAGACGTCATATACGCTGCTGCCAACGGGTGGATTCTCTACGCAAATCTGCGATTGCAACGAGAAGCGTACGATCTCGATAGTTATTGAAGAAAATGCCATACGGAAACCTAGGTAGTAGAGCGCGGTGAGCATTTCGATACACGACCGGAAACTGATTCCGCGATGCCTCGATGCGAGATACCACTTGCTCGAACTCTTCAAAGAATCGAAATCCAAGGCCTGGCAATTGCGCTTCGTACCATTCTATTGCATCAATCAAGTCTCGACTTGCGGCGGACCTGAACTCGACCGGAATCACGACAATCGTTTTAGAATTCGGGCTTTCACTTCTTCCCAAGGAGAGCCAGCGTCGTCACCCGCTTCAATTGCGTCCAATCTTTCGTCCAATAATTGCTTTTGCGCGTCTGTAACCGGGATATTGGACGGGTCCACAACCAAGCTTTCCCAGAGGGACTGGATTAGCTCCAGTCTCTCCTCGACATTCAGGTTATCTATTTCGATCGCAGGACGTGACATGTCTGAATTATACCGCGCCTCTAGGCAGAGTGTTGCTGCGAAATTACGTAATAATGGTGAATTGACGTCTAACGACTAGGCTCACACGCACTTGACGCAGGCCGCCTGGAGCGACAGCGCAAGGCGGGCTGAGTCAAGTGACGGGTGCAGCGCATTGTTAGACGCCGCTTCATGACAACTTACTGGATACGAGCCTATTAATACTTACGCCGGATTCGGCTGCTTTAAGAGCGAGCATTCGGTGTACTTCAGGCGGCACCCTGACCATGAATTTACCGCTGTACGATCTCGTTGAAATTGGCTCCGGCAGCGCTTCTTTAGAGCGCCTAAGGTCGGCTAATGACTCTTTGACGAGCTTCCGGATGCCGAGCAACGCTTTTTCCGGCGACGTTTCCAGCCAGCTGAGGCTCGGTAGTTCCGCGCAAAGGCCAACATACTCTGAGTCTTCCTCAGACCATGTAACGCGGTACGTGTATCTATCTACTTCCTTAGCCATTGTCGTTCTCAATTCTATCCACAGCGAGAAGGACCTGTCTTACCTGGTAGGCTTTAGCCTTGCCGCGAGAGTTTTGGATATTCACTCTCGGGTCTCCGGCCCAGGGCATTCTATAAACCCTGTGACTAGTCCCGGACTTTCGAGGCTTCCCAAAAAAGTGATCACAGACTTTGCAGAGCTCAGTGAAGCGAATCCCTTTTGGGGTCCGCCGCATTTTGTCGACAATGTCATCGATCGAAGCCACCGATGAATGATATCACTATTGATATCGCCGTCAAGCCCCTTGCTCTAGAACGCCGCAGTGAGGGTGGGGAGGCGTCTAACGTCTTAGCTCACTCGCACTTGACGCAGACCGCCTGGAGCGGCAGCGCAAGGCGGGCTGAGTCAAGTGACGGGTGCAGCGCATTGTTAGGCTGCCGGTGCAGATTGAACGGACTGTATTCATAGGACCTTCGCGGCTTTCCAAATTTTCTCAAAGAAAGCTTGATCCTCATTGCTCGTATCGATGTGGACTACTTCGTTCTTGTGTGGTGCGTTCAGCGAATGGCCGGTAATGAGGGCCCTTCCATCGTTCAGGAGTAGGAAACGGCGATGCTCCGTTTTCGAGGGAAAGGCGCGCGCTTCTCCTTTAATGCCTTGTTGAGTAAGCCATGCAGTTACACCGGGGGCCGTAAAGGTTGGTGCTTTTCCCCCGCACTTCGCAGCGCCGCCCAATATACGAACACCGTCGCCCACTGCACCGCTCCCAAACGAAAGAATTACTCGCAGTTCCTCGAGAGTGTTGTTGTCGAGAAACGGGTCAAAGATCGCTACGACCTGACTAATACCGACAAGGCCACTAATCATCCGGTAGTTCGTTGCGGGGGTGTCGCTGCAAAGGCGGCCACTTAGGGGTTTAGCGGGCCACTTGACTCCGCACTGTGCTGCCAGGGCACCAATCGCTTTCTCTAGTTCGGGCAGCGAGCTCGCATCGAGGTAGTTCTGCACGCTGGATAGGTAGTGTAACTGAACTTGCGAGCGACCCTCAGACACGCTGATTCTGATGCGGTGCGCGTCGTTGAGGGCCAAATAGAAGATGCTCTGTTGGTTAGGGTCGCGATATACCTCGTGCCCCTGCGACACGAGGCCAGCTAAGTACTGAAGCAGCTGCTCGGGCCCGTAAGCGGCCTGCGGTAGCGGGGGGAAGAGTTTGGGGTCAATGGCCATGTGCTGACTTTCGGCGGCCTAACGCCGAGCTGACCGGCGCTTGACGGCGGCCGACCGGAGCGGCAGCGAAGGGAGGCTGCGGCCAAGCGTCCGGTTCAGCGATTTGTTAGGTGGCGCTTCTCTGTAGTTGGAATTCTTATTCATAAGTTGCACTCACGCGCAACATAAGCAGGAAAGTCACCGCCAAAGGTCGCTTTGTCTCGATTCCAGATTTCTTGGACTGACTGACCTCGTAGGTATTCGCACGTGTAAGTTCGCCAGCCGGAGTAATCTTCTTCGCTAAGGATGCCCCTCTGATAGAAGCCGTGCGCCGCATCTAACGAGTTCATCAATGCGTAGTTGTACCCCCAGTACTGTTGGTACTCGGCGCCAGTCAGTGAGGATATGTCCTGATTCCCTTTTTCCAGCACCTGAGACAATTGTTCATTTTCCGCGGCAGTAAGCAGAATTTCGTTGGCCATTGAGTTCAGGTCTTGTAATGCTTGAGCCGACAAGGCCACAGTGTTCTGACGAATCTCCCAGGCAACTAGCAGCAGAGACGCGACAACGGTTGCACCGCCAAAGTATGCCGCCCATCTAGATTTGGTGCTTTCGCTAAATTCCATGACGCCGCTTAAGGCCACCTAACGACTAAGCTCACCGGCGCCAGCGTTTGGCGACCGTGTTGCTTCAGTGCAAGACGGGTGACAAACTCGGCCGGCGACCGGTACAGCGCATTGTTAGGCGGCATTGCGCCCCTCCCTAACGATTACTACTAGAACGAAGGCAGCCGCAACAGAACCAACAATGTCCGCAACAACTACCCGGTGTATTTGATCTCCGTTGTCACCTGCAATATACGCGAGAATAACGAACGAGGACATGCTCACCAAGCCCATTGAAGCCGCAATCTTCTGCAATAATGGGCGGAAGGCTGACAAAAGCAGGAACCCGCCTATCAGACCAAGCATGACTGCCCGATGACGCATTAGTATCTCAAGGTCAGCTGATTCAATACTGATGCCGTAAAGACCAGTGATGTGTTCCGCAGAAAGTACGCCGATGATGGGAAGCAAATTCAACAACCCGACACCGACCAACAATACCGAACAGACTTTTCTCATGATCTAAAGTGCAGCCTAACGTCTAAGCTCACCCGCACTTGACGCAGGTCGCCTGGAGCGGCAGCGCAAGGCGGGCTGAGTCAAGTGACGGGTGCAGCGCATTGTTAGATTCGATGTACTCAAATCAAATACCGATCTATGGCGAGGGCGCCATGAAATACACCAAGAACGACGATCTGATTGCCGGAAACGATATAGGCAATTCGATAGTGTCCATAAAGAAGGATGCGGACATTGCGAGCGTTTCCCTCGTATTTGTAGCCAGATTCCGGGAACTGAAGGAGTTGCTGAGTCTTCTGATAGATACCGGAAACTACTGATCTAGCAGCAGCCGGGTTGTCCTGAGCGATGTAGTCGAAAATATCCTTGAGCCAGCGCTCAGACTCTTTGGTCCAGACTAGCTCTGCCACGTGCGAATTCGCCGAGCCATCTCGTCATTTGAAATGGTGCGCTTCGCATCAGCATCGGCTAGGCCCTTCTGGACCATTATATCGAAAGCCAACTCCCGGACGATTGTCTCCTCGGAGCTATCATCTGGCTGATTTTCAATCAGTTTTGTCAGGTGTTCTTTTGCGGTCGACATTTTGCGTCACCTCCGGACCTAAGAATATCAGAACCACGTAAGTCGAAAGCAAGTTGAATCTAACGTCTAAGCTCACCCGCACTTGACGCAGGTCGCCTGGAGCGGCAGCGCAAGGCGGGCTGAGTCAATTGACGGGTGCAGCGCATAGTTAGATGCCTATGTGCGGGACGTCCAGTACCCAGGTCTACGACGTTGATGTGCTATGGCCAGAACGACGATCTCCGAACTCTCGATAGCATACAGAATTGCATAGGGAAATCGACGCACTAAGCGCCTTCGCACTGCCGGGCCAATCTCGGATCCTAGAAGCGGATTTTCCGAGATGTGACGGCAAAGCCGACGAATTTCCAGCACGAAGTCCTTACCGAGGCTGAAATGCTGGTATTCATAAAAAAGCATCCCAGAACGAAGTTCATTTTGCGCTTCGGCAATAAGCCGATAGCTGGCCATTAGATCTGGCTCAAGATTTCGTCAAATACCTCTTCGCCCGGACGAGAGATTGTCTGTCCGTTGCGGTATGCAGAAAGGCGCTTTTCAGCCTCGTCCAACCAAGCCTGCTCAATATCACCTTCGTCTTTGCGCTCAAGTGAGGAGATGAGATGGCGGATCAAGCGGGCGCGGTCTTTCGTAGAAAGTTGCTCAGCTTCACGCTCTAGTTTTGATAGATCTGCACTCATACTAGTAGTCTACGCCATGACGAAACATTGCGGCAATGACGAAATCCTCGAAACAGGCCAGAAAGGCATCTAACTAAAAGTAGTGTGCGTAAACGCAAGATCGAGAATTGCGTTTAGGCAATTTGCGCGGCGTTTGGAGGCTGTAAGTGCTTGAACAGCTTAGTGCGTGTGGTTTGTTATATTGCGAATTGCTCATCACGATACCTTGCAACGGAATTCTTACTCGGAAAAATTCTTTTTCTACTTTTCGAACGAAAAAGTCAAAACATTCTCAACACTGAATCAGGCACACGCCTCACTGACCGGCGCGAACACAGTGCTCGCCATTCGGCTACCGGAAACAGTTTGGTATAGCGTCAGCGACAGTGGCTGCACGCTGTTGGCCGGGGTAAACGTCAGCAACACGGTAAGCCCACGGCCACTGTCTACCGCGCGCGTGTCGCGTTGTAATTCGCATTGCACGCTGTACTGATCATCTGCGAACGCGCCGGCGGCGGCCAGGGCGTGCATGAATTCTTCAACCTGGTAATTCACGCGCTGCACAGCATGGGCGCGATCCGCGTCAAAAATTGCCCAGCGGGTTGAGCTCTCAATGGTCTTGCCGATTAACAGGCAGAGTCGCCTGATGGATAAGCTTGCGAACTGTCGGTCAGACTGGCCGTTGCTGCCCAACGTGACGTTCCCGGTCATCTGCAACCTGCCGCCTTCGCCGGCAACAATGACATTGATGCCGGCACGATTCAGCGCGCGATGCTCCTGCTCTGTAACCAGCGCATCAGCCTGGATACGGCGGTTGAACGCGTATTGACGTCCCGATAATTCCGACCACGGTCCGTGATGTGCATCGAGCTTGCACAGCAAGCCTGCCAGTGCGCCACCGGCGGGCTGGCTTTGGTCCGCGATTCGGATACGTGGAAAATAAGAAATAATATTGCAGCTTGTGAAGCCCGCATGGCGCGCACCGGCGGCTGCATCGCGTGCATTTTGCCACGCTGCTTGCGGATCAATGATCAACATTGCGCCGCGCTTTCGGCAATACAGCTCCGCCGCCAGTACTGCCGCCGGTCCCGGATCGCGATCCTTTGTTGGTGGCGGCAAATACAGCAGATCGACATCCTCCACTGCATTGAGGCTGAACAACCCGGTACCGCGCACCGCTGAACCAATCAGGTCGTAGTCACACAGATCGCCGCCGTCGCCGCCGCGGTCGTCTGGAAATATATATGGGGTACGGGAGTCTGCGGCCTTGCCCATCGTGGCAAGCGGTCGGGAAGCTGGCAATGGCAGGTTCAGTTCAACAATGGAAGATTCCCGCAAGGCGTCTACGATGCTCGCGGTACTCTCCGGGTCGCAACTGATGCCTTCGAAAATCTCCTGGTCGATGATTAAATTATTTTGCGGTGACAAGCGCTGCACAATCAGGTTGAAATGTTCATCGCCTTCGATGCCGTCGTAATCGACCGCCGCACGCAACATCTCGGTCGAACCTGGCTCCACAGCACTGAGCAGCAACGCACCTTCCGCACACGGGATGCTGAGAGTTGCGCCGTAGGCATTGTTCGCCACCCGCACAACGTAGAGCTGGTCGCCGCCATGCGCGAAAAACTGCTCTACCGCATAGCTGAGGCTACTGCGTTTCCATATGCCACCAAAGCGGCGCGAGAATGCCGCCAGGCTGTCGATCAGTACGGGCGTGTCCAGTGGGCCACGCAGTGCGCGGCCAATGAACGCAGGAATGCTTTGCAGCCGCAGGTTTATCGGCTGGTCCATCGGCGAGATTTCGGTAACGGTTATGCCGTGATCAGGATTACTAATGCTCATCGGCCTGCCACCGCGCAGCAGCAATACGCGCGGTGACGCAACGAATCGTACAGTGGAAGGTGGGCAATGGCGCCAGAGGAGTTGGCACAGAGGTCGTGCAGATGGTGTTCAGGCAACATTACCTCTGACAAATTCGTCTCCGCGATTCACTGTCAGTCAGGAATGCCAGACATTCTAAAGAGCGAATGGTCAAGATGCCATCTTATTGAGTCGCGATTGCCCCCGGCGACCAAGCCTGCTAATAATCGGATTATGTCAGATCGGGATGAATTGCAGTCCGCCTACCCTGCCCTGGGCCGGCTCGTCCCGCGCTTGCCACTCGCCAGCCTGCCTACCCCGGTTCGGACCGTCTCGCTCGACCACGCGAGCGGGTCTCGGGAGATCCTGATCAAGCAGGATAACCGTAGCGGCCAGCTCTACGGTGGCAACAAAATTCGCAAGCTGGAGTATTTGCTGGCCGCCGCACGCGCGCGCAATCGGCATACGATCGCCACCTTCGGTGCGGTCGGCTCGCACCACGCGCTGGCTACAGCGCTTTATGCCCGCCAGCATGGCTTTGCCAATATTGCGTTTCTTTCTCACCAGACCCGTACCGCGGCGGTATCGGTTGCCCTCAACATGCACCTGCAAATTGGCAGCGAACTGGTTGTCTTCGGTGGCAATTATCACGAACGCATTTCTACTTTGCGAAAGCATCTGCGCGGGCGGCGTGCGGCTGTCATACCAGCCGGCGGCTCGTCATGGTTGGGCACTCTTGGTTTTGTGAGCGCAGGACTTGAGCTTGCTGCGCAAATTGGTCGCGGCGAATGCGCTTTGCCGGATCGGCTGTACGTCGCCACCGGCACGATGGGTACCGCCGTGGGTCTCGCTCTCGGTTTCGCGCTCGCGGGCGTGCCCATCGACATTCATGCCGTGCGCATTTCGCATACATCGTTTACTGATGAGGTGAAACTCCAACGACTGGCCGCAAAGACCGCGCTGATGATGCATCGCCTCGACAGCTCGATCCCGCAAGACCTTGCCAGCCACATGCGGCTGCAATTGCGCCATGAATTTTTCGGTGACGGTTACGCGCAAACCAATGCCGCAACGGAACAAGCGATTGAACTCGCGCGGCGCGACCTGAACATGCGTCTTGAGCCGACTTACACCGGCAAAGCAATGGCCGCGTTGCTGCATGACCTTAAAGACCCGGCCACACGTTCCATGCGTATGCTGTTCTGGCAGAGCTATCACGCGGCTGACTTGCCGGTGAGCGGTGATTACCCGGATGACACCTCGGGCGTACCGGAAGAATTTCTGCGTTACTTTTCCTGAGCCGCTTTCTTTTCGGCTTCGCGCCGGCGCGCTTCTTCCTCGGCTTCGCGCTGTTCGTCGCGCCGCCGGTCTATCTCGCCCAACATCACGTCCAGCCATTCACTCATCAGTTGACGGCCTCTGCCACTTCTTCGTCGGCGGGTGGTAACTGGTCGATCATCTCGCGCACTTCGGACAAAGTTGGCGCGTCCGGATCCAGCTCCACCGTGTTGCGAACCAGGATGGCACGTTCGTAGATTTCGTCGAGGTCGGCTTTCGTGAGTTGCACGGGTACACCGCGTGCTTCACTGGCAATAGCGTGCATCTGTGCATCGACGTACTCCGCATCCATTCCGATGTACTTCTTTTCGCCCACTAATTTCTGCAGTTGCGCGAGATGCTCGGTCAACTCCGTCTCATCTTCTTCCAGCGCGGGGTGGCTCTCGAAATACAACTGGCCCGCGCGCTCGCCGAGTAGATGTGGTTGATTAACAATCGTTACCGGCACGCCGATATCGACCAGCGAATACAGCGTTTCGATATTCTCCGGGTATAGCCGCACGCAGCCGTGACTTACGCGCATGCCTACGCCGTAGGGTTGGTTCGTGCCGTGAATCAAATAGCCCGGCAAGCCGAGCTTCAGCACGAATAGGCCAAGCGGGTTGTCAGGCCCTGGCGGCACAATCGACGGCAACGGGTCGCCCAGTTCAGCATGCTCCTTGCGCACTGATGCCGGCACGTACCAGTGCGGGTCGCGCGCTTTCGCGGTGACCTTGGTGCTGCCCAGTGGCGTTTCCCAGCCGACCCGGCCAATACCGATCGGGTAACTCATCACTTGTTGCGGCTCGCCCTCCACTGCAGGCGGATAATAAAACAAGCGCTTCGTTGCGATGTTCAGTACCACGCCTTCCCGCGGTGCGTCCGGCAGCACGTACTGGGTCGGCAATAGCACGGGGGTACCGGTTTCGGGTATCCACGGATCAATGCCGGGGTTGGCCGATACCAGTTCGTCGTAGCCCAGGCCGTATTCGCGGGCGAGGTCGGGGAACGACTCGCCTTCGCCGATGCGTACAATCTGCAGCTCACCGACAACTGACTGCTCGGGCGCGTCCAGCAGGAAGAAACTGCGGTTGATAGGTTCCGCCAGCGGCTGGCTGGCCTGCTTGATCACCGTGCGCATTGCGGGCGTTTCGCCCTTCTCGAAAAAGCCGTCCCAGGTTGTGCACGCGGACAAGGTCAGCGCAAATACGGGAATCAGGACTCGGAAAACGGTATGGCGCATGGACAACACTTCAGTCAACAAGGCAAAGGGATAGGTGGAGTTTCGCAGAAGACCGCGTAGCTTGGCAAAACCGTTGCCCGCTAAGGCTTGCGGGCTGCCTTCAGGTACAGCGGCCAATGCACGGCCCGCCTCGTTTCGCCCCAGGCCGTCAGTAATTCCGGGGTAATTGCCGCCACAGGATCGGTGCCCGTATCGCGCAGGCAACGCTGGCTGGCCGACCAGGTGGCGACGTAGTCGAGCATGTCCGTTGCCAGCCATTCCACGCTCATTGAGAACCGCGGGCATTCAAACTCCGCAAACGGCAAAGTGATATCGCTGTAGCCACGTTCGACGATAAGCCGCTCCGGCGGCCACCACGGCGAGAGCTGGTCGTAGAGTCCGTGGATGATGCGATCACATTGCTCGTCGATCATGCAGGTGCCGTAGCACCAGACCGCGAGTACACCACCCGGTTTCAGGACTCGTTTCGCCTCTGCAAAGAAACGCTCGACATCGAACCAGTGCAGAGCCTGCGCGACGGTGATCAGGTCAACACTGTCGGCGAGCAAACCGGACTTCTCCGCCGGGGCCACTCTGAACGCGATATTGTCTTGGGCGGTGGCGGCGTCGACCTGGGTCGCGCTGGCATCCGTCGCGATCACGTTGGCAAATTTTTCGGCGAGCATTTGCGCCGCCTGGCCATTGCCCGTGGCGCAATCCCACGCGAGCTTGTTGTCGGCCGAACAGTCTCGCAGGAAGTCGTAAAGCGCCGGCGGATAACTTGGGCGCGCTCGTGCGTAGGCCGATGCGTGTCCGGAAAAATGATCTTTGAACTGGATGTCGCCAGTGGCGTCAGTCACCGGGCTAATTCCTGACGGCACTGCTTAGCGAATGGATCGCGAATGTTTGCCAATGCGCTAGTGTTGTATCAATCAGTTTTTCTGGCATTCCGGATTGAGACCCTTTGCCTGGGCATCGTTGTACATTGCCAGCACGGTCGGATACTGCGACACCAGGTTTTCGATACGCGTTTCGCCGGAGGGGTGAGTCGACATGTACTCCGGGATCTTTGTCGCGTTCTTGGCGTTCATGTTTTTCCACAACTCGACGCTTTCGCGCGGGTCGAAACCGGCGCGCGCCATGTACTCCAGACCAACAACGTCCGCTTCCGTTTCCTGCTTACGGCTAAACGGATTCATGATGCCGAGTGAAGCGCCGGCTGACAGCGCCTCATATGCGCCGCGAGTCTGGTTGCTGTAGCCACCGCCAAGCAGGATTGCGGCGATGTCGATGCCAACGCCCGCGACAGCCGCCCGTGATGCGCGTTCGTTACCGTGATGCGCAATCTCGTGCGCCACCTCATGACCGAGAACGGCAGCCAGTTGATCCTGGTTTTCCGCCATAGTCAGGATGCCGGACATCACCACAATTTTTCCGCCCGGCATAACAAAGGCATTGGCTGACGGGTTGTCCAGCACAGCGAGTTCCCAGTAGATATCGGAATCCGCCTCGTCGCCGACCGCCGCAATAATGGCGTCGGTAACGCAGGCAACGTAATCAATGGTATTGCCGTTCGTTACCAGCGGTCCCGTTTCCTGGTACAGGCGAAATGCCCGGGCACTTTCGCGCGCCAGCTCGGCGTCGGATTTCAGAACGAGTTGTTTGCGGCCCGTCGGCGATGAGCTGCAGGCAGAAACCAACATCGCCATCAGCACGGCGCCCAATACGCTCAGTCGAAAAGTCGTGTTCATCACTTTGTCCTCGCTCCAGGCCCGCCGCCGTGCAGCAGGCCGTATGCATTCAGACCGGTTCCGCGTGGGCGGGTTCCCGGCGCCTCGTCAGGTCTCAGCGTGGCAGGCGTGACTCGAAGTGGCGCCGCCAGCGGGCTGCATCAAATTTTTCCATTGCGCTGTCAACGCTGCCCATCAGGCGCTTCTGCAAAGGCTGTTTTACCTTGTAGCTCACCCTGAAGATATCCCGGGCATCCACCATAGATGCCAGCTGCTCGTCGCTGGTGGCCAATTCATCGGCCAGACCCAGTTCCAGCGCGCGGGTACCGTACCAGTATTCACCAGTAGCGACTTTGGCGAGGTCGAGATCCGGGCGGTAGCGGTTGACGGCGGCTTTGAATAATTCGTGGACGTCTTCCAGCTGCTCTTTCAGGCGTGCGCGGTCTTCGTCGGTGTTCTTGCCGAACATGGTGACGTTGCGCTTGTAGTCTCCCGCTGTCACCTGTTCGAAATCCACACCGTGGTTATCGAGCAAGCGGTTGAAGTTAGGTAACTGCGCCAGCACGCCGATCGAACCCAATATCGCAAACGGTGCGGCGACGATGCGGTTCGCAACGCACGCCATCAAATAACCACCGCTCGCAGCAACTTTGTCGACGGCAACGGTTAGCGGTATATCGCGTTCGCGGATACGCGCGAGCTGGGATGCGGCAAGGCCGTGTTCGTGTACTACGCCGCCGGAATTATCGAGACGCACGTAAACATCGTCTTGCGCTTCAACAACTTCAAGAATTGCGCTGACTTCTTCGCGCAGCGACGGTACGGCGCTGGCTTTCAGGTCGCCCTTGAAGTCGATCACAAACGTGCGCGGCCGGCGCTCAGAGGATTTCGCAAGTGCCTTGACCTTTTCTTTCTGCGCCTTGGCAAAGACCTTGAAGTCGCTCTTTTTAAATACGGCCTGCTTCAGCGCACCGGCAAGGTTGCGAAAACGCTCGTTGAGATTCTCGATCTCCAGCGTCTCGTCTTTACCTGCCTTGCGGCCAGCGGCAGCGATGGCGCCAATGATAACCACAAGAGCGGCTACGATCGTTACGGTCTTCAACAGGAACAAGCCGTATTCGGCGAAGAAAGCAGTCATGACGACGCTCGCTCAGGCGCCGCAGGCGGCGAAGCCAACGTTATTTTTCTCGAGGACACGCTCAGCGCGATAAGAGGATCGGACCAGTGGTCCGGCAACAACTTCAACAAACCCTTTCTCCAGGCCTTCGCTGCGGTACGCGGCAAACTCGTCCGGCGTAACGTAGCGTTCAACGGGCAAATGATTTGGCGTTGGTCGCAGGTACTGACCGAGGGTCAGAATATCCACGCCTGCTGCGCGCAAGTCATCCATGGTTTCCATAATTTCGTGGTCGCGCTCACCGAGGCCCAGCATCAGGCTGGTCTTGGTCAGTACGTCCGGTCGGTATTGCTTGGCATGTGCCAGCACTGCAATCGTTTGTTCGTAACCTGCGCGTGCGTCGCGCACCGGGTGGGTCAGGCGCCGCACGGTTTCGACGTTCTGTGCGAACACTTCAAGACCGGAGTCGACCACCGTTTCAACGTGTACTTCGTTGCCGTTGAAATCGGGGGTCAGTGCCTCGACCGCAGTTTGCGGGGTCAACTCCTTGATCGCGCGAACGCAAGCGGCGTAGTGAGCGGCGCCGCCATCGGCAAGGTCGTCACGATCAACCGACGTGATGACGACGTATTTCAATCCCATCAGCTGGACGGCTTTAGCTGTGTTGGACGGCTCTTCCAGGTCCAGCCAGCCGCGCGGATTGCCGGTATCGACCGCGCAAAACTTGCAGGCGCGGGTGCAAACAGAACCCATAACCATGATCGTGGCGGTGCCGTGATTCCAGCACTCGCCGATATTCGGACACATGGACTCCTCGCAGACCGTGCTGAGGCGATGGTCGCGAACCGTCTTGCGAACGGCAGAAAACTTCGCACCACTCGGCATCGGGGCCTTCAGCCACTTGGGCTTGCCGCCCGTCAGCCGCTGCGGCGCATCAATACGCGCTTTCATGCCGTTCTTGATGGCCGTAAAGCCAACTTCGGTCTGGTACTTGGCACCCGATTGCACAATCGGGATACCGCGAAATTCTTTGGTGTCGTTACTCATGGATCGGGGAGGATTCCGGCAAAGGACGGCATTTTCGCACGAATCAGAAAATGGGGACAGACCACGGAAACCGGGGACAGTGACCGGTTTCCAGAAATCGGGCCAATCCAGAGACTGTGACCGAGGTGGTTTCAGGCAGCCAGTATGGGGGTCAATGCGGCAAGGACAAGCATTCTGCGCCAAACCAGGCGCAATCACCCCAATGCCAGAAATCGGGCGCCAGCTGCCCGGCCTAAATGGGGTCGAACCGGATTAAATAGAATCGAACCGCGGTTTCCTCCGGGCAAAAAAATCCCGGCAAAGCCGGGAGAATCAGGGGGAAATCTGCGCCAGAAGACGTTTCAGTGCAATCGCGACCAGCTCACTAATTTGACGGCCTCGCGCTGCAAGTCGAAGTTCTTGGCCAGCACAGCCACGATGTCGTGGGCTTCACTGTCCCCATCCATGGGGCGGCTGAGCTCCACTACACCGCTGAACTCATTGCCGTCACGGTACTCTGTGTCGGTGAGCAGGAACTGTGTGTAGTACTTCGCTGTCATGGTGTGAGACTACGCTTGAGCCCCCAGGCGGTCTGTGAGCCAAAGCACAAATTCCCGCCCGGACAGGCCGGAATGGCCGCCCGATGGGCCGAAAAGTGACCCCCGTCACAACCTGCGAGGGTCGCGGTCGGACCGAGGCATTCTGGCCACTGCGCCGACATGGGGCCGTTGACGGGAATACCTCGATCCGCCACCGCCAGCTAGTGAACTGGAAAAACCCGGTTCGACCCAAAATTGCGAAAAGATCGGGAAAACCCGGTTCGACCCCAATTCAATTCAAAATTCGGTTCGACCCCAATTTGAAACCGTGGTCTGTCCGCTATTTGCTAGTTGGTCGGTTTGCCCGTATAACGCGAATCCGATTGGGTGGAGTATTGCGGGAAACCCTTGTTTTTATAGCCTCGGCCGTTCCCGGTATTGATCCACTGGAAGACCAGGGGGTTTAATTGAAAGGAAATAAACCGCTGGGAATTGTAATATTCGCCCCAACCTTGATTTCACCCGTAACGAAGCTCGTCTAACAGGACCGCATCATGGCTCAGAGATACCGCTTTTTAGTTTCCGTTCTGCTTACCGTTGTGCTGCTCAGCAGCGCGCAGGCGCAGAACGCTCTACGCGACACCTTCTTTAAGGAGGCCGATGCGTCGAAGATTGCCGCCGAAGAAGCGAATGCCGTTCTGCTGGCACCACGCAGTTTCGAGCGCGCAACGAAAGCCTACAGCGATGCCGAAGAAGGCTTACGTCGCGGTCGCAATATTGAATACATTCGCGACAAGACCGGTGAGGCGAACGAACACTTCACGAAGGCAGTCGACACAGCCAAGCTCGCACGTACCGCATTGTCGCAAGTGATGAAAAGTCGCCAGGACGCAGCCAACGCGAAAGCGCCTGCAACGGCCACCGAACTCTGGAACAAGGCGCAAAACGAATTCGCGGACGCAATTCGCTACCTTGAGCGCGGCGACCTCGCGCGCGCCAAGCGCAAAGACATCGAAGCAACATCGCTTTACCGCGACGCCGAATTGATGGCCATCAAAACCCAGTACCTGAGCGACACTCGCCGGTTGCTGGCGGATGCCGATCGCGCCCGCGTTGGCCGCTACGCGCCATTGACACTGGGTCGTGCGCAGAAGCTGTTGGCCGATGCCGAACGTGAGTTGAATGAAAATCGCTATGACACCGACCTGCCGCGCAGCCTGGCGCAGCGGGCCAACTACGAAGCGCGGCATGCATTCTACTTGTCAGAAGTTGTTCGCAAAGAGCGTGACAAAGACCTGACCGTCGAAGAGCTGATCCTGGAATGGGAAGATCCGCTGATCGCCGTTTCCGGCGCGGCAGATATCGTGCCTGATATGGCCGAGGGCCATGATGCGCTGCAGGCGACGCTCGTCGAGTACATCGAAACCCTGCGTGCCGACAAGCAAAGTCTTGAGCAGCAGTACGAAGAAAGCACCGTTCGTCTGGGCGAGATGGAAGAAGAGATTCGTACGCTGGACGAGCGCCTTGGTGGTGCTACCGATGAGCGTGCTGCCCTTGTACAGCGTCTGGAAGCACAAGCCCGTATCAAGCAGCAGTTTGAGCAAGTTGAAAAACTGTTCAGTCGTGAAGAAGCTCGCGTATTCCGTGAAGGTGACACAATTATCCTTCGTCTCGTTGGCCTGACGTTCGACAGTGGCCAGTCCGAGATCAAGCAAGAGAGCTTTGGACTGCTGGCTAAAGTCGAAAAAGCAATCGACCTGTTTCCACGCAGTGAGCTGACCATTGAAGGTCACACCGACTCTCATGGCGGCGACGAGTTGAATCAGAAACTGTCGCAGGATCGTGCCGCATCGGTACAGCAGTACATGATCAACGCTATGCGAATTCCGAGTTATCGCCTGATTGCCACCGGCTTCGGCGAAACCAACCCAGTTGCAAACAATGAAACCGCAGCAGGTCGTGCGCGCAATCGTCGTATCGACATTGTGATCACGCCGAACCTGGAAGCGCCTGCCAGCTAGTTCCTGACGTCGGCGAGTGAGTCGTTCTGGCTCACTCGCTGGCGCTTTTCTGCCGGCGCCACCAGTCGGCGATATGCACTGCGGTGTCGCGGTTGGCCAGGTAGCCGTATTCTGCGTGCACGTTTAGCGCGCCATGGTCGCGGTACCAGTTCTCCACTTCGTAATCGTCGATAGATTCGACCAGTTTGCGCTCAAGCATCGCTTCGAAGTCGACGAACAATTCCCGGTCGAGTGCCGTGAGTTCGCCGACTGCGGCAATATTGATCCAGTGGCGAATATTGCTCGGATAGCGACGGTCACCCGTCTCGTCTCGGCCCAATAAGCGTTGCTGGATATAGCGCTGGCCCAAAGGGCTGCCAAGCGTAATCAGCAGATCCAACTCGAAATCCACATGCGGATCGCGGCTCATCTGCCAGAGCGCATCCCAGGCGATGACCGTGCCCATGCTGTGCGCCAGCAGCAATACCGGTCGTCCGCTCTTGGCCGCCGCCTGTAAAGGCACCTTGAGCTGTCGGCGAATGTTTTCGGCTACATCGTTCTCGTTGGTAGCGTAGCGACGCAAGTCGCGAAGATGCAACGCGACGTTCTCATCGGCCAGGCGCGGAATCAGGAACGGCAATCGATCGCCCAGGTGATAAAGCGTGCGCAGTATCCGCCGCCGCCAGGAGCGTGCCGATTTGCGCGCCGCTGCATCGGCCGCATCCTTTTGCAGCAGTTCATCAATGCACGGCGCGTCGATTGCCATGTCGCGGTGTTCGCCGTAAAAATCGTAAGTCCAGCTTACGATATCGAAGGCGCGGTCTCCTGCACTGACCTCTGCCGCAATGTTCGCGTCTACTTTTTGCAGCCCAGCCAGCAAACAGCGGCGCAAGGCATCGCGATGCAGACCCGGCTCGGGTTTGGGCTTCAACCCGGGTATATAAAGTATGAGTGGTCCTGACATCTGCGCGCTAACTATTTTGGCCGGCGGCAACACTCTGCAGCCAGTCGGCGAGTTCGTCCATGCCCTGCACCGTCGCATCCGGCTGCGCAAGGTGTTCGGGCCAGGCTGCACCGATGCGGTTCACCCAGGCAGTGCGCATGCCCGCTGCCCGCGCGCCGTCAACATCCAGCTCAGGATGATCGCCCACATGCAGAATCTGCTCCGGGCGAAGGCCAGTCTGTGCACAGGCGGCCCTGAAAATACGTAGATCCGGTTTCGCCGCACCCACCTCTGCCGCAGCAATTACATCGACAAACAAATGCCGAATGCCTATGACTTCAAGACTCGCATTGCCATTCGTTAACGCCAGTACCTGGTAATTGCTTGCGAGTCTTTCGAGAGCCGGGACGACATCAGGAAAGAGTTCAACGATATTGCGCTGCTCGTCGAATACGGAGAACGCAGCATCAACCAGTTCAGAACCGTAACCAGCCGTAGCAGCCATGCGGGTCAGTACAGTGCGCCGCAGGAAGCGCAGGTCATGTAGCTGGTCCGCGTGCTCGCTGGCCACTTCAGCCCGTAACACGGCGATAGATTTGTCGTCCCAATGTTCATTGATGCGCGGATACTCCGCATCCAGCCATTGCCGAAGGCTACGTTCCGCGCGCTCTATGACCGGCGCGATAGCCCACAGCGTGTCGTCAAGATCGAGCGTTATGGCGCGTATAGGCTGCATGCGGTGGGCGTCACGGGAACGGGGAGTGCAAACGGGACCGGCATTGTGGTCTCATATCGTTTCGCGATTCAACCTTAGCCGGAATGATATGAAGTATTTGCACACCATGGTTCGCGTCAGCGACCTCGACAAATCACTGGATTTTTACTGCAACAAGCTGGGCCTGCGCGAGCTGCGCCGCAAAGAAGTGCCCGCTGGGAAATTTACACTGGTGTTCCTGGCCGCACCCAACGATGACGATGCGCAGGTTGAATTAACCTGGAACTGGGAACCCGAAGAATACGGCGAGGGCCGCAACTTCGGTCATCTTGCCTACCGGGTCGATAATATTTACGAAACCTGCCAGCGCTTACTCGATGGTGGCGTGACCATCAACCGACCACCGCGCGACGGCCACATGGCATTCGTGCGTTCGCCGGACAATATTTCCGTCGAATTGCTGCAGCAAGGGGACTCGCTGCCGAGCCAGGAGCCGTGGGCATCAATGCCAAACAGCGGCCACTGGTAAAGATCCTGTATTGGTTTGATTCCCGCGTACTGGCTCGCATCGAGCCACACGGCAAGTAATGATCAGCGCTGCCCTGCGGCGGGCATCAACGGCGGCAAGCCGTCGTCGTGCTGCTGTTCCGCGCGTGTCTTGCGTACGCTGATAGTGCGCAGCGCTTTTGCAAGGGCATCGTTATTCCAGGTACCGTCGCTGCCACGGCCATAACGACTCGCTGCCATATTGCGCAACTCATCGCTAAGCGGCGCATTAATGCGCTCGGCCAGCGCGCCCAGGCTGCGCGGCGTGTCTTGCGGCCACTCCAGCCGAGCCCATTCGAGCAACGCTGTTTTCACACCCGCCGCGTCTCCGTCTGACGC
>JBBKWB010000158.1:0-3052 GCA_037968755.1 Woeseia sp.
GAGTTGCCTGACGACGCTCGTGTGTCGTTCGAACGTGCGCGCCAGATTCAACCCAACAATGTCAGCGCACTGCGCTACCTGGCAAGGTTGGACGAATCGTCTGGGGACAATGCGTCGGCAGCAGCGAAGTATCGACAGATTCTTGAAATCTCGAACGACCGTGATGTGCACGCCATGTATGGTCTTGGCGCAATTGCGGCGAGAAACGAGCAGCATGAAGATGCCATTCAGTGGCTGGAAAAAGCTCGGTCGTTAGACCCTAACGCCGTCGCGCCGCGTTTATTACTTGGCAGACTATATGTTGTGACTCGCCAATTTAATGCTGCAGAGAACGTAAGCAAGGAATCGGTAGCAATCAACGACGAAATCGCTGAAGCGCACAATACTCTTGGGCTTGCAGAGGCAAGCAATCAAAAGATGGCTGATGCCGTCAGGAGTTTTGAGCGCGCGGTTGAATTGGCTCCGGATAGCGCTGGTTTTCGCGTGAATCTGTCCCGGGCGTATGCCAGCGCAGGCGATGCTGCGAAAGCATTGTCCGTCATCGATACTGGCGACGATACACAGCTTCAAAATCTTGCTGCCGGCATCATGCTGGCCAATGCACAAACTAATGCAGGAAAAGTAGCAGCCGCTGTAGCGACGGCAGCAAAGCTTCGACGAATTCATCCGGACAGTGCGGTGCCGGTTGCGTTGCAGGCAGAGCTTGCTGCGCTCCAGGGCGACTTGCCGCGTGCGGTCAGTCTTTATGACACTGCCATGGGTATGGATTTGTCTAAACGTGTTGCGGTTCGAGCGCACGTCATCCGGCAGCAAGCCCAGCTGGACAGCGCTGCCGAGCCGTTGCTCCGTTACCTGGAATTACAGCCTCAAGATATTGAAGTTCGACTGGTGCTTGCGCAGTTTTACCAGGGCAGCAATCAGGATAGTGAGGCGATCAGCGCATATGATCAGGTGCTGAAAACGGCGCCCAAGAACTTCGTCGCGACTAATAATCTTGCGTGGCTCTATTTTACTAATGATGACCCCCGCGCAGAGCGTCTGGCGCGACAAGCGTATGAGTTGGCACCGGAAAACGCATCAGTGATCGATACGCTTGGCTGGATTTTGGTGCAAAAAGATGCGCTGGACGAAGGTATTCGACTGTTGAGAGATGCTGCGAAACGGACCGACCGACCGGAAATTAGTTACCACCTGGCTGCGGCATTGGCGAAGTCTGGCCAGGCTCAGGAGGCACGTCGTTTGCTGGAAAAAATCCTGAGCGACAGCACGGAGTTTCCCAGCCACGCTGCTGCAGAACAGTTGTTGGCCACACTTTGATATGCGAAATGACAGGAGCTTGCCAATGACAGTCCGCATGAACTCGATGGCGGTCGCAATACCGTCCCTGATGACCTTGATTCTGTTCATGGCGGGATGTGGCGGCAGTGGGGTTAGGAGTGTGGATGCCGCGTCGGTCGACGAGGCAAGCCAGAATGACGAGTACATCATTGGCCCTGGCGATGGCCTGCAGATTTTCGTTTGGGGCCACGACGACCTGTCTTCCACCATTCAGGTTCGGCCGGATGGTGCTATATCGACGCCGCTGGTGGAAGACCTGCAGGCGGCAGGTAAATCGCCAACCGTACTTGCGCGAGCGGTTGAGGAACGACTGTCGGAATACGTGCGTTCACCGACAGTGACAGTAATTGTGCAGCAGTTCGTCGGCGAGTATCAGCGCCAGATCAGGGTCGTTGGCCAAGCTGCAGAACCGCAAGCACTAAGTTACCGAAACGGAATGACTTTACTGGACGTTATGATCCAGGTGGGCGGACTTTCCGAATTCGCGTCGGGAAATCGCGCCAAGGTTGTTCGTAAGCAAGACGGCAAAGAGGTATCGATCAAGGTCCGGGTCGATGACCTGTTAAACAAGGGTGACATGGACCAGAACATTCGGATGTTGCCAGGCGATGTCTTGATTATTCCTGAATCGATATTTTAGTGCCCAACCAATGACGATGAAGATCTAAACGAATGAATCAACCGATGGAAAATGATCAGGTGTTTCGTGACGTTATCGCGAAACTGGAATCACATGCGCGTGGCATGTGGCGGTACCGATGGCGTGCTGCGGCGCTTGCCTGGGTCATAGCATTGCTGGGATGGTTTGCAGTCTACTCAATGCCGGATGTCTACGAGGCGAACGCTCGAGTCTACGTTGACACTGAGAACGCAATTCGACCGCTGTTACGGGGCATTGCTACATCCTCGAACCTTCTCAATGAAGTTAATGTCGTTACCCGAGAGATGTTGAGTCGACCGAACCTGGCTGAAGTCGCACGGGATACTGACCTGGACTTGCGGGCGCAAACAGATGCCGAATTCCAGTCGCTTTTGGATTCTTTACATGAGCGAATTAATGTCACTGGGAACAGGGACAATATTTTTTCAATTGCATTCCAGGATCCGGATCGTAAAAAAGCTATTGCGGTTGTCGATTCGCTCGTCAATACCTTCGTAGAAAAGTCACTCGGTGCTGACAGGACAGACTCAAGCCAGGCGCAAACATTTTTGCGTGAGCAAATCGGCCAGTATGAAAAGCGCCTTACCGAGGCTGAAGACCGGCTTGCACGCTTTAAACGAGACAACGTGGCAGTGATGCCGGGACAGCAGGGAGATTACTTCTCCCGCTTGCAGGCAGCCAGAACAACCCTCGAGGCAACACGAAGTCGGTTAACGCTTGCACAAGAAAGGCGGGCTGAGCTAATGCGGCAACTGGAGGGCGAGGAGCCGGTATTCGGAATCATGCCGACCAGCCCGACGCAAACCGGAACTGGATTTACTGGTTCGAAAATACGTGAACTGGAATTGCAGCTGGAAGAATTGCGGCTTCAGTACACTGACAAGCACCCGCGAATTGGGCAGATACTCGACACTATAGAGCTCTTGAAGAAGCAACAGGTTGAGGAACAACAGACTGCCAGGGCTACGGGCGCGCCTGTCGCGGGGGCGACGGTCACCATCACCTCCAACCAGCAGGGCTTCACCCGGTCATCGACGACCTCGTCGGGCGGCG
>JBBKWB010000159.1:0-23458 GCA_037968755.1 Woeseia sp.
TTCAGATCCGGCAAGGTGTTAATGAGAAAGCCCTTGTCATCCGGTGCGTCGGTAAATGCTTCGAGCATGGCGGCAGTGTGTGACCCCAACGAGCCATCCATGAAGCCCTTGAGGCCACCAATGCGCAGCCAGTCGTCGCCTATGCCATTTGTGGCAACTTCATCGCGCAGGGTTTCCCATTCACGTAAGGGCACAACCGAATACACCCGTGTGCCCATCTTGCCGGCAGCTTGCAGGCGTCGATAGGACGCGAGCATCCGGAATCCTGACATGTCATGTACGGTCGTGACGCCTTGCGCGGCGACATGCTGCATGGCGCTTTCAATCTGGTGATCGAGCGCCTCATTACCCGGCAGCGGTACAGCGCTGTCCACGAGCGGCAGGGCGTTGTCTTTCAGTACACCGGTCGGATAACCGTCCGCGTCGCGTACGATTTCACCGCCGTCGATATCCGCTGTATCGGCGTCGACACCAGCGAGTTTGAGTGCGAGCGAGTTGGCCAGCGCCATGTGGCCGTCGAGACGGTAGACCCAGACGGGGTTGTCGGGTGTCAGCTCGTCAATCCACTCCTTGCGCGGCAGTTCACCGCCCCAGTTCTGATGATCCCAGTTGCCTTCAAGAATCCATTCACCTGGCCGCAGTGTCTTGGCGAAATCAGCGATTCGCTGACTGAATTCCTGTGGGGTTTTCGCATCGCGTAACTGAACGGACGAGAGGCTGGCACCGCCCTGGGCGAAATGCACATGCGTATCGATGAAGCCGGGCACGAGCATCGCGCCGCTGGCTTCCATCACTTCCGTATCGTCGCCAATAAACGGTTCAATATCCGCGTGGCTACCAACAGCAACAATTTCGTCGCCGCGAGTCGCAATGGCTTCGGCCCAGGGTTTCGTCGGATCAGCCGTCCAGATGCTGGCGCCGCTGATCACCAAGGTTGCCGCTGCCGGCTTATCCACCGATGGGCTGCAGGCAGCCAGCAAGCTCGCCGCCAGCCAAAGCGCAGGCAGGGCACCGAATATGAATCGCAAACGAAATGACATTGAAGTCTCCACAGCAGGTGGAAGTACGTTGACGGCTTTACGTAAAGCAACCACTCCCGGACTTCGGAGTGTAACGGGCGTGAGCGCCTAGTCCAGCGTCGTTAGCCAGCCTTCGCGTTCAAGTCGTGCCATCTGGCCGATGATCCAGTGCTGTCGTTGGCGCACGTACAAAGACGGTTGCAGCACGTTGTACTGGCGCGGATTAGGCAGGACGGCTGCCAGCATTGCTGCTTCCCGTCGATCCAGCGCTGCCGCCGGTTTGCCGAAGTAGATACGGCTTGCCGCTTCCACGCCGTAAATTCCCGGCCCAAGCTCAACACTGTTCAGATATATCTCGAGGATGCGTTGCTTCGGCAGGCACAGTTCCAGAAACGTCGTGAACCACGCTTCCAGCCCCTTGCGCAGAAAATTCCGGCCAGGCCACAAGTACAGATTCTTCGCCAATTGCTGGCTGATAGTTGATGCGCCACGCAGCCGCCCACCGTCGCGACGGGCCTCAACCGAACTCAGTATCGAATCAAGATCGAATCCCCAGTGCTGAGTGAATTTTTGATCTTCGGCGGCTATAACGGCAAGTGCCGATTGAGTGCCGAGTGCGTCCCAGTCACGCCAGTCAAAGGCGACGGGGATCCGGCCGCTTTGGTCCTGCAGCATGAAAGCGGTGGTCGCAGGTGCCTGCCAGCGTAACGGCAGCACCAGGGTGACAGTTACGCCGACAATGGCGATGGCGGCGTACAGCAAGTAGCGCCATTTGCTTCGTTTGATCTGCTTTGTCTTTGGCATGGCCCCAGCCGCGTCAAGTCAGCCCGGATTCCAGAAGCAAAAAAAACCCGGCGATCAGTCGATCGCCGGGTGATTGTTGCTATAACTTACCTGCGCACCGAACCAAAGAAATAGCGGCCACCGATGGACCAGCTCGTTGCATCGTCGCCGAATTCCAGCGACAGACCGGCTGCGAACTGGTCACTGAAGAAATAATCTCCGGCCAGTTCCAGTGAGGTTTCGCCACCAGACTCGTCGAGGTCAACGTGGTTGATAAACGCGCGAGCTTCGATGTCAGAGCGCAGCATGCGGCGGAAACCCGCTGAGAGGCTGTAGCCGCTGTCATCGACATCGCCTATGCCTGTTTCAACTTCACCGTTGATGTAGGCAATGCGTGCAACAAAGTCGGTCGATGGCGCTACGGTGGTCATGTAGCCCGCGCCGATTTCGAATGCATTGAGATCGATGCCGTTAAAATCCAGCGTCTGGTAGCTGGCAAAAGTATGTACGTTGTCAGCGATCTGGTAAGAGCCGCCGATCTTGATGCCATCGCCATCGATGTCGTTAACGCCGGCATCAATTTCAGTGTCAACAAAACGCAGTTCAAGATAGTCGTAGCTAAGTTCAGCGGCGCTGACGCCACCTGCAAGCAATACTGCAATAGCAGTTACGACTGTTTGCCCAAGTCGTCTGTTCATCCGTTATTTCTCCAATACGTGACTTTCAAAGGTTATTGATCAACCGCGCCGTGGGTCACGCAAGCCGGGGCGGTGATGATGAAACTACACACTGTTCACAATCTGCTCTTAAGAGTGCGTACAGGGCGGCGAAGTTTGGAGCTTTCTATAAAAAAATCAAGCGTATACTGTCGCATTTTTGCGACATCAGAGGTAGCCTGACGGGCCCGATTGGCTTTCTATGTGGCTGATTTTCGGGCAATCTCTGCGGCCATGACCCTCGATCGATTCATTCGTCTCGGCATTGGCCTCGTGATCCTGCTGATCTTCCTGATCGCGCTGGCCGCCATGTTGTTTGTCACCGAATCAGCCTTAAACGTGTGGGATCGATTGCGCGAAGGACCGGCGCTGATCCTGTACGGCTACGTGTTTGTAGTTGCGGTTCTCATTGTTACAGCGATCTGGTTCATGCTGCGCCTCGTCGTCAAGCGCAAGCCCGCAAACAAGAAAGTAGCAGCTCCCAAGCCCTTGCGGCGTGAAGACATCGAAGCGCGTCTGCGCGATGCCGATGCGAGTGGTGTTGATACGGAAGCCGCGCGTGCAGAGTTGCACGAATTGGCATCGCGGCAGCAGGCCGGCAACGTGCATTTGTGTTTCTTTGGCGAAATCAGCACCGGCAAAAGTTCTTTGGTGCGTTCACTGGTGCCGGATGCGGATGTCGTGGTCAGTGCGGTCGGCGGTTCCACGCTCGATATTCAGCACTATCGCTGGCGCAGTGAGAGCGGTGCGAATGTGTTGTTGACTGATGTGCCCGGTGCCGGTGGCCTTGAGCAGGGGTTGGACCGGATAGCGGAAGAAGAGGCGCAGCGAGCACACATCGTGTTGTTCGTGACCGACGGCGATCTGACCCGGGCCGAGAAAAACGCGCTGGAACGTTTGCTGCGGCTCGGCAAGCCGCTGATTCTTGTTCTAAACAAATCCGATCGCTACAACGCCGCAGAGCAGGCGCAGTTACTGGAACGACTACTGCAATACCTTGACGATCTTGGCGGCGAGTGGGCACGCGACCAGGTTGTCGCTGTGTCTGCTGGCGGCGAATCCGAAATTATCGAACGCCGCCCTGATGGCAGTGAAGAGCTGGCAACACGAACGCGACCGGCTGATGTGGGAGTACTGATAGTTGCGATCAATCGGCTGCTGGCAAGCGAAGCAACGGAGCTTGATGAGCGTCGTGACCGCGCCGTATTCCGGCTTGCCGCAGAACGGCTGGCAGACGCTGAAAGTCGCTACCGGGAACAACGTGCTGCGCAGATTATTCGCAACTCGACACGCAAGGCGGTCATCGGCGCGCTGGCTGCAATCAGTCCCGGTACTGATGTGATTATCCAGGGCTACGTCGGTACGACCATGACGCGTGAACTGTGCCGTCTGTATGGCGCGGCACCACGCGATCTGGACGTCGAGGAATTCCTCAGTCTTAGCCAAAGTCGCGTCGGCCGGGCGCTGCCCCTGTCGCTGGCGGTGGCCGGCAACGGCTTGAAAGCCTTCCCCGGCATTGGCACGGTCGCCGGCGGGCTCGTGCATGCGGTAGCCTACGGTCTGATTTTCGACGCGTTGGGCCGCAGCCTGATCCTGACCCTGCGGCAATACGGCGAGCTGCAACCGAAAAAAGCCGCGAAGGAATTTGAGGACGGTATTGGTGAGCATATTGAAGCGGGCGTTAAGCAGGTTGTCAGCATGGCGCTCACGGAAAAAGAGCGACAGCGCTAAGCTCGACAGTGGTGCGAACCATCTGTCCCTTGCCCGCGAATCACTGAACGAATTGATAGACGATTCCCGGCTGCCGCCCGGCATTCGGGAATCACTCGCGCACGACTATGCGCAGGTCAAGGCGATGCTCGACAAGCTTGAGAACGGCCACCTGCACATTGCGGCCGTTGGCCGGGTCAGTACCGGCAAGTCGTCATTGCTTAATGCACTCATCGGCGAATCACGGTTTGCTGCCAGTCCCTTGCACGGAGAAACCAAGCTGTCATCAATGGAGGCCTGGAACGAGGTAGACGCCGGCGGCGTGTTCCTTATCGATACACCGGGCCTCGACGAGGCAGGTGGCGAGGCGCGGGAGCGGATTGCACAGGAGGCCGCCGCGCGCGCGGACCTCGTGATTTTCGTGCTGGACGGTGACATCACCGACAGCGAGTTGCAGGCGCTGAAAACCCTCGTCGCGTCGGGTCGACCCGTCCTGGTCGCTTTGAACAAGCGCGATCTGTACACGGCCGACGAACTCAGCAGTTTGCTCGAATCCATACGCAAGAAGACCGAAGGACTGGTGCCAGCGCGACACGTCCTCGCGGTCGCCGCCGAGCCGCGCGCACAACAGGTGCTTGAGGTGGATGCTGAAGGCAACGAAGTTGCCAGCGTCCGCGAACGCGCACCGATCATCGACGAACTGCGTGTGCGCCTGTGGGAGATTGTCGAGGCGGAAGGCAAAACACTCGTCGCACTGAACGCCAGCCTGTTTGCCGCGGATCTCAGCGATCAGGTGGGTCGCCGTATCCTGGAGGCGCGTCGTGAGATTGGTGATCGCCTGGTGCGCACGTATTGCATCGCCAAGGGTGTAGCCGTCGCCTTCAATCCGGTGCCCGTCGCCGACCTGTTCGCGGCTGCTTTTATCGATGTGGGAATGGTGATGCACCTGTCCAAGGTCTACGACCTGCCGCTGTCCCGTCGTGAAGCGGGTTCGCTCGTTGGCGTGATCGCGGCCGAGGCGGCCGCATTGCTAGGGACGGTCTGGGCGCTGCACTTGTTGTCGAGTGCGCTGAAAGTTGGCACGTTGGGTTTGTCCACCATCCTGACGGCGGGGGCGCAGGGCGCGATCGCCTGGTACAGCACGTATCTTGTTGGCCGGGTAGCAGCCGAGTATTTGTCGAAGGGCAAATCCTGGGGTGATGGCGGGCCGAAGCAGGTGGTCAGCGAGATTCTGGACAGCCTGAATCGTGAATCGGTTCTGCAGGAAGCGCGACGCGATATCCGCCAGCGCCTCGGCATGGCCTCGGGCTGAGCCATGGCGACGGCCACAGCAGATGAACGCGAGCGTCGCAGGCAGCGAATCTACGAAACGATCTGCGACGTGCCGCCGGGAACGGTAGCGAGCTACGGACAGATCGCCGAACTGGCCGGAATTCCGCGCGGCGCGCGCCAGGTCGGCCGCGCATTGCGCGAACTGCCCAAAGGCAGTGTTGTGCCCTGGTACCGAATTCTGACCGCCTCCGGCAAACTGGCATTCGAGGTCGACAGTGCCGCCTGGCGTCGGCAGGTGGACCGGCTGGCGGCTGAAGAAGTCGTTCTGACCAACGGCCGGGTCAATATGAGCCTGTACCGTTGGCAGCCGGACCTCGACGAGTTGCTTTGGAAGCCTTCCGCTGCCTGGGATTGAGCGGCCCGTGGCACTGGTTTGAAGAGATAAGGCGCGGAACCGGCTTCCGGTGTTTAGAATAGGCGGACTCCTGCCGGCGGAGCCACGCTTTAAAGCATTCCAGCCGTGGCAGACACAGAACAAACAGAAAGGTCGTGGAGTGGCAAACAGCAATGATTCGCCCATGCCGGCCGTGTATTTCTCGCACGGTCAGGAAAGCGGTCCGTGGGGCACCAAAATAAGCAGCATGGCGGATACCGTGCGTGCGCTCGGCTGTCGCGCGGAAAGCGTCGATTACCGGGGCATCGCTGAGCCCTCACTGCGAGTGGAAAAACTGCTGGCCGAATGCCGCGAACTCAATGAGCCGCTGGTGCTGGTTGGTTCGAGTATGGGTGGGCACGTGGCGACTGCTGCGGCTGATGCGCTCGATGCATGTGGCCTGTTCGTACTCGCGCCGGCCTATTACATGCCGGGCTACGAAGACCTGACGCCGACGCCGCCCAGCATGCCATTCAGCATAGTGCATGGCTGGCGTGATGATGTGGTGCCCGTCGAGAACAGTATTCGCTACGCCACTGCGTGCCGCGCCAGTTTGCATTTGCTGGATGGCGATCATCGCTTGACTGACAACATCGATGAGATCAACTCGTTGTTACGGCTATTCCTGTTACGCATTTCAGGTCGGGAGACAACATGAGAATAATGATCCTTGTTTTGCTGGTAACGCTGGCCGCGTGCAGCAGCGACAAGTCCGACGAGGTGGCTGCGGAGTCGCCGTTCTCGGATCTGCATAAACCCATCGACAAAGCCGAAGACGTGGAACGGCAGATTATGGAGCAGAAAGCGCGTATGGACGAAGCCCTTGAAGCTGCCGACCGTGACGTCGAGCCGGAACGCGGCTGACGTGGTCGCGGCCTCTGTCCACACCGCCTCTGCCCGAACCGATATGATGGCCCACCAATGAATATTGCCCGAATCATTCTCCGCCCCCTCTACCTGCTCGCAGGCAAGATACTCAGCAGCTGGGCGCGACCCGTTGTACAACCTGAAGTACCGGCCGAGATCCTCGCTGACTGCAACGGCGCCGTGTGCTACGTGCTGGAAAGCGGCGGCCTCGCGGACATGCTGGCGCTCGAGCGGGCCTGCCGCCTGCACGGAATGCCGTCACCTTCAGAGCCGCTGAATTTCGCCGGTTTGCATGAGTCCAGTCGCACCGTAGTCCTGCGGCGTAGCCGCGGTTTCCTGGTCCAGCGGCCCAGTCGCGCAGGATCCACACGACTGCGCAGGCTGGTTGACGCTGGTGCGGCCAATCGCGATGAGGCGCTGGTGTTTGTCCCTGTCGCAATCTACTGGGGCCGGTCGCCGGACAAGGAGCGTTCCTGGTTCAAGTTGCTGTTCTCGGAAAACTGGGAAGTGGCCGGGCGCACCCAGAAGTTGCTCGCTACGATCATTCACGGCCGCAACACCTTGTTGCGTTTCAGCGAGACGCTCGCTTTGAATGCCATCGTGCAGGACGGCATGGATGAGTCAGTGGCCTCGCGTAAAGTATCGCGCATATTGCGCGTGCATTTCCGCCAGCGGCGTACTGCAACACTCGGTCCTGACCTTTCGCACCGGCGCACGCTGGTAAACGTCGTGCTGCGCGATCCGCAAGTTCAACGCATTATCAGCGCAGACGCGGGCGACGATCGTGGCGCGTTGGAAAAGACGCGCAAGAAAGCACGCCACTATGCAGAGGAAATCGCTGCACATATATCTTATCCGGCAATACGCATTCTCGAACGTTTTCTTGGCTGGCTCTGGAACAGGATTTACGACGGCATCGTTCTGACCAACGTCGAGCGCCTGCATACGGCCGCCGAGGACAAGGAAGTGGTCTACGTCCCCTGCCATCGCAGCCACATTGATTACTTGCTGCTCGGTTATACCGTTTATAACCAGGGTCTCAGTATTCCCCATGTTGCAGCCGGTATTAACCTGAATATGCCGGTAGTGGGTTCCATTCTGCGTCGTGGTGGAGCGTTCTTCCTGCGCCGCAGTTTCAAAGGCAATCGTCTGTATGCGGCGGTGTTCAATGCGTACCTGCACCAGATTCTGGTGCGCGGCTACGCCATTGAATATTTTGTTGAAGGCGGGCGCAGCCGTACTGGTCGCCTGCTGGCACCCAAAGGCGGCATGCTGGCAATGACCGTGCACTCCTATATGCAGGATCCGAAACGCGAAGTTGTTTTCGCGCCGGTGTATTTCGGCTACGAAAAACTGATTGAAGGCGATGCATTTATACAAGAGCTTAGTGGCGCGGAGAAAAAGAAAGAGTCAGTGTTCGGCCTGATTCGCAGCGTGCGCGCGCTGCGCGAAAATTTTGGCAAGGTATACGTGAACGTGGGCGAACCCATCGCTCTCGAGCCGCTGTTGGATCGCGCCTGCCCCGACTGGCGCGAGCGGGCAAAGGAAAGTGAAGAGCGGCCGCAATGGATGAATGCCGTTATTGATGAGCTCGGCGCTGAGATCATGACCGGTATCAATGCCGCGGCCGCAGTGACGCCCATAAGCTTGTTGGCGACCGCATTACTGTCGACACCCAAGCAATGCATGGGTGAGATCGAACTCGAACGGCAACTGAAACTCAGCATCGAATTGCTGGAGCGCTTTCACTACTCGGATTCCGTTACTTTGCCGGACTGGACGCCGCGCGAAATAGTCAGCCATGGCGTCAAACTGGGCGTAATCAGTCGTACCAAGCACAAACTGGGCGACGTGATCAGCATGGAAGAACGCGAAGCCGTGCTAATGACGTACTTCCGCAATAATGTACAGCACCTGTTCGCCATACCGGCATCGATTGCCTGCTGCTTTATCCAGGGTCGCCGGCTGGCACATTCGGAATTGCAGCGACTCGTGCGGCTTATCTATCCGTTCATGAAAACCGAGTTAACCTTGCAATGGGACTTCGAGGACATTGATGAGGTAACCAGTACCGCAATCGATGCCCTGATTTCGCTCGACATACTGCGTCGCGATACGGATGGTACAACTTTGGTCCGACCGTCTGCCGGCTCCGGCAGGGCGTTCCAGCTATTAATGCTGGGTCAATCCATGGTGCCGATGCTGCAGCGCTTCTACCTGGTCATCGCCTTACTGGTTCGCAATGGCTCTGGCCAGCTAACTCGCGCCGGGCTGGAATCTTTGTGTCAGCAAAGCGCACAACGCCTGGCAATGATCTATGGCCTGCATTCACCGGACTTTTTCGATAAGGCGCTGTTTCGCGACTTTATCGCGCAGCTGCGTGAGCAAGATGTGCTTCGGCGCAACGACGAAGGGCGCTTGGAATTTGATGACGACATCACTCGTATCGGCGAAGACGCCCGGCTCGTGTTGGGTGAAGAGATACGACATAGTATTCTCTCGCTCACTTTTTCTGATGCCGCCGAACCTGACTGAGCGCGGTTAGCGAGCTGTAGTGTTAAACGTTGTCTCCTTCTATCGATTTGTGGACCTGCCCGAGCCTGCCGAGCTGCAGGAGGCGTTGCAGGTGCGGTGCGCGGAGCAACAACTGCTTGGTACAGTCCTGCTCGCCGCAGAAGGCTTTAACGGCACCCTGGCCGGCGAGGGCGCCGGGATTCGCCTGGTCCTCGACTGGCTGCACACTGAACTCGGACTTTCGTCCGCGATAGACGCACGCTGGACTGAAGCTGCAGGCGCGCCGTTTCGGCGCCTGCGGATCAAGGTCAAGGACGAGATTGTGACCTTGGGTCGCCCCGACATCCGACCGCAGCGACACACCGGTCAGCATGTGTCACCGATGGAATGGAATGCGTTGCTCGACGATCCGGATACACTCGTCATTGATACGCGCAATCATTATGAAATCGAAGTGGGCAGTTTCCCTGGCGCACTTGATCCGGGTACTGACAGTTTCCGACAATTTCCGGCATTCGCAGAGCAACTGGATGAGGCCAGGCGCGATCGCCCGGTTGCAATGTTTTGTACTGGCGGGATTCGTTGCGAAAAAGCCAGCGCGCTCATGCAGGAACTGGGCTACTCGCAGGTTTACCAGTTGCAGGGTGGCATCCTGAATTACCTGACGCAGATTGAGTCTGACGATAATCGCTGGACTGGCGAGTGTTTCGTGTTTGACAGCCGGGTTGCGGTGGATCGCGATCTTGCCGAAGGCGGTTACGAACAATGCCACGCCTGTCGCCGACCGTTATCGCAAGAGGACCTGGACTCCGCGCACTATCGCGAAGGCGTCTCCTGTCCGCAGTGCATTGGTGAACTGGACAGCGAACGTGCAGCACGCCTCGAAGAACGCCGTCGCCAGGTGCAACTGGCGCGCGAACGCGGCGACCGTCATATCGGCGCGATACTCGCGGACAAGAAATCGCAGTAGTCTCAAAGGCTGGCGCAGCGCATGCTGGCCTGGATCAACGTCGTCCGTCGTAATGCCGATTCACAGCATTCGTGTCGGTGGATGCAGATTCCCTAGTTGTGCTTTGGATTGTGCAAGTGACTTCCTGCAGCACGCGCTAACAGTGGCGCGTGACACTCGCGGTACGAGCGGGTTTAGTCGTCAGGCATCCAGATCGGGAATAATGTCACTTTCGAGGCGAGCGATCATGTCTTTCAAAACGAGGCGACGTTTCTTCAGGCGGCGGATACGCAGCTGATCAACAAGTGGGTCGTGCGACAGCCGGTCAATCAGGTCATTAAGGTCACGATGACTGATACGCAATTCGCGCAGGCGCGCGTACTCGCGAAAACACTCGGTGTCGATCTTGTCAGTCATTGAATGGTTGCAATTACGCTCACGGCAAAATTAATTTTAGTCTACGTGTTATCTGTTCGCGCAGTGCCGACGAGTGCCAGCCAGTCGCGATCACGCGGCCCGATAACCATGAAATGCTCGTTTAGTATGTCTTCTTTGGTGTTGTATAACAACGGCTTACCGTTCAATCGAAGTACCTGGCCACCGGCTTGTTCAACAACCGCCTGGGCAGCCGCAGTGTCCCATTCAGACGTGAGGCCGAATCGCGGGTAGAGGTCGGCATCACCCTCCGCCAGGCGGCAAAACTTGAGGGAGCTGCCCATCGGCAGCAGCTCGTGTTCTCCCAGGGCGAGTAGATAAGCGTCAAGGCTGGCACCGCGATGTGAGCGACTGCCTACGACCCGAACCGGCTGGCGGCTTACCTGCGTGACCGCGATTGGCCTGGGCTCGGCGCCTGCATCTTGCCGGGTCGCACCGTAGCCCTCTGCCGCGGCATAGGTAATCCCTGCTACGGGAACGTGCACGACGCCCAGAACCGGGCGGTGATCGTCGATCAGCGCGATGTTGACCGTGAATTCGTCGTTGCGATTGACGAACTCGCGGGTGCCGTCGAGCGGGTCGATGAGCCAGTAGCGTGGCCACTGACTACGCTCTGCGAACGGCGGCATGCCGCTTTCTTCCGAGAGTACCGGGATATCCGGTGTCAGCGCACGTAGTCCTGCCGCAATAACTCGATCCGAGGCCAGATCAGCCTTGGTCAGCGGAGAATCATCGTCTTTGAGCTCCACAGCGAAATCACCGTTGTATATCTCCAGTATGGCCTCTCCCGCGCGATGGGCCAGTTCTGTGACGGGTTGGACCAGGGATTCGATCTGCATATAGGGACTCAATTGCGTGAAGTTTGGCCGAGCAGTATAAAGCATGGCTGTGGATGAGGACTAAACGGTAAACGGAGCAGCATGACGACCGACAAGCTATTAGCGCAATGCGATACGTTGATGCTCGACATGGACGGCACTTTGCTTGACCTCGCGTTCGATAACTTCATGTGGCTGCAGCACATTCCGCTCGAGTACGCCCGCCGTCACGGTCTCGACAGTGAGGAAGCCCGCCGTCGCCTGCATGAGCAGTACCTGAAACTGCAGGGCCAGCTCGACTGGTATTGCCTCGATCACTGGAGTGAGCGACTCGATCTCGATGTGGTCGGACTGCATCGGGAGCAGCGCTCGCGAATCGGCTGGTTACCCGGCGCGGAGGCATTCCTTGACCTCATGCAGGCACAGGCACAGCGCGTCATCATGGTGACCAACTCGCATCGCGATACGTTGGCAGTTAAATCTGAAGTAACCGGTATCGAACGCTACTTCGCCCATATTTACACGTCGCACGATTTCGGCCACCCCAAAGAAGAACAGGATTTTTGGCGAGCGTTGTCGGCCGTCGAAGATTTTGATCCGGCACGAACGATGTTTGTCGACGATACCGAGTCAGTGCTTGCCAGTGCGCGCGAATTCGGTGTGGCTCACGTTGTGCGTGTGACCCGCCCGGACACGACGCGTGCGGTTCGGAGTTGCGATCGCTACCTTGCCGTTGAGGGTGTCAGCGACCTGTTACCAGCCGGCTGACCGCCCGTTGCAGTCGCTGCGACCGCTCCAACGGAAGTGCGGACCCCGCTCCGCATTTGTCATCGCGGAGCTGTGTTTCGCTATTATTTTCTTTTGCTGCCCTAAGTAAGGCGACCGTCCGCAATGTTGCGGAATTACCGAAAAACCGGTCACTGTCCCTGGTTTAGCGGCGCTGTCTGGAAGAGCGATTACCCCCGCCGCTGTGGCGTGGTTTGCCACCGCGATTGCCGCCGCGGTCGCTGCGTGGGCGCGGTGGTGGGCGTTCCAGTTTAGGTAGCAACAGCGGGTCGAAGTTGGCCACAGGAATCTTGTGGCCGATGTAATCCTCGATATCGGGCAAGGACATCACGTAGGTTTCGCAGCCGAAGCTGATGGCGTCGCCGGCGGCGCCTGCCCTGGCGGTACGACCAATGCGATGCACGTAGTCTTCGCGATCCTGCGGCAGGTCGTAGTTGATGACGTACTGCACGTCCGGAATATGCAGGCCGCGCGAGGCGACGTCTGTGCCGATCAGGACGGGCAATTCACCACTCTGGAAGCGCATCAACATTTTCAGGCGTTTGTTCTGTGGCACATCGCCGGAGATCGCATTTGCATCGATGCCGTTCGCCTGCAGGAACGACTGGATGCGTTCTGCTTCGCGCTTGGTATTGACGAATACCATGATGCGGCCAGTGCCCATTTCTCGAATCAAGCCGACGAGCAGCGGAATTTTCTCCGGATTCGATGGAAAAAAGATTGCCTGGCGAACCCCGTCTGCAGTGACCTTGTCGGGCTCAATGCGAATCAGGTCCGGCTCATTCATATGTTCGTATGCCAGCTCCATCACGCGTTGTGACAGCGTGGCTGAAAACAGCATGTTCAGGCGCTTGTCGGGATCGGGCAGACGTCGCAACAGGTAGCGAATGTCTTTGATGAAACCGAGATCGAACATGCGATCAGCTTCGTCGAGAATCGCAACCTGGACCTGATCAAGGCGGTACACGCCTTGCTTGAAATAATCGATAATGCGGCCAGGCGTGCCGATCAGGAGGTCTATGCCGCCAGCAATAATATTGCGCTGCTTCTCGTAATCGGTGCCGCCGTAGGCCAGCCCAATCTTGAAGCCGGTATGCTCGCTCAGTATCTCGGCATCATTAGCGATCTGCACGGCGAGTTCGCGCGTTGGCGCAAGAATAAAAACACGCGGGTGCTTTTGGCCATCGATTTCGGCCGATGGCGAATTCAGCAGGCGTTGGTAGGCTGCGATCAGAAAAGCCGCTGTCTTGCCCGTACCGGTTTGTGCCTGTCCAGCAACATCGCGGTTCTTAAGGGCCAAGGGCAGGGTTTGGGCCTGGATAGGTGTACAAAATTCAAATCCTGCGGCTTTGATTCCGGCGCGCAGGTCCGGGTGCAGGTCTAGCTCTTCGAATCTGAGATCGCTCAGGTGATTGTCGGACATGGGACTCCATAGAGAAATTGCGGAATTGGGCTTGCAAATTGCGTCGTGAACCGGTCAAATTGGCCAATATCGACGCGACAGTCGTCGCACCTGCCAGTTTCGCCTTCAACGAAATCCAAGAGAAGCCGCGGTAAAGCTGCGACATATTGCCTGATTGGACGGGCAGCGTCATCCATTTTGCACAGTCCGGACAATGCCGCACAGCGGTTCCGGGCCACGCCAAACAGCCAAACCACTCTCAAACCACTCCGGAGGCATATGCCGGTGAGCGACAATATCGTGCATACCAACGACGATTCATTTGAAGCGGACGTACTGCAATCAACAAAGCCGGTCCTGCTCGATTTCTGGGCTGAATGGTGCGGCCCATGCAAGATGATTGCGCCATTGCTTGACGAAGTTGCGGAGCAATATGCTGACCGCATGACCGTCGCAAAACTGAACATTGACGAGAATCCGAATACACCACCGAAATTCGGAATTCGCAGCATCCCTACATTAATGCTTTTTAAGGACGGCTCGGTACACGCACAGAAATTGGGCGCTATGTCGAAGTCGCAATTGACAGAGTTTCTGGAAACTAATTTGTGAGAGGATACTTGGGTAATCAAACAAGAAGCCGCCCTAAACAGACGGCAAAACCAAAAAACTCGGGTGGTCAGGGTGGAAATCGGAGACGTCGACCAAGACGTCGCGAGTCGGAAGAATTTCCGGACGACGAAGATAACCTCGAGGTTATTTCCCCTGATCAGCTGGAGCTGAGTAAGCAAGCAATGAACCTGACGGATCTTAAGAACCGTCCTGCTTCTGAACTTGTGGATCTTGGCGCTGGCCTCGGCATCGAGAACCTGGCGCGTTCGCGCAAACAGGACATGATCTTTTCCATTCTCAAGGCGCATGCCAAGAATGGCGAAGATATCTACGGTGACGGCGTGCTGGAGATTTTGCAGGATGGCTTCGGCTTTCTGCGCTCCGCCGATAGCTCCTATCTTGCCGGGCCTGACGATATTTATGTCTCGCCCAGTCAGATTCGTCGCTTTAACCTGCGCACCGGCGATACCGTTAGTGGGCTCATTCGTCCGCCGAAAGAAGGCGAGCGTTACTTTGCGTTGTTGAAGGTTGGCCAAATCAACCACGACGCACCGGAGAATGCGCGCAATAAGGTACTGTTCGAGAACCTCACGCCGCTGTTCCCGCGTGATCGCCTTACGCTTGAGCAGGGCAATGGCAGTACCGAGGATCTGACCGCGCGCATCATCGACATGGTGGCGCCGATTGGTAAGGGCCAGCGCGGCCTGATCGTCAGCCCGCCGAAAGCCGGTAAGACAATGCTGCTGCAAAACATTGCATCGGCGATCTCGGCCAACAACCCGGATTGCGACCTGATCGTGTTGCTGATCGACGAGCGACCGGAAGAAGTGACCGAGATGGCACGTACGGTGCGCGGTGAAGTGGTGTCGTCGACGTTTGACGAACCCGCCAGCCGCCACGTGCAGGTCGCCGAGATGGTGATCGAGAAAGCCAAGCGGCTCACCGAACACAAGCGCGATGTTGTCATTCTGCTCGATTCCATCACGCGCCTCGCGCGTGCCTACAACACCGTCGTGCCGTCATCCGGCAAGGTGTTGACAGGTGGTGTTGATGCGAATGCCTTGCACCGGCCGAAACGTTTCTTCGGTGCTGCGCGCAACATCGAGGAAGGTGGCAGCCTGACGATCCTGGCGACCGCACTGGTCGATACCGGCTCGAAAATGGACGAAGTGATTTACGAGGAATTCAAAGGCACCGGCAATATGGAGATCCACCTGGATCGCCGTATCGCTGAGAAGCGTGTATTCCCGGCGATCAACATCAACCGTTCCGGTACGCGCAAGGAAGAGTTGCTGACGCAAGCTGATGAACTGCAGAAAATGTGGGTCCTCAGGAAAGTGCTGCATCCGATGGACGAATTGGCGGCAATCGAGTTCCTGCTGAACAAGTTGCAGGACACGAAGACCAATACCCAGTTCTTCGAGGCAATGAAGCGCTAATCTGACGCAACATTCAGCGAGTAAATGAAGGCGGCGTACCCGAAAGGTACGCCGCTTTTTTTTGCGCTCTGATTTCGACTCCATCTACACTCCGGATATCGCCGCCGACCGGCGTGATATGGCCGGGCGGGTAAACCGACATCTTCGTCACTGTAGCCCTGCGAATTTCCGGCATCTGTACATTGGCGACCACTTTGCGCAACGGCTAATGTGGTTCCGACAGTTGTTAGAGGAAGGCATTGTGGACGCTGATTTGAAGAAGACCGATCGCTCGAGCATGACTCGTCACCCGGAACGCGCGTCGTACGAGCGGGACCTTGCGTACAGCGTTCTGGATGAGGGACTGATTGCACACGTCGGTCTGAATACTGACAACGGCGTGGTCGTTTTGCCGATGACCTACGCCCGCATCGACAACACCTTGTACCTGCACGGTGCGGTCGCGAGTCGCTGGCTGGCAAGTTTTCGTGAGGGTCGGGCGGTGAGTGTCTGCGTAACGTTGCTTGATGGACTGGTGCTGGCGCGCGCAGCCTTTTCGCATTCAATGAACTATCGCTCTGTCGTCGCATTCGGCGACGCCGTAACGGTAACCGATGCGGACGAGAAAGGACGAGCGTTCAAAGCGTTTCTCGATCACATGTTGCCCGGCCGTTGGGAAGATTCACGACAACCGAATCGTAAGGAAATAGCGGCAACGACGGTACTGGCGCTGAAGCTTGATGAAGCGAGCATCAAGGTGCGCTCCGGCCCTCCCAAGGATGCGGCTGGTGACTACCCGCTTCCGCACTGGGCCGGGGTTATTCCGCTGCAGCAAGTTGCGCTGGAGCCCGTGGTCGACCCGGAAATGACGTCGGCGGCAAGTGTGCCGGAGTACGCGAAAAACTATCGTCGTGGCTGAGCTGCCGGCGGAAATTCTTTCAGGCTTGCGACCAGGAGTAATACAGCTGCGCACTGCCCGCGGCGAAATGGTCTTTTTCAGCCGCCAGTTCCAGGTAACCATCGGTGTCGGCCAGCGCGGTGAAGTCACCTGAAGTGTTGGTCGCGACGGGAGTGGCTACTCTGTTGCCACGTTCATCGCAACCAAGCACGACTGGCAGGAAGCAGGTCAGCGCCGGCTTGAATTGCCAGTCGCAGGCAAGCGGCACCGGTTCTGGTTCCCGCGGCGTGGCGCCGACTGCAGTGAGCAGCGCAGGCAACACGTAATGCCGACAACACGTCAGGGCCGATACCGGGTTGCCGGGCAGCGCGAATACGAGCTGGCCGGACGGCCCGGTACCAAACCACATCGGCTTACCGGGGCGCTGGTTGATGCGATGAAATATTTTCGTCACGCCGAGCTCAGCGAGCACTGCGGGCACGAAATCGGCTTTACCCATCGAGACACCGCCGCTCAATACCAAGACGTCACTGCTCGCGAGCTGTGCGCCGATTTGCTTCATGAGCTGTGCTGGCTCGTCCGGAAGATGCAGGTGTTTACTATCGCCGAAACCAAGGTGTTCGAGCATGGCCGTAAGCGCCGGTCCGTTCGACATCCGGATCTGGTGCGATGCAATAGGCAGGCCAGCGGCGATCAATTCGTTGCCAGTAGAAATAACCCGAACGCGGGGCAGTGCGGATACCTTTATCGTTGCCAACCCGGCGCTCGCAAGCAGCGCGACATCGATCGCCGAAATGCGCCGGCCTGCTGTGAGCAAAACGTGACCCTTGCGATGGTCGGAACCCTGCGGATGAATAAACTGCTGCCGCGCAGCAGTGTAGCCGCTCTCAATGGTTACCTTGCCTTGCTCATGCACAATCCGCTCGACCGGAATGACACAGTCGCAGCCGTCCGGCAGCACCGCGCCGGTCATCACTTCAATGCAACTGTCGCTGTCCGGCAAAGCAAGAACGGTGTCGCCGGCATGCTGGGTACCCGCAACAGTGTAAGTGCGCACGCCGTTCGCGAACGCGGCGTGCTGTAAGGCGATGCCATCCATCGTGACGCGGTCAAATGGCGGTTGATCGCGCTCAGCCGCGACGGTCTGCTGCAGAACCCTGCCGCATGCACCAGCGAGATCAGTTTGTTCTGTTCGCAATGCCGGCAGTGCGGCATTTATGGCTGCGGTTGCTTCGGCAACGGACAGCATCAGCTTTGCTCTTCCTCGCGTGCAATCGCGCGATAACCAATGTCACTGCGGCTGAATGCACCGTCGAAGCTGATGCCCGCACATTCCGCATAGGCTGTTTCGCGAGCGGCGGCAACAGTGTCACCAAGCCCCACGACGCACAGCACTCGTCCGCCGGCGGTTACAACTTCGTTGCCATCCAGCGCAGTACCAGCATGAAATACCTTGCTCGCGCCGCCTTCCGTTTCCGGCAGGCCATGAATAGTTTTGCCTTTGGCATAACTGTCCGGATAGCCGCCAGCAGCGACCACAACGCCGAGCGCAGCACGCGGGTCCCAGCGTATTTCCTGGTCAGCGAGTTTGCCTGCCAATGCCGCAAGGCACAGTTCAACCAGATCAGAATCGAGCCGTGCGAGTATCGGCTGGGTTTCGGGATCACCGAAACGGCAGTTGTACTCGAGAACCCGCGGTGTGCCGTCGCCGTCGATCATCAGCCCGGCGTAGAGAAAACCAAGATAGTCGATGCCGTCTTTCTTCAGGCCCGCAATCGTCGGCTCAATAATGTCGCGCATGACGCGGGCTTCAAGCGACGGTGTAACAACTGGTGCTGGCGAGTAGGCGCCCATGCCACCTGTATTGGGGCCCCGGTCACCGTCGTCACGAGCCTTGTGGTCCTGCGAAGTGGCCAACGGCAGCACCGATTTGCCGTCGCACATCACAATAAAACTGGCCTCTTCGCCGGCGAGGAATTCTTCGATGACGATGCTGCTGCCAGCGGCTCCATAGCGACCATCATCGAGCATGTCGTGCACAGCTTGTTCAGCCTCGGCCAAAGTCTGTGCGACCACAACTCCTTTGCCGGCGGCGAGGCCGTCGGCTTTCACGACAATGGGTGCACCCCGTTCGCGCAGCCAGGCGAGCGCCGGTTCGATTTCGCTAAAACTGCCGTAATCTGCAGTGGGAATATTGTGGCGCGCAAGAAACTCTTTGGTGAACGCCTTGGAGCCCTCCAGTTGGGCAGCTGCCGCGCTTGGGCCGAAACAGGGCAGCCCGCGTTCTTGAAAGCGATCGACAATTCCGGCGACCAGCGGGACTTCAGGGCCGACAATAGTCAGGCCACACATTTCCTGGCTGGCGAGTTCGAGGAGGGCGTCAATGTCATCGGCTGCAATGGCGATATTGCGGATGCGCGGTTCACGAGCCGTGCCGGCGTTGCCGGGTGCGACCAGCACTTCACTAACATTTTTGGACTGCGCACACTTCCAGGCCAGTGCGTGCTCGCGGCCACCGCCGCCTACGATCAAAACTTTCATTGGCCTCCCTCGTGAGCAGCCGGTGTAGCATCGTGTCGACAACTATAACGCGAGTACTACTTCGTACTGCGCCGAATTCGCGGGATGGTACTGCGGTGCCGGACGGCGGCCGCCTGCCTCAGTGCCGGAAGTGCCGCATGCCGGTAAAGACCATGGCAATGCCATGCTCATCGGCGGCGGCAATGACCTCGTCATCACGCATGGAACCGCCCGGCTGGATAATTGCAGCGATACCGTGTTCCGCCGCGGCATCGATGCCGTCGCGAAACGGGAAAAATGCGTCCGATGCCATCACCGAGGCTTTAACTTCAAGCTTTTCGTCAGCGGCTTTGATCGCCGCGATGCGGGTGCTGTAGACGCGGCTCATCTGGCCTGCGCCAACGCCGATCGTCATACGGTCTTTACAGAAAACAATCGCGTTTGATTTTACGAACTTCGCAACTTGCCAGGCGAACAGCAAGTCGTCGAGTTGCGCAGCGTCGGGCGCCTTTTTCGTGACCGTGCGTAAATCTGCGGCGCTGATCTTGCCGTTGTCGACGGTCTGAATGAGCAGTCCACCTGATACCTTTTTGAAATCGAGGCCGTCACTGCTGGCAGCGTGGTTGCCCACGCGCAGGACACGGACGTTCTTCTTCGTGGCCAATGCGGCACGTGCATCGTCGTCGATCTCGGGGGCGACGATTACTTCAACGAATTGGCGTTCGATGATGAGGTTGGCCGTCGCGACGTCCAGTGGCCGGTTGAAAGCAATAATGCCGCCAAAAGCCGACGTCGGGTCCGTGCTGAAGGCGCGCTCGTAGGCACGCTGGATATTTTTGTCGACGGCAACACCACAAGGATTGGCGTGCTTGACGATGACGCAGGCCGGTTCCGCGAACTGGCGTACGCATTCCAGCGCGGCATCGCTGTCCGCGATGTTGTTGTAAGAGAGTGCTTTGCCTTGCAACTGCTCTGCGCTAGCGAGGCTGCCGGCCGCTGCGTTCTGGTCGCGGTAAAATGCTGCAGATTGGTGCGGGTTCTCTCCGTAACGCAGGTTTTCAATTCGGCGTCCGGCATACAACGCACGTTCGCCGAGCGGACCGTCGCCGAGGACACCGTGCAAGTAGTGGCTAATTGCAGTGTCGTAACTCGCCGTGTGGGCGTACGCTTTTGCGGCCAGACGACGGCGCAACTCTGCATCAAGCTGATTTTTCTGCAGTGCCGCAAGGACCGTGTCGTAGTCATCCGGATCGACGACAACGGCAACACTCGCATGATTCTTTGCTGCGGCGCGTATCATCGCGGGTCCGCCGATATCGATGTTCTCGATTGCGTCGTCCACCGTGGCATCGGCGCGGCGAATGGTTTCTTCAAACGGATAGAGATTGACGACCAGCAGGTCAATCGGCTCGATGCCATGCTCGGCCATCACGGCCTCGTCTGTGCCGCGGCGTCCCAGAAGGCCACCGTGGATGACCGGGTGCAGGGTTTTGACGCGGCCATCCATGATTTCCGGAAATCCGGTTTTCTCAGCCACCTCGATGGCGGCGATGCCGGCTTCATCAAGTTGCCGAGCGGTACCGCCGGTGGACAGGATTTCAATCCCGAGCTTGGCCAGGCCACTGGCAAATTCAGTGAGGCCTCGCTTGTCCGAAACGCTGACAAGCGCCCGATGCACTGTGGTCATGCCGATGCCTTTTATTGCAGCAGTGAGTAAGTTCTGAGTTTCTTGCGCAACGTGCCGCGATTGATCCCGAGGATCCCGGCGGCCTGGCTTTGATTGCCGCCCGTGTAGTCCATAACGGCTTTGAACAATGGCTCTTCTACTTCACCCATTACGAGCTCGTAAAGGTCCCCTGGCCGGTTACCGTTCAAGGTTGCGAAGTACTGACCGAGTGCTTCCTCTGCGTGTTTGCGCAGCGGCTTGCTTGATTTACTGGTTCTCAATTCTTTTAACTTCTGTGTATTCTGTTTAGCCACGATCTGAAATTTTCCATATTAGAATAAGTATTTCAGGCTTGGCGCCTCCCCCCTGTGTTGCTACAGCTTATGCGGCCAGCAAGTCGCCCTGGTCGACGCCGCTAAAATACGCTTGCGTCAATTGAATCTGTTCCGCTGCACTGTCAACACGAACCACCCTGGACCGGAACTCGTGCGAGTTCTTAAGTCCGCTGCAATACCAGGTCAGGTGTTTGCGAGCGACTCTTACCCCGGTTGTGTCCCCATAAAACCGGTACAGGTCGCTGAGGTGGTCGAGCATGATATCACGCACATCGTTTTTTTCTAGCGACCGATGCGTATTTTCTGGAACGAATAATTTGTTTAGCTCCTGGAAAATCCAGGGCCGTCCTTGCGCGCCGCGGCCAATCATCAGTGCGTCAGCGGCGCTTAGCTTCAATACTTCAAGCGACTTCTCTAAAGTTGCTATATCTCCATTGGCAATGACCGGAATTGAGATACTTTTCTTGATCTCGGCGATGGTGTCGTACTCCGCTACGCCCTTGAAGCGACAGGCCCGTGTGCGGCCATGCACAGCGAGTGCCTGCACCCCGCAGTTTTCCGCGATACGGGCAATTCGTGCACCATTGCGGTGCTCAGGGTCCCAGCCTGTGCGTATCTTCAACGTTACCGGCACGTCCACTGCGCTGACGACGGCGTCGAGTATGCGGGCAACGAGCTCCTCGTCCTGCAACAGCGCCGAACCGGCGAGCTTGCTGCATACTTTTTTTACAGGGCAGCCCATGTTGATGTCGATGATCTGGGCACCACGGGCCACGCAAGCCACTGCGGCCTCTGCAAGTTGCTCGGGGTCGGATCCTGCAATCTGGACAATCCGCGGCTCACAATCAGTATCAATATCAAGGCGCCGCCTGGATTTGGCTGTCTGCCACAGGCGAGTATCCGCCGTCGTCATCTCGGAGGTCGTCAGCGCGGCACCGAAGCGTCGGCATAGCTTCCGAAATGGCGCGTCGCTAATGCCCGCCATGGGCGCGAGCACGAAACGTCCGGGAATGGTCCAGGGCCCGATTTGCATGATTGCTGGAAATGACGAAAGGGGCGCTATTGTAGCCGCCGCGCGCGGACAATTCAGTTCTTGAAGTCTTCTATTGCGCAGCGCATCTGGCCCGCGGTGGCCTGGTAGCAGACATTCAATTTGAAACCGGTCGCATCCGGTGACGGGGTGTCGATGTTGATAACCGCTGTGAAATCAGCGCCCGCCGCGACCTTTTGGCCTGATCCGGCTGTTGCCTCCAGATAATCGTCTGGGCTCAGAATGCGGCTGCCTACCAATTCCTCGAAGCGGTCGGTCAGAGAAACGTACACGAGCGGCAAGGGCATGGCTTGCTCGGACTTGTTTGCGATCCGCGAGCGGATTGTGAGCCGCTGCCCGGTTTCGTCTGTGCTGCCGCTCGTCGACTCGAATTGCCAGCCTCGAACTTCCCAGGCGGGCGTCACCGGTTGACCCAAAATTCTGTAAATTGGACCAATTGCGGCACTGAATGAGTCGTACGTGGCCAGCGATTCACGATTGGCGTGGACCAGCTGTGCGGCGAGCAACAAGCCCAGCAGCACAACGGCTGCGATCCCCAGGTTGCGCGCACGCTTGCGTCGCTCATCAGCATCCTCATCTGGCTCGACGTCGTTGATGAGCAGTGGTTCTGCATCAAGCGCGCCCTCGGGCAAATTGTCTTCGGTCTCCGCGTCTTCCGCTTCCGAGAGTAAGTCGGTGACCGTGTCACCTTCCATGATGATGGTTTCCACCAGCATGCTGTCGCCGGCAGACGGTTTCTTGCGGACGGGCTGGTCGGCGCTTTCGGCAGCGGCCCGCATCAGCTCCTGGTCTATTTGCATTTCTACCGACAGCTCGTCGTTGACCTCATCTTGCGCGGTCTCGGGCAGGTCGACGTCCGTTTCTGCGGCAATTATCGGGGCTTCGCCGTCGTCGTCGGCATCGACATCGACATCGCCGGGTGCAATGCCGGCGTCTTCGTCTGCAACTGCATCATCGACTTCCGTTTCGACGTCGCTTTCGTCGTCGTCGAGGCCTTGCAGGACAGTATCGTCTTCGTCACTGGCCACGGTTGCGGCGCTTGCATCGTCAGTGGCTGGCAGGGACTGGTCGTCGTACACGGCATCATCGGCAGCAGAGCTGTCCTCGCCCGCGAATCCCGTCGACGCATCGGCGACGTCAATATCGTCGACCGATTCCGCGATGGCCAGGTTGGCGCTGTCGTCCAGCGACAACTTGTCTGACGAATCGTCAGCGTGTTGCTGCTCGGCTACTGCGCTGTCGTCAGCGGCCATG